>JALUZF010000232.1 GCA_027012135.1 Gammaproteobacteria bacterium
CCAGCCCTGTCCGCCAGAACAGTCTGACCATGCACCCGACTGGCCGCATATCTTTGCCGGCATAAAACAGCATATTGAGCAGGGCAGTGATCTGATTTTATTATCTGATTTTAATTCCCTGAAGCAACAGCATAAAAAAACACTGCAGGCACTGGGTCATTACTGTGCCTGTCAGGCATTCTGTATTCAGGATCCATCAGAACAAAGGGTGGAATTTAGCAGCGAAATTGAACTGGCCTGGAAGCAATCTACCTTTAATCTTACGAAATCTCAGCAGCCTTTGTTAAATCAGTTAATTGAGGCACGCTTTGAAATGCTCATTCATTTATTTAAGCAATCCTCTATTGGTTTCAGCCTGGTTTCCACTACGCAGGACAATCTAAATCTACACCGGTTGGCAGGTTAGTATGCGGGTTTCTCAGGCTGACAATCTGGCTGATATTTTTATTCCGCAATTACCTTCCGGTACAGTATTCAGTACAACGTCAATATGGCTGACGGTCCTGTTGTTTACTGCCGTACTGCTGTTGTTCTTCTGGTATTACAAAACAGTTTATATTAATCCCTGGCGATCTCTGGAACAGCAGTTAATAAAGCAAAGTATTAGCCCAGTTAAAGCGGCTGATCAGCTTGCTGAATTATTAAGATCTTTAAAAAAAGAACTTAATAGAAAAGAGCATAATAAAAAAACTGAAATCAATCATTTTCAGTCAGAACTGGACAGATTACGCTTTAAAAAGCAGCCGCCCAGGCCAGAGCAGATCCTCCTGCTGTTACAGAGAATTAAGCGGTATGTCTGAGTTTGGTTTTAAACAGGAAATCTGGCTGTATTTTATACCCTTAATCTGGCTGGTCTGGTTTAAATTTAGAACAGTGAAGATAATATGGCCTCGCTGGCTGCCTTCAATAAGCATTCATTTTCCTTTACTTAATTCTCTGGATGCTGAAACTCTGCAGCACGAAAAAAAACAGGTGTATTTCAGGCAGCATAATATCCTGCTCTCAGTGTTGTTTAGTTTATTACTGCTGGCCCTGGCACAACCTGTTCAATATACCGGACAGCTTGCTGAAAGAGATAATAAGCAGCCCATTGACATGGTTCTGGTAATGGATACTGCTCTGTCCATGAGTTTAAGTGATTACCTGATTAATAATCAGCCTGTCAGCCGTATAGGCTTTGCCAGAAAAGAACTTTCGGAGGCTCTCGATTCTTATACGGAAGAGCGGTTTGCTCTGCTTATATCCGGTAATCCACCGGCATTATGGCTGCCGCTGACAAAGGATATTAACGTTGTACAGCATGAGATAGGGCGAATAACACCTTTTCTTGGCGGCCGTATTTCAGATATGGGGGCCACACTTAAGCTGATTGAAAAACAGTTTGCTAATCAGAATAAAAACAGCAGCAATAGATCGGATAATGCACAGGTGGCAATTATTATCTCGGATGGCGGCACTCAGGTAGGAGATATCGCACCGCAGACGGCGGCTGAACAGATAGCAGAAAAAGGTTTTACTGTTTATGTTATAGCCGTCGGTTCGGTACAGCCTGAAAGTGCAGTATTAAATACCAGTAGTCTGCTCTATGAGCCTGTTAATCTGGATGTGCTAAAAAAGGTAGCGAAAGCAGGTAAGGGACAGCTTTTTTATGCCCGTGACCATAATGACTTTAAACAGGCTATGGCCAGCATTGTGCAGTTACATGGCCAATCGCTTCAGCAGTCAGATACACAGGCTGATGATAATAAAATAACTCAGCCCTGGTATTATATTCCTTTGCTTACTGCAATGTTGATCCTGTTGTTTCTTGCTGTACGCTACTCACAGGGGAGCAGAGATGTTTCCTGAAGGAATTTACTGGTATTTACCCGGTGCTTTAGTGCTGCTTTTAGTTCCGTTTCTGGTAGTGTTCGGGATTTATTTTAAACAGAGAATACGCTGGCAGCAGATTGCAGATGAACATTTTTTACCCTGGCTGCAGGCCGATTCAGGAAAACTAAAATTGACACCTTGCCTGCTGCTCTTAAGTGCGGCCTGGCTGATGTTCTGCCTGGCGCTTGCCGGCCCCAGGACAGTCCAGTGGGTACCGCCAGCCTTATTACAACAAAGCTCCACAGTCAGGGTGTTAGTTGATTTTTCCCAGTCCATGCAGGCCATAGACAGTAGTCAGAACCGTATAGCCCAGGTTCAGCAGCAGTTACAGCAGTGGACAGGCATATTACCGGAACAGACTAAAGTGGGACTGTCAATTTTTGCCGGTCAGCCCCATACACTGCTTATTCCCACCAGGGATCAGAATTTACTGAGCCATTTTATCAGTCAGTTAAGCAAGTTTCGGCCTCCGACTAATGGCAATAATCTGGCTTCAGCTTTAACAGGTGATGAGTATGATAATAAGGATACTTCTTATACTTATCTGCTGTTATTCAGTGACGGCGATTTAAGTAACACTGCTCTGGATAAAGCACTTAAACGTCTTACTAAGGTTAAAGACAATTATGAAAACATTGTTATTATTGGAGTGGGTGGTGATGAAGCTGTCAGTATTCTACAGGGATTTAATCATAGTCTGACTCATAACGGGGTGGTTGTGGTAAGCAGACGTCATAGTGAAAATCTGCAACGACTGGCTCAGGCAGCAAAAGGGATGTATTACCCATTAGAAGCCGTCAATGAACTATCACTGCAGGAAATACTGCATATTCCACTGCCTGAAATTAAAGGTAGGGATTTTAATCAGGTTCTATGGCACGAATGGTTTTATATTCCGCTGCTGCTGGGCGGACTTTTTTTACTGGCTGCCCTGCGTTTTACCGGTTCAGCATCAAAACTTATGGTGATCAGTTTAATATTACTGCTTACTGCCTGTCATAATAATCAAACACTGGAACAACAGATAAATAATGCCCTGCAGACAAAGCAGTATCAAAAAGTGCTTGACTTCACACAACCTGATAAGCGTCAGTTATTATCAGATTATGCACGTTTTGCACGGGGCGTTGCCTGTTACCGTTTAAAAGATTATAACTGCGCACAACAGGTTTTTTCCCGGCTGGCCTGGCATCTTAAAGATAAAATCTTACAGGCTCAGGCTGTTTTTAATCTGGCCAATAGTTATTTTTATCTGGGTGATTATGAACAGGCCGAAGTTTTATACCAGGATGCCGCCCGGCGGGGTATTGCGACGGATAAAACCGCCGTTAATACTGAGTTTGCCCGCTCTCTTGCACAGGCCATACGTGAGACGATTAAGGATATTGAAATAACTCAGCAACGAGCTGAGTGGCGTGCCGCGACCTCTCAGCTAACAGAAAAATTTACGGATAAAGTAGCCGATGGAATATTTTTACCGAGTTTTGAAAAACTCAGGAATAATCCGGTTTTTCGCCAGCTGTCTGTTCAACAGCAGCAGAACCTCCTTAAACAGGGAATTAAGTTTCAGTTGTATAAAGGTTCTTCCCCCTCTATGGAGAATGAAAATTTCTGGGTGCTTTCCAGCCAGGACGTTCAGCCTGAGTCCACTGCTGAGCTATTTAATCAGCTAATGGCCTATGAAACTGGTCTGCACTATGTCCCGGATAAACCTCTGGATAGTGAAGGACAGCGTTCATGGTAAATAAGGTGCACCGCTTATTATCCATGCTGTTGCTATCCTGCTTCTGTATTAGCCTGCTTTTGATACCTGTACTGGTCAGTCAAGCCCTGGCCAGTACAGGTATTAAAAAACAGGCTGTCCTGACTATAGTCACTGATAAAACGGAAATGGAAATGGGCAAATTTTTATCTGTACAGCTTGTTTATTTTGGGCAGAGCATACCCGAACCAGCTCAGCTGCATAGCTGGAACAGGGACTTCTATATTGAAGATATGTCCAGAGATAGTGAAAACCTTCCTGGAGGGTATATAAAAACCATTCAGTATCTACGTTTATATCCAGAAACAACAGGTATTAAAACCCTGCATGCTATTGCTCAGGGCGGTGCCATAGCCCGGCCTGTTGATATTAATGTACGTCCGTTGATACGTAATAATATTAATGGCGCACCTCACTGGGACCCGCCGCCTAAAGCGATTTGGCAGGGGGATACCATTATTATCAGTATTGTACAGAACCTGATGACAGAGAATAACCAGGTTAAAACAGAAGAAGCCCGTTTTCCCGGTTTTAGTGTGCTGCACAGCTGGCAGGAAAGTCAGTATAAAAATGGTATTAAATCCGTTCGGGTTAACTGGCAGTTAAAAGCTCAGAACTATGGCCATTTGAGCCTCCATGCTCCATCTGTTATACAACGGGGCAGCAGGGGACGCTGGCGTTTTTATCTTCCTGTTATTTATATCGCTATCAAACCGGTACCGGCCTATATTCCAGCTACCGTTCCTGTGGCACAGGTTACTGTAAGCAGCAAACTGGAACTGGTCAATAGCCAGCCTTTCTGGCAGTTATCAATAAATAGTGATGACTATCCGGGAGAAGAAATATACGGTATCCGCAGCCGCCTGGCCAAAATTGCTCAGACAACGCCGGATCGTGTCAGGTTTGTTGCCAAGGAACAGTTGACTGATACAGGAAAACGATCCGTACAGAGCTGGCATGTTGCTGTGCCGAGCTGGACAACACCTTTAAAAAACACGCACATTAGTATTGATTATTTTGATCCCGAACAGGGCCTGTTAAAACAGACACAGGTTCAACTTCCGTCTCTTTGGTATATTCCGGCATTTGCTCAATATCTATTATTCAGTCTGTTATTGCTGCTGATTGCTGCTGTAGTGTTCTATCTGCATAAAAGGTTTAAGTCCCGGCAAAAGCGCATCGCCTTTATTCGTGATATTGAGGCCTGCAGTTCTGCAGATCAACTCAGAGAATTATTATTGCAGACTTCCGGCAGCAGAACCTTATCTGAATGGGCTGAACCGGTACAGGATAATTCTTTACAGGAATTAGCTCAATCCCTGAATTTACTGTGTTTTAAAGCTTCAAATAACGGCACAACAAATGATTTATTAAGCACCATAAAATTGCGCTTAATTGACTATTATACTCATAAAGCATAAATTAGAAGAATATCCCCTCTCTCACCGGGAGAGGACCAGGGTGAGGGAAAATTTAGCAGCTGCCGCACAATCAAGGAGAACTTTTATGAGTGTTAAAAAGGATGAGAAACTCTTAATTATTCATGGTTATTCAGACGGACCGCAAAGTTTTAAGAAATTGCGTGATTTTTTTGTCAGGGAAGGCGGTTTTAAAAAAGCCAATGTATTCTTTCTTGATTATGCCAGTATGGATGATGAAGCGACCTTTAAAGACTTTGCTGATAAACTTGAGGTGGATTACAACCGGTTATTTAATAAAACAGAGCGCATTAATGTGGTCTGTCACAGTACCGGTGCTCTTGTTGTCAGAGCCTGGCTGGTATTAAGGCGAACCCGTCAACGTGAGCAGGGGCTCAAACTGGATTGTCCCGTAAAACGTCTGTTAATGCTGGCTCCGGCTAACTTTGGTTCAGATCTGGCAAAAATGGGCCAGTCTTTTCTGGGCAAATTCCGTTCTACTTTCTTTAACAGCTATTCGCACAAAGAAGATTTTCTCGAATCCGGCAAGCATGTACTGCAGGGACTGGAACCCGCCAGTCCGTTTCAGTGGAATTTATCAGAAATAGACCTGCACACTGAAGATTATTTTTCTGCTGATAAAGATGGCAATCTGGATAATACCTGCCTGCCCTTTGTTTTTGCCGCAGGCTACAATTATGCCGATGAGCTGCAGGCCAAATTCGTAAAAGCCAGAAAAAAGGCCGGTACGGATGGTACCGTCAGAATATGCGGTACTTCTCTTAATACCCGCAAATGCAAGGTGTTTTTTAACAAAACCAATAAACCCGCCCATATTACCTGGCGTGAAGAAATAAAGTTTTCAGCTATACCTTTTGCGGTATTTAAAGGTTTAAACCATGGCTCCATTCTGGATGTAAAACATCCTGATTTTAAAGCTCAAACAGGTCCGAAAAACCTGATTTTAAAAGCTCTGAATGTGGATTCTCTGGAAGATTACAAGCAGTTGTTCAGTGAGTTTTCTAGTGTCTCTGAAAAAAATTATAAGGCATCCAAAAGAAACTATAAGAAAAAATACCAGCAGTTTTTTTTCAAGGTACGTGATGATACCGGGCTGGCTGTAGATGATTATTATATAGATTTTTATGTACGTGACCAGCAGGGCAATACTATACGGGATTTAACTGAACAGTTTAATAAATATGAAAATAAATTTTATAAACACTCAGCGGATGATTCATGCCGGGTATTAATGCTTAATTATACCAATACCCGGCGTATGTTTAATCAATTAAAAAAACGTAAGCTGATGCTGGTTTTTGATATTGAAGCGGTTTCATCTATAAGCAATATCCGTTATGAAAAATCCTTTTTTATTGTTTATGATGGTCAAAATAAAACAGTAGGTATCAGTTTTCTTTATCCTAATACCACAACACTGGTGGAAGTCGTACTTAACCGGATACAGTCAGATAAATTATTATCAGTTAAGGACAGTAATTTAAAAACACTGTCAAAAGTCAGAAATGTTCGCAATAAACCCAGTGGAACGGCTTTATTGCTGGATGATAATTAATAACAGGCTATATGATTAATAAAAATGAGTACAGGGGGAAGTTATGGCCCCCGGTTGAATATTTTCAGCAGTTATCCAGGCTATATGACGCCATTGGGGAAGAAATATACCTGGTACCCCTGCTTGAAAGTAACCAGCGCCTGACTTTTTCCATGACCGGGAAACCTCATAAATTAATAGCCATTATTGATTTTCCAGAACCTGATCCGGAACAACATCTGTATCCACATTTGCTTGTTTTTGCTGATGGTAGTGGACTTAATCTGGGTAAAATTCTGAAAATCAGCAGAAATAGGGCCTTTAATCCGGACATAAAAGATGTTCTGTATGAAGACCGGCCTATGCAGAATGTTTTGATGTATACACCCCGTAAACTGAACAGGGATTATATTCAGTTTGTCTCCCGTTTTGCCCTGGGAGAGATTCTGGGTAAAAAGGAGCTGCAGCAGTTTTCTATTAAAGCACCCGTCGAAAAACCACAATTATCATTGTTTGTTAAGGGTGGTAAATAAGCCAAAAAGCCTGATTAGTGATACAGGTTACATCAGATTGACTGGTCTGGATATATAATCACTATAATCGATAATCAAACTTTACCGGAAATAGTATTAATGAAAAAAGTAACCATTGTAGGCAGTGGTTTTGCTGCCCTAACTGCCATAAAAACTCTGCGCAAGTCTTCCATGGAACTGGATATTACTGTTGTTTCTCCTAGAGCCGAGTTTCATTACCTGCCGGGAACTATCTGGATCCCCTGTGAATTAAGGCAACCCAAAGATCTGACTATTGATCTGAGTAATTATTTTCAACGCATGCAGGTTAAGCATATTGCAGCTGAAGCAACTGGCTTAAGCAATAATGGCCGGACCCTGCAAACCACTCAGGGTGATATAGAAAATGATGCTTTATTGATCTGTTCCGGTGGACAGTTTATAAAAAAGTTACCGGGTATTGATAATGCCATTACTCCCTGTGAAGGAATTCCGGCTACCGTAAAGATCAGAGATCGTCTTAAAGCCATGCAGGGCGGCACCATAGCCTTTGGTTTTTCGGGCAATCCCAAGGAACCCAGTGCCATGCGCGGTGGTCCCATGTTTGAATTTTTATTTGGCATTGACTGTCAACTGCGTAAAGAGGGCAGGCGGGATAAATTTAAACTTGTTTTCTTTACTCCGTCAGAAAATCCAGGACAGAGACTGGGGCCCAAGGCCGTTGATGGTCTGCTTAAGGAAATGAAAAAACGTGATATAGAAACCCATCTGGGTCATAAAATGAAGCAGTTTACAGATCATAGTGTCATAACTGAAGGCGGTGAGTTTGATGCCGACCTGATCATCTTTATGCCTGGTATGACCGGCAACAGCTGGTTTAATAATACCCAGTTACCCCGTTCTGAAGGGGGAATGCTCAAGGCTAACAGCCATTGCCAGGTTGAAGGCTCTGATAAGGTCTATGTTGCCGGAGATTCCGGTAGTTTCCCTGGACCAGGCTGGATGCCCAAACAGGCACATATGGCCGATTTGCAGGCTGAGACTGCAGCTAAAAATCTGCTTGAAGAATTTAATAATAAACCGGCTTCCCATACTTTCAGGATTGAACTGATGTGTATTATTGACAGCCAGAATTCAGGCATGCTGGTATTTAGAAATAGTAAACTTAATCTGATTTTACCGCGTATGAGATTTTTCCACTGGTTAAAACGATTTTTTGAATGGTTTTACCTGCGCCAATACCGATAAAGCTGCCTGGTAGGAGGGCTATAACAAAAATTGTTATTAATGAATGGGATAAATAATGGATCGTGGTACAAAAATATATGCATTAATTCTGGGCGTTTTTACTCTGACACTGGCGGTAGTCTTTTTATATGAAAGTCCTAAAGTCAGTGAGCTAAATGAACAGTTAAGTTCAATCCGTAGTATTAAAGAGTTCCCCTATCATTTTAAAGTTATTCGAATTGATAACAGAACCGCTGTCATGAGTACCCCGCGTTCTACAGATGTTCCAGTGGCCAGGATTCTTGGTATTCTTTTTCCACAGGTCAAAGGCCTGTCAACACAGTCTCCGGAATTCCAGAAAGCTCAAAAGAAACTGGCTACGGTACAAAATCTGGCCCGTATAACCGTTATTAATGATGATGAAATAGATAAAGTACGCTGGGAACTGGATCGCAGCTGGTTATTGCAACATGGTATCACTATTTAATAGCCCATTATTCATCACAGTTTAAATAACCATATACTTTACATGTTTAATTCAAAAGAGTATGTTAATAAAAGGAGCTTATAATATACAGTTAACAACTCGACCTCTGTAGTCTATCTTAAACAGGAGCATAATGATGCATCCACTATTAGAAAATGATCATCAGAAGTTAATGACTTTAATTGAGACGCTCGATAAATGTGTTATGGATGGTCATTCTGTAAGTCAGGTTAATCAACATCTTGATGCTTTTGTCAGCCTTGCAAAAGATGAGTTTAAAAACGAAGAAAAACTGATGAAAGAATATCATTATCCAGATTTTAATGAACATAAAAAAGAACACGAACGATTGCTGGAACAGCTTCTTTCTGTACATGAACAGTTAAAAAAAGGGCATACCCCATTTGGCGAGGAATACATGCACTGGTTAAGAAACTGGCTGGAAACTCATTTATTAGATGCAGATTCGCTGTTAGATGAATTCTTATATCAGGCTAACTCTGCTGCCCACCGAGCTTAACTTCGTTTTAGCAGGTAAAAAGCTATTTAAAGTTATCTGTCTTTTCTGTAATAGTAATTAAAATATATGATCTATGAGCCTGTTAAGCAAATATGGACTAAAGTTCCGTTGCTGAAAAAACTGCAGAAAAAACAGGATAATCGGGCTTATCGCTTTGTCGCAGTCATTGACTGTATTTTAAATCAGAACAGTCGTGATAGGGGGGCTGCTAAATTTCCAGCATTCAACCGACCGGTATTAGAACTTTGTCAAAAATATAATATAGGCATTTTACAAATGCCCTGCCCGGAAATAGCCTGTCTGGGTTTTTATCGAACACGTCCAGCAGGAACCTCTATTCGAGAGGCGCTTGATACTATTAAGGGCAGAGAGCATTGTTCGCAACTCAGTATGGATGTGGTAGATAGGGCTGAAGCACTTTGCCAGCAGGGTGCTGACTTCCTGGCTGTTTTAGGGGGAAATCCTGAAAGTCCAGGTTGTGCAGTACATTTAACTGATAACAGCGCCTTACCATCCGGGGTATTTATCAAAGAGCTGGTAAGGGAGTTGAATAAACGTCATATTTCAGTACCATTTCTGGCTATACGAGATGACGATCCGCAGTTACTGGAACAGGATCTAGGACAGCTTGAACAGATTTTTGCAAAGGCATAATTTTTCGTTTTTTTAAGAACCTAAAAACGATGCCTGGTTCCAGTACTGGATGCAAAAATATTTTTATCCATTTGTTGTTTAAAATAACAAATAGCATTGATGCCCGTACAGTGATTAGGTGCAAGATAGGGGATCTGGTATTTCTGTAAAGCTTCAGCAGTAAATTTCAGACGTTCATCAGTTGCATTGAGCAGGTGCATTCCGCCAATGACGGCCTGTATTGGCTTGCCGCTGATTTTCTTAATATAGTCCAGGGTATTAATAACACCGGAATGCCCGCATCCCAATAGCACCACAATACCCTGGGGGGTTTCAATATACAGAGCCTGATCGTCCAGCAGTAAATCTGTGTGAGTCATTTCAGGATTGTTATAAAAAGTACCGCCGGTATTTTCTACAGAATGAACACGTGGAATTTCACCTGTAACATAGATTCCACTACTGATTTCTGTAGGTTCATTTGTTTCAATAATATTTCGAGTAAACGACTCTAGTTGCTCTGTATTGATTTCGGAAATGCCTATATCTCGTCCAGTTTGATTATATTTAGGTTTTAATGCATCTGGATGCAGAAAAACATCAACTGGCCCCGTTATTTCTAGTGCTGGCAGCAATCCACCCATATGATCATAATGCCCATGACTGATAACTATCGACTCAAGCCTGTCAAACGGCAAATTCAACTGACTGACATTATGTTTAAGTGACAGGCCTTGGCCAGTATCAAATAACAGACAGTAATCATCGGCTTCAATAAAAAAAGCATTGCCATGTTCACCCAGTAATCCTGGACCGGCTGCTGTATTTTCAACTAACTGGGTAATTGTCAGAGCATTAATCATTTTGTTTACCTCAAACCGCTTTGTTATAGAATATTGCTAAAAGTGATTATAAATGTTTGCCTGATGACATTTTATCCACAATTATACCCTGAATAATGGCCCCAATAATTATATAGACCGTTAATAGTAGCGTAAAAGTAAAACCAAAATAACTGATCATTAAGGGCAGCCAGGGCAGTTTAATGGCCCGGGTATATAAAAAGGTAACAATCAGGCTGTCCCGAACTTTATGATCTCTTAAATCTGCCAGCATCTGGTACCAGATTAGTGCAGAGCCATGACTTAAGATGCCTCCGATAATAGCTATACTCCAGCCTTTAATGCCACTTTGTTTACCCAGTAACCCGCCCATTTTTTTTACCTGTAACAGTGCTGTAATCAGGCCCATTATTACAATTACAGTAATAAATACCGGCAGTAGGTGTGTTAATATTGATAGGCTCTTATTCAGGGCTTCAAGGGTTTTTTCTGGCGCAGAGTTATACAGCAGAAGATAAATTAAACTAACAACAGGAAAAAGTATCTGTCCCCCGATTTTTGGTTTTCGATTCTTTCTGGATGTTTTTTTCATTTAAACCATACCAGAGACTGTACCGTAGCAATTGCAATCAGCAGGGCAAAAATAAAAGCCAGCAGATTACGTGTCAGAGTAAACCGAGCACCAAAAAGACTGTATTCATAAGGCAACTGGACAATCCCCAGAGTCACCCAAGAAAGAATAAAGGCCGTAACCGCATAAAAACTCAAACCGTCATCAAGCAGTTCACCGCCAATCAGATAACTGACAAAAGGCTGCCCAACTGATGCACCACCTACAATGGTCCCTGTAAGGGTGTCAAGGAATGCATTCCCGCTAAATAATGAGGAAAGCATTTGTGGAGTAATAAATACTTCAAATAATCCTGTCAGGAGAATAACACTCACCAGTAAAGGCAGGTTAAATAAAAAGCCTTTTAGTGATTTAAAAAATGCCTGTATAAATGCTTGATGTTCCATAACTGATCATAATAGTGTAATCAATCTGTCTTTACTGTGATAAGTATCACTGCCATATGAAGTTAAATAAATAACACTAGGAAACAGGATATTAAAAGGCTTGAAATTTAATATTATGACCCGATTTAAAAATTAGAAATAAATAAACAGGAGGTCTAAAATGAGTATTGAAGTTAATGGTAAAATCATTGAAACAGACGAGGAAGGTTATCTGCTTAATCCAGATGACTGGAATGAAGAAGTTTGTGAAGCATTGATTAAACAACACGAAGCAGCAGGGCACCGGCCAGTTAATGAAACGGCTCGTGGTCTAATTGAATACTTTAGAGAGTATTATGAAGATCATATGATGCATCCAACTATGCATAAACTGCTTAAAACCCTGGGTAAAGTAAAAGGAAAAAGTTTTCGTGATCAGGAAGAATATAAAGAATTTTTATATGAACTGTTTCCACACGGCCCTATACAGATGTTAAGTAAACTGGCAGGATTACCCAAGCCTGTTGAAGAAGTTGAATCTTAATACAGTTAAAAAGTCCGCTCTTTATTTTAATTAAAGAGCAGACTTTTTAATAGCTTACGATTTTTCCGACTATAATTCCTTTTTACAGAAATACCAGTCTGTACATTCATAACCTTCCTTAAGACGGGCTTCAGCATCCTCCGTTGTTGCCGGTGGAGGTACAATAACCTTATCACCAGGCTGCCAGTTTTCCGGGGTTGCGACGCCATTGGCATCAGAGGTCTGCAGGGCTTTAACCAGGCGAACAAATTCATCAATTGAACGGCCGTTACTCATTGGGTAATACACCATGGCACGTAAAACCCCCTTATCATCAATAATAAAGGTAGCACGTACTGCAGAAGTATCGGCGGCACCTGGATGGATCATGCCATAGCTTTTAGCGACCTTCATGTCCAGATCCGCAATAATAGGAAATGGAATATCAATATCAAATTTTTCCTTAATATTCCGAGTCCAGGCCAGATGTGAATAGTGACTATCGATGGACAGTCCTAAAAGTTCCGTATTAATGGCCTTAAACTCATCCGCCCGCTTTGCAAAGGCAATAAATTCGGTGGTACATACCGGCGTAAAATCTGCCGGATGTGAAAACAGTACCAGCCATTTACCCAGATAATCCTGGTTGGTTTTTAAACCATGCGTAGTAACAGCACTGAATGCGGGTGCCGGTTCATTTAAACGGGGAAATTGACTGACCTGTTGTTCGTTTGTGTTTTCCATATTAACTCTCCTTTTATCCTGGCTTTCGTCAGGTATTTTTAATAATGATTGTTTGTATTTCTACGATGCAAAACAGGATATTACAAAATACTAATTTAGTAAAACAAATAAAAACGATAGTTACAATCGAAATATTCGATGGAACTAGCAGAAATCTTAATATTAACTTAAGCTAAGTCAGGTAGTGTAGATGTGTATGTGTATGTCTATGTGTAGATGAGTTTTACACTGTTTATTTGTTATTTGAATTTTTCTTAGCTATAACAACTATGTGGTCGTCTAACCTTAAAGCAATGCCCAGCCAATCATTATTCCACCCAGGATAATCAGTGCGCCAGCTGATGCCAGGGCGTTTCTAATACCCCCAAAATACAGTGCGTAACCGGCTTTCATCAGATTATTACTGCCAGAGGCAATCATAACTGCACTGATGATTTCTGTCTGGGTAATATTGTATTTACCGGTCAGGACAGAGAGGATAAATGGGTCAATATCAGTAAATCCCGCTATAAATGAAAACACCTGCAAACCGGCATTGCCATAATGCGCCGTTATAAACTGGGTAAGTACAATCATAATAATAAATAACAGGGTAAAAGCAAAGGCCGTTCCCAGCTCAAGCGGATTAGTATCTGACATGGACTGAGAACGGCTGTGATTTTTCTTTTCCCTTAAAAACCAGAGACTGAATAACAGGCTGAAAAAAGAAAGTGTTATAAACGGTATTAAAATCATTTTACCTATCTGAGCATTAAAGACAAAAGCAATAACAATAATCCTCAGAAACATAACCGATGTAGCAATAACAATACCGGCAGAAATTTCTGCACTATAATGGCCGGCTTCCTTGAGTTTTCTAGACAGTACAATAGTGGTTGCGGTTGATGAATAAGTTCCACCAATCAGGCCCGTCAGAAAAAAGCCTTTAGATGGAAACAGATATTTCTGCATGATATAACCGCCATAGGAAATGGCCGATATAACGACCACTGCAAACCAGATTTTAAAGGGTGACAGAGGAATATAGGGGATAATATGTGTTTTGGGTAATAAGGGTAAAATAACTGCAGAGAGCAGGATCATCTTACTGAATGTTTCAAACTCATAGACATTGACCCGTTCAGAAATCTTACGAAAGGCATTCTTCTGATTAAGTATGAATACTGTTAAAACAAAAATAAAGGCCGGCATCCAGAATGGATAAAGACTGGAAATTGCTCCCAGGCTGTATACCAGCTGTAAAATCAGAAAAGGCAGGATACTATACTTTTCTTTTTGTAGATTCCGGTAATAAACCAGGGCATAAAAAACTGTCAGACCAATAAAACCCAGTCCATAGATAATAAGGTGACTGGGATCAATTTTATAAAACAGGTAGCCCAGTATACCGACAAAGGTAAAGGTTCGGGTGGTACCGAAAAAAATCTGCCCCTGTTCTTCTACATACTGCAGATTGTACGTTTTTATTTCCAGTCCAATAAGAAAACTGAAAATAATAGTTAACAGAAAATTAAGGAAATCCGGGGTAAAATCAGCCAAAATAAAATCCTTAAGTAATATCTATGGATTATTAAGTTTCTAACAGGAAATTTAATTGAGTCATACTGTTCAACATAGTATATTGGATTTATCTAAGGAACATGAACCTGGATCAAGATAATAGCAGATTTTATAAATTAAGACGGAACTTGCAGAAGCTCTCTTAGTCTTTTAGTTATAGCCCCGGTAAAGTAACATGATTCACAAATACAGTCTGTATTCTACGGGCAATAATAAATTCAAAAGACCCGAGCTGCATCAGTAATACACATTCAAACAGGATAAAGCCAATGACAGATACTAATACCAAAGTTCAGGGACTGAGTTCTGCACAAGTAAAGGAGCGTCTGGAAAAATATGGATACAATGCATTAGAAGAGAAAAAGGTTTCACCTTTATTTAAACTTCTCGGGTATTTCTGGGGACCGATCCCCTGGATGATTGAAGTGGCGGCTATTCTGTCTGCTGTGGTACAGCACTGGCCTGACTTTTTTATTATCCTGGCCTTATTGATTTTTAATGCCGGGGTGGGCTTCTGGCAGGAATATACTGCCGGTAATGCCGTTGAAGCCTTAAAAAAACAACTGGCACTAAAAGCACGGGCATTACGTGATGGAGTCTGGCAGGAAATCGATGCTAAACAGCTGGTACCCGGTGATATTATCCGGCTCCGCTTAGGGGACGTGATCCCAGCAGATGTTAAGCTTATTGAAGGTGATTATCTCAGTGTCGATCAATCGGCACTGACCGGTGAATCCCTGCCGGTATCCAAACAGGTTGGCGATGAAGCCTTTTCCGGTACTATAGTCAAGCAGGGTGAGGTTGTGGCAGAAGTCACGGCTACTGGAGCCCAGACAAAGTTTGGCCAGACAGCCAACCTTGTGGAACAGGCAAAAACTGTTTCCCACTTTCAGAAGGCTGTATTAACTATTGGTGATTACCTGATCTATGTCAGTCTTGCACTGGTCGTTATTTTAATACTGTTCCAGTTACACCGGGATGCCCCCTGGCTGGAACTGGTTCAGTTCGCACTTATCCTTACCGTTGCTTCTATTCCCGTTGCTATGCCAGCAGTACTGTCCATGACCATGGCGGTTGGTGCTGCGGTTTTGTCAAAACATAAAGCCATTGTGACCCGTCTGGAATCCATTGAAGAAATGGCCAGCATGGACGTGCTTTGTTCAGACAAAACAGGAACTCTGACACAGAACCGCTTAACAATGGGTAATATTGAAGTATTTAAAGCCCAAAATGAGCAGGAGGTTCTGCTTATAGCTTCCCTTGCTTCCAAGGCTGAGGATAAGGATGCCATTGATGAAGCTGTCCTGAATGCTCTGAAGGATCAGGAAAATCTACACACTTATACTCAAAATAACTTCGTACCCTTTGACCCCGTACACAAGAGGACAGAGGCAGAAATAACAGATTCCCAGGGAAACACCTTTAAGGTTACTAAAGGAGCTCCCCAGGTAATCATGCAGATGTCTGATCTGACTGACGAAGAAATGCAGCGGGCAGAAGAGGTTGTTGATGCCTTTGCTAAAGAAGGTTATCGGGCACTGGGTGTAGCAAGAAAAGATCCGGATTCCAGAGAATGGGAATTTCTGGGCATTCTTTCCCTGTTCGATCCTCCACGGGAAGATTCTGCCGAAACCATTGCCAATGCCCGTGATTACGGCGTGAATATGAAAATGGTTACGGGAGATAATCTCTCTATTGCCAAACAGATAGCCAGAAAACTGGGACTGGGTACCAATATTTTACCTGCAGGTACTCTTTCTCTTGATAAGGACGGCCCAAGAGATGATTCTGATGGAGAACGTGTTGAAAAGAGTGACGGTTTTGCAGAAGTGTTTCCAGAACATAAGTTCGGAATTGTTAAACTGCTGCAGGCAAGAAACCACATTACAGGAATGACAGGGGATGGCGTTAATGATGCTCCTGCTTTAAAACAGGCGGATGTGGGTATTGCAGTAAGCGGTGCAACTGATGCGGCACGTGCTGCGGCCGATCTGGTGCTGACCGCTCCCGGTCTGTCAGTGATTATTAATGCCATTGAAGAAGCTCGGCGTATTTTTGAGCGAATGAATGCTTATGCCATTTATCGTATCTGTGAAACCATTCGAATTATGCTTTTTGTAGTGGCAACCATGATCCTTTTTGATTTTTATCCCATTACCGCCATTATGATTATTCTGCTAGCTTTCTTTAATGATATTCCTATTATGGCCATTGCTTATGATCATACCGGGCTGGAAAAAAATCCTGTACGCTGGAATATGCGCCAGGTCATTACGGTGGCCACAGCTATGGGTATAGTCGGGGTTATCGGCAGTTTCGGTATGCTGTTACTGGCTATGGATGTTATGAAGCTTGATACTACCCATATCCAGACTTATGTATTTTTAAAAATGGCTGTTGCCGGACATCTGGTTCTGTTTGTAGCACGCAGTAAAGATTATATGTGGAAGCGGCCCTGGCCGGCTCCTGTTATGATCTGGTCCACAATCATTACCAAAGTAGCAGCCACCATTCTAGCTGCCTATGGTTTTGGTTTGATTGCTCCGATTACCTGGCCTGAAATAGCACTTATCTGGGGTTATTCTATTACTTCGGCCCTGATAACTGATATTGTTAAGGTACAGGTTTATCGCCATCTGCAACATAATGTTCCAGGTCATAAAGGTTTTCTTGCTCGTTTAAAACAGCCTTTATTAAAGAAATAGGACTGAGAGCATTTATAGCTGTATATAAAAGAATATTTACCTATGAAAAACAATAAAACCCTTATTGTCGGAGCTGGCCCTAGTGGTATGATCTGTGCTTTATCATTGGTGAAGTCAGGAAAGCGTGTAGTAATAATTGATAAGCGCACAACCAGAGGTTCTATTAGCAAAGCAACGGGCGTTTCGCTAGGAACAATAAAAGCATTAGTAGAGCTTGGCTTGCCTGATTCTATTACAGAATCAATGACTCCAATGAGTCGATTTGAGTTTTATGAAGATAATGAGCTTATTTCTGATTTAAAAATTCCTTTATTAAACACTGAACCACCTGCTTATCTTTATCCTCAATTAAAACTTGAAAAATTAATTGAGAATGAATTAAATATGAAAGGCGTTTTTGTTCAATATGATACATTTATTCAAAAGATTGATAACCAGAAGTCATTTGCACATGCAGAAATCATATCAAACGAAAATTTATCAAAAGAGAAATTTAAAAGAGTAATTGGAGCTGATGGAGCACATAGCAAAGTCCGAGAATTAGCCAGTTTTAAATTTAATGGCAAAACCTATCCAGAGATATGGTCTGTTGCAGAAATTAAAACTAACTCATGGAATGAGTCTGTACAAGCAAAACTGTTTTTAAGTTCTGAGGGTATTGGATTGTTTTTATCAAACCCTGAGAGTGGAATAGTTCAGGGTATATTAAATGCTCCCAACATAGAAAGTAAACTTAAAGAGAAATTTCCTGATTCAATATTTAATTATTCAAGAGAATTTAAAGTATCACTTAAAAGGGTAAATAATACAAAGAAAGATAGTGTTTGGTTAATTGGGGATGCCGCGCATGTTCAATCTCCCGTAGGAGGACAAGGTTTGAACCTTGCTATAGCAGATGCAGTTATGTTATCAAAATGCTTAGACCGAAATGAAGCTTATGCCAAAAAACATCTGGAGAGACAGGCAAAAAGAACTTTATTTTTTACCGATTTTGATTATAGAATGTTAGCAACAAAAAATGTTGTTATTCGCTTTATGAGAAATAAATATTGGAGTTTAGCATCAAAATACCCTAAGATTTCAAAGTGGTTTTTTAAATCTATTTCTGGAATTAATCACTACAGATCAGAAAGTGTATAATATGGATTTTTTAAACACAGCGCCTTTCAATAATTCAGAGTAATAGCTCAGGGCTTCCCTTTTTCAATGCAGTTTTTTTGATGTCCAAAAACCAAGTTCTATAATCAAGTTATTATGGCATTATATTCTTTCACCTACATTATCGACAAACTGCATGATCATATAAGTCTCAGGACCGGATCATACTTTGGTTAAAATATGTTCAACTTGAAATTTATAACCTCTGAGTATCCATTGGCCGTGCTCCTTGATGAAGTTTCGGCAGCAGGGACGCTGCCGAAAAGCCTCCATGGATGGATTCACGGCGTCTTCAGCAAGGAGCACGGCCAATGGATACGGTATTTG
>JALUZF010000233.1 GCA_027012135.1 Gammaproteobacteria bacterium
AAAACAAAGCGTTAAAAGGGAAAGGAAAGGAGCAATATTTTTATCTTTATGTCATACATTCACCCTCTGATCCTGAGCAGACCATCGTTCCATTAAACGGGCGGCATGTCACCCCGGACTATCTAACGGATTTTAATCGTATTGTTTCGCCTTTTCTGTCAACCTGTGGTGGTGAATTGAACACGGTTCAGGTAATCCATTATTACAGAGATCAATATAACGCTTCTGACAATACTGTACCCGGGCAGCAGCACATAGTCTGGTTTAACTACAGGTATCATGATGGAAAACTTGTTGTTAAGGATGATAAATATCCTTCACCTATGTATTTCTATGACCCCAAGCAGAACACCAGACTAACTCTTGCCGGATTTCGGGCTAAACAAAGTCATAAGAAAAGAATGGCAGCAGACTATCGCAAGAATTTTTTATACGCAGAGGGTAGAAAGCCGGGAATTGTTTACAAACTGGATCCTTTTTGGCGGCAATATGAACAGTTTGAGATCGCCAGAAGAATCTTTGATGGTGATTTTGTTGAGTTCAACAAGACCATTGAGTTCAAGGCAATGTATATGGCCCTGGCCGATGTCTATTCAAAACGCTGCAGTGATAAGGTTGCGCAGTTTACAACATTCAAGATCCCCTACACGGCTTATGCGGGAAGTGAGTGGAACCTGGATGGTTCCCAAACAATTCATGAAGTTGAAGGGATGAAGACCATTCGTATCGACAGCCGGTTTGCAGAGCAGTGGTCAAATTACAAACCTGCGGTCAATAGCTATTTGGCGAAAAAGGTATTTAGCAACCTGGGTTCAGCCAGGGATCTTATGAGAATGTCTGTCAGCCGGGCGAAACAGGTGATCGGCAACTTTACCGGAAATATGCTTGTGGAACATTATCAGATGGACAAGTTTATCAAGGAGCAGGGGTGTGACAGCGCAACTGTTCAACAAATGGTTGATAACTTTCTCAGGGCGGGCAATGGAATGAATTCGGTTCAGCGTGATGGTATTCAATATCAAGGCGCAGAAAAAGAAAGTGATCCGGTAAAAAAGAAAGGTACGCAACCATTGGTCAAAAACCCGCTTTATCAAGTAAGCAGCCAGTCACGAGGCAAAAGCCGACGGGGTGAAACAGATCAACAGGTTGATACTCACGCTGAAAGAACTAGTGCACGATACACTCAGCAAGATATGCGGCAGCAATCGGAGCAAGAACAACAGCGGCGTTTACAAGAGCTCAGGAAACGTCAACAGTTAGAGCAACAGGCGTTAAGGGAGATAAAAAGAAAAGAACTGGAAGCAAAGAATAAAAAAATGCTCGAAAAATATGCAAGGATGAATAAGGAAGTGAAGAGCCTGGAGGATAAATATGCTAAAGAATATAGAAAAGCGGTAGATGATTATAGTCTTAAGCTGGAAAATGCAAAAACGAACGAAGATCGAATAAAAGCAGCGCGTGAGTATAAGAAAATCCGCCTGGAACAGGCAAGAAGACAGCGGGAGGAGATAAAAAAATTAAGGGAAAAATACAGGTAGGATTATAATGAAAACAACATATATTGTTATATCAAATCCGACAGGAATTTATTCTCAGGTCATTGAAACCATGGTGTCCATTGCAGCCGGTGAGCCTGCATGGGGCCTGAGAAATAAATGGCTTCACTCTTGGACTTGCTGTATTTAGGATATATCGATGCATTTATTAAGAATAAATATTTTTTTTGTTGCCGCTTTTTTTACATTGAGCGGTATCGCAGAAGACAATAGCTACATAGATTCTCCGAATGGCTTATTTATCGTTAATAGAAGCGGAGTTGATAAAATTCTGGTTGATGGCGCGAAAGACAAATATGGGGATTATAAAGTGAAAATATTCAACATAATAAGCATTTATTCAAATGTCAAATATGGCGAGTTAACTGGGGCCGGTTGGTGGTATCCATCTCTTCAACAATTTAATTTTCGTCCATATGAAAAATTATTAAATTCCCCACAGTGCAATGGGCTTGGTAAGCATCACTGGAGTTTTAGATATAGTCCAGTAAGAGTCAAAGTATTGGGGAAATATGTCAATGCCTATAAAGAGGTTAATAGATATGGGAAGCGCAGCAAGCCTGAGACCATTTGTGTCAACGTTCATATTAATAGAAATACATGTAAACGATTGAAATGTAACAAATGGAAACCCGACAAGCCAGGTAATTATATTTTCAAGAATAAGGATGATGCGATTAGATATTTTAAATTAATTTCAAGATAATAGTTAAATCGGAAAATGATCATCACAGGGAAAATTGGAGACTTAAAAACCAACAATCCAATGATTGCCTTCTGAGATTAATATGTGTTGCCATCGACAGTAGGATGTCAGCAATCCCCCTACTACGGTAACGGAACGAGTGGCTGAGGCTGACCATTAACCAACCTAAGGATAGGAGGAAATAGATGTACAAAAAAATATCTTTTATTCTATTTGTTCTGATTTTTTCTGTTGTCGCGATTGCAAATGACAGATCAAAAGAGGATGAATCAAATACTGAGCCACTCATAACCGGTGTCTATAATGGCCATGTTTTCAATGGTGATGATCTGGATCCAGTATTGACGACCATTAAAGTTGATAACAATGGCGTGCTTTATGGAAAATATACTATAGTTGAAGAAGAGTCTGTAGTGTTCGGTAAGTTGACAAATTTCAGAAGCGAGGGAAAATATACTATTACGGTTGACTGGGAAGACAAATACGGATCAGGCGTCCTGAGAATTCTGTTTTCAGCCAACTATCGCTTTTTCTATGGCTATTGGGGTAAGTCCGAATCGTACACAAATTTTCCGTGGGACGGTGTGCGGAACGAACCACAGGTACAACGTAGGCAGATTATAGACCGGGTGAGCAGGGAACTCCGGTCTGGCCAGTCATAGTAAACATTTCCAGCCCATCACCCTGAGAATGAACCGTGGTGGATATCTGTCAATTAGCCCTGCACTGCCGGAGATTTGAACCATGAAAACCGCTTTGTTTGTCACCTTCCTGCTGCTGGCCATCTTCTCGGCACAAGCGGTCGCCCGCGCCCCTTCCGTGTTCATAACTCCGATTGACACTTATAAATATGAAGGACTGGCTTACTCAATCCTGACGCCAAATCGCCCACTATCGCACCTGCTGCTGCGTTTTGATCTGGAAATACTCAACCCCGAGGGTTTGCCTCTTGATGTGGTGCAATGCGGCATTCAATGGCAAATGAAGGTAAGGGATGCCTGGCCCCATGCCTTCACGCAGGACGGGGCTTTGTGGCTGACCTTCGATGATGTACCGCCTGAAACACTGCTGAAGTTCGCGGTCGGGTGGCCGCGCTCCGATCAGGGCCGCGTGTTCGCTCACAAGGCTGCTGTGACGGTTGAAAGTCCTGAATGGCATACCATCAAACAATGGCAACGCGATCCACTCTATGATTTCGTACCAGGCCGTCCGGTGACTATAACCGTAGGAGAAAATACCAGATGCTGGCTCAACTGACTGGCGTCAGAAGACGGCGCTATAAAGTTAGCTGTCACCCGTTGAACCGACAAATGCAAAGGCTGAACTGCCGACCCATGAGGTGCAGGAAAATGAAAAAGTTTTTATTGCTGATTTTTATTGTGTTTGCATACCCGCTTATGAGACCCGCCTACGTAATGGCGAATTCATCGAGTGCGGAGATTGGTCCTGATCATAAAATCGTTCGCCAGAGCGGTAAGGCCGTGATACCTTTGCATAATAAGTTGACCCAATATGATGAGTCGGCTCTAGGCGTACTCGCAAGGCATATAGTTTGGTCCAAATACATGGTACAGGACTGGGAAATAACCGAAATACGAGAGACAATGGTCAAACGCGCGCGACTTTGCAACTTAACGGCAGTGCTGCGTAGCGTTAGTGGGAATGGAAAAACAAAACAGGAAAAGACTTATCGAGATGCCTCGGGGATCTACCAACTTGTGGATGCAGCAATGAGCGGTGCCTTTGTTCCCACCCCTCGTTCGAGTCGTACAGCACTTAAATCAAAATCGAGAGGACAAATCGAAGAAATTGCCGGACGTTGCGCAGACTATATTACACTTGGCACACTCAGTTTTACATTAGATGATGTGCCTGGATTTCCTTCCAATGACTATCTGCGGGCGAAAGCCTGCGCCGCTGTTCTTGATTTTGCCGTTGCACTTCTGAAGCAAGACGGTGCAAAGAATTATAGTGCAGCGATCAAGATCCTTTCCGAGTTTCGCGGAAGATTGAATCTCTATGCGGCTGCAAAGCGGGACATGTTTGACATACCGACCAGTAATATTGGAGGCGATTCATATGGGGACCGTTTTTTGAAAAAGAAATACGGGAAACGCTATGCTAGCAATGACGACATATATAACTGTTATGACGCTGGACGGAATATATTGATCTCTTTGCCTAACCCGGAGCAAGGTAAAGATTAACAAGATTATGGCAAGTGTCGCAACGGCAGCAATGTGTACTCTCATAGGAGCACTTGCCATCAATATTTCAGTTATATATATTGTTTGTCAATTCTAGCAAGTTTATATATTACTTCGAAAATAGTTCAGGGACGTCTTAGGTTCCTAAGAAGAGATTCAATAGGAAGATAGCGCATAGGCAGGAAAGCTATTATCGGTTGATGAAAATAGATACAGAGATTAGTGACGGCCCATTAAATGCCCAATGCGAAAGTACACTGGGGGAACTATGGGATCTATTTGCCCAGGAAGATGAGCATATAAAGGATGGCTTTGATGTTGTTTTTTCGGAAATTATGAGCGAACTTGAAGATATACTTAGAGAACGCTAATTTGAGAAGCGGGCGCTCGATTGGGGCGCTATCCACAGATAGGGTCAATGCCCTTACCAATAAACTTCTGATCAAATTGCAGATCCTGATTCTGGTAACGAAATCTGCCATTTTTTCTTTATGGATCTATGTGTGGTTTGCGGCTTGAATTGGTGAACTCTGATCATCACAATCGCCTGGCCTGGAATTAATAAGTGGATGCAAAAAAATTAAGGAAACATAGTATGGAGTTCTTAAACCACGAACAGTACGGCAACCTTTTGCTGCATTACGATGATAATGTTTCTGCCGGGATTGTCATTTCTGAAGAGCAGGCCGTTCCTCTCGAGGATAGTGGACATATCAATTGCGTCTTCATGTTCGGTGGCGGGTTTGTACTGGGTTGTGATCTCATCTGGAAATGCTACCACCCGAAATTTGTGGCTGCCGGCTACCGGCGTGCCAGAGAGTCATTTCCCATGGCCCTCTGGGATGCGCAAACAGGCAGGAAACTGACTACTCTGCAGGGACTACATACAGGCTCTTTGCGCGGAGTAAAACGGCTCGATGACAAACGCCTGATCACATGGGCAAGGGATTTCCGCGTGTTTGTCTGGGATATTCGAACCGGGGAGTGCCTCGGAGAATATACAACTCCTGTCCTTATTGATCAGGAAGGCTATGCGATTGTATCTTCCCGCAATGGTGAAGATTATTCAGCTGAAGACTGGCTGGATTATATAGGAGGATGCGGTAAACCAGGCTTTAATGTCACGATCTATCTGAAATCCGATCCGGATGGACAACAGGATCAGCTTGGCCCGTTCAAAGGTGTTGAGGGAAGAGAAACAATGATCCGGCGTTATGAGCCTGATGATCGACAGCTACTAGAACACAGGAATATTTTACACCGTATACAGGATTTGGAAGGTGCAGAAGCCGGATACTCTACACCCTTCAGACTGAAAGACGGACGGATTGGAATCGGCGGAACAACTTATGGTGCCTGGGAACAGGTGTTTGTCTGGGATGGACTCAAGGATTTGAGCATCCTTGTTCCCGGAAGACTCAATGTTGATTGCCAGATTGATGGCGAAATCGCTCCGAATACCATCCGCATCAATAACCATACGGAAACCTATACGTTCGAGGATATATAGGACATTACCATTTACATGATGCATACATACAACGTTTCTCCTGTTTCATCAGAACCCCGGTTTTTTAGAATGCCATTGTGATGATTGAGTGGTTACACCATTATTGTAAAACCAATGGCGGAAAACTCATTTTGCACGTTTCCTGTTTTGACGGTACAGTGCGCAATAATAGCTGAAATCCAATGCACTGATCTCCTGCCAGTCTCCTGAAACAATAGCATGAATCAAGGTGTTATCAATACTGATACCATCTTCATTGGGCCGTTCGGCACAAACCAGTACTCCTCCCGATCTGGTCAAACGGACAGGGATAATACCATTATAAAAATACTCGTAGCGGTCATAAGGGTAAGAGATGGAGACCATGATCTTTGTATCCTTAGGATTTCCATTAGGGCCCGGAGAGTTTTTATTCCCCGAGAGTTCTTTGGTATCACGTTGCAAATGTGGGGTGAACCATAATTAAGTTACCATCAGCTAAACTTTAATATACCTTATATGGTCTTTTTTTTCAGTTTTTCGTAAAACATAGTAACTAGATTTTTTCAATGAGTTTATTATGCCGAAATTAATTCAACGAATAGAAGTCCGGGCGATGATTTTATTATTAATCATGACATATACGTATTCGCAAGCTTCCCTGCTGCAGAGCTCTGCAAGCGCCCTTTATAAATCCTGATTGAACAAAATCTTAACAGTCTTTTTGTTATTTAATATTGAGTGTTGTCTTGAATTTTGAGTGGTCAGTCACGATATTACTGTTCAGTAATAATCATAACTTTACGAGGAGAAATTATGAAAAAGTTATTGTATACATTTTTTTTGATATTGGGAATTATAAGTGCGGGATCTGCGATTGCAGTTGATACGATCAAGGCTCAAAAGCAGTCACAGGCTTCGCAGTCGGTTCAGTCACAGGTAGATAAAAATATTGCCGATAAAACGGCTGAAAAACGGAAAAAAATTGTGGAAGAAGCGATTGCCGCTGTCCTGAATACTGAAAAAGCTCTGGCTGCTTTGGAAAACAATAAAACCGATGAGGCTTTGAAACTGCTGGAAACTGTGACGGGTAAACTGGATCTGATTATGGCGCGTGACCCCGATCTGGCTCTGGCACCGGTGGGTATCAGCGAGACTGTCATCGATGTTTATACGGATATAGACAGTATTAAAGCGATGACCAGAGAAGCCCAAAAGGCTTTGGATAAGGGACGTTTACAGGAAGCCAGAGAACTGATCAAAGGCCTGGCCAGTGAAATTGTTATTTCAACCACCAGCATTCCATTGGCGACTTATCCTGTTGCCATAAAAGCAATCGCACCATTGATCGATGCAGGTAAGATCGATGAAGCTAAGACGGCTTTGCATAGCTTGTTGAATACTTTGGTCGTGACCAGGCATGTCATTCCTTTGCCACTGTTACGCGCCGAGTTATTGATTACAGAGGCGGAAGCGCTTACCGAAAATACTAAACGGACAGAAAAAGAAAACAAAGTGCTTGATGGCTTGCTGAATGCGGTCAGAGATCAATTGAAATTAGCGGAAGCACTGGGGTATGGGGATAAGGAGTTGTTTGAACCTATGAATAAGCAAGTCGAAGAAATCGAAAATAAAGTTTCAGGTGGAAAAGGCGGTAAAGGCTGGTTCGACAAGCTGAAACAACAGTTTTCATCGGTATTCAAAAAATAAAGTTATTGCATAGTGTATAGTTTTACACTCAGAGATAATCTGGCCGCTTTATCAGGTTTAACTATCATAAACTATCATAAAGACAGCATGACGTGAAGTCATGCTGTGTTTTTAACATGAGTATTCCTTGCAGGACAGTAGATAATAGCCAATATCAAACTTGACGTGATGTTTTATTTGATGCAATGTGATATCAATAAATATGCGGGAATTATGGTATGCGAACTACAGTCACGATAGACGATACGCTTTATGAACAGGCGCTGGAAATGGCCGATCCTGAAATGAATAAATCTGATCTTTTTCGAGAAGCTATCAAAACATTTGTCAGAGTACAGGCAGCGAAACGTCTTGCTGATCTTGGCGGAACTGCACCTGATATGCAGGATGTACCCAGACGACGAGAAAAGACATCCTGATGAATGTGCTTGTTGATACATCCGTTTGGATTGATCATTTTAAAAACTTCAACACAAAACTGAGAGAACTGCTTAACTAGGATAATGTTCTGTTGCACCCAATACAAAGTTATGGACATTGGATAAGCATCTTTTAAAAATAGCAAAGCGCTACAATATTTCATATCTAAATAATTAATCGTTTATAAGCTATGTAATAAAATTGTTACAACTATTGTAATATTTATACTGTCTGCTAAAAATCAGACAGGATAAAAAAGCCCTGATATTGCACAATACCAGGGCTTTTATTACTTTAAAGATAATTGCTACTGCAGCTGATATTCATCCGCATTTTCATCCCATTTGAATACTGAATCAGGTTTGGCCAGAATTGCCTGGTTGACAACAACCTGTTCCATCATGGCTTCCATCATAGATAAACGTTTATCAAATTTGGCCATTTGATCCATATGGTCATTGGACATCATGGATTTTTTATCACCTTTCATGGAATTCATCATGGCATGCATGGATTTCATATGAGCAGCCATCATGGCTTTGCGTTTGGCAGGATCTTTTTCCTGCATAATTTTATTCATATCGGCTTTCATGGCTTTCATACTGGATTGCATATCACTGGACATGCCGCTCATGGCCATACCGCCTTTATCCATAGCGGAATGATTGTGGTCATTGCCTGCATAAACAAAGGTGGTAGAAGCCAGTAATAATACGCTTGCGATAGTTGTTAGTTTTTTCATTGTAAACTCCATATACTTTAATTTTAAGAAGGTTAGTCATTTTCATTAATGGCTAACTTGGTGAAAAGTATAAAGCACATAACATTACGCCGGACTTACCTGAACATTAAACATAGTTTATGTTTTAAGCCATTATGTCCAGTTCGGACGAGTCAAAACTGCACTGATATCTGGTATGATTTACCTCAAGGTTGCATAGATAAACGGAGTAATATGAAAATAGTAAGTTGCGTCACTTTATGACTTATTACCATGATAAACTGACACCATGAAAATTTTACACACATCAGACTGGCATCTGGGGCGCTCCCTGTATGGCCGCAAACGTTATGAGGAGTTCAGGCATTTTCTGGACTGGCTGACTGATACCATTGAGCAGGAGCAGGTGGATATTCTGCTGGTGGCCGGTGATATTTTTGATACCAGTATTCCACCCAATTATGCTCAGGAACTGTATTATCGTTTTCTGCATAAGGTCTCTACCACCCATTGTCAGCATGTAGTTATTATTGCCGGTAATCATGACTCCCCATCCTTTTTAACTGCCCCGGCAGCATTGTTGCGGGTGTTGAATGTCTATGTAGTGGGTTCAGCAATGGAAGATCCCCGGGATGAAGTTATTGTGCTCAGGGACAAGGCTGATCAGCCGCTGGCGATTGTCTGTGCCGTGCCTTATTTAAGAGAAAAAGATATCCGCAGAGTTGAAAGCGGTGAAAGTGTGGAAGAAAAGGGTATCAAGCTGGTTGCAGGGCTTAAAGAGCATTATGCCCAGGTGTGTGATTATGCTCAACAGCAGCAACAGGAACTGCACAGCCAGGGTGCTGAGCCGTTACCGGTTATTGCTATGGGCCATCTGTTTGCCGCCGGGGGTAAAACCCTGTATGAGGACGGTGTAAGAGAACTTTATGTCGGTTCTCTGGCTTATATCGGTCAGGATATGTTTCCGGAAAGTATTGACTATCTGGCCCTGGGTCATCTGCATATTCCTCAATGTGTGGGCGATAATCATCACTTTCGCTACAGCGGCTCGCCTCTGCCTATGTCCTTTGGGGAAGCCGGACAGGACAAACAGGTTATTATTGCTGATTTTGAAAAAGGTTTAGTTGATATTAGGGAAATGACTATTCCCCGTTTTCAGCAGTTAAAACAACTGAGCGGCAATCTGGATGAGATACAGTCTGAAATAGAAGCATTAAAACAACAGGCTGAATCAGTCTGGCTGGAAATTGTCTATACAGGCAGGGATGTGGTATCTGATTTATGGTCACAGGTTGAGGAAATGCTGGCAGACAGTAAGCTGGAAGTATTGCGAATAAAAAATGAGGCGGCGTATAAGGGAATTGTGGTTAGTGATGGTGAGGGTGAAACTCTGGACGATATGGATGAATATGATGTTTTTAAGTCCTGTCTGCAGGCCCATGATATTCCCGAAGAGAGCCGGGATGATCTGATACAGTCCTATAAGGAAATTATTCACTCTCTGCACGAAGAAGATCCCAACGCCTTATGAAAATCCTGCAGCTGCGCTTTAAAAACCTTAACTCACTGCAGGGTGAATGGCAGATTGATTTTACCGATCCTAATTACCTTGCTAATGGAATTTTTGCCCTGACCGGGCCCACTGGGGCGGGTAAATCCACAGTACTGGATGCTATCTGCCTGGCCCTGTACGGAGCGACCCCAAGACTGGGTAAAATTACCAAAAATAATAATGATATTATGTCCCGGCAAACCGGGGAGTGTTTTGCCGAGGTCTGTTTTGAATCCTCTGAAGGACGTTTTATTTGCCACTGGAGTCAGCACAGAGCAAAAAAACAGCCTGAAGGGGCTTTGCAGGTTGCTAAACACGAGATTGCAGAAGCTGACCAGGACGGCAGTATTATCGAAAACCAGATCAGGCGTGTTGCTGCGGTTATTGAAGAAAAAACCGGAATGGATTTTGAACGATTCACCCGTTCCATGCTGCTGGCACAGGGCGGCTTTGATACCTTTCTTAAAGCTGATATTGAACAGAAATCCCGCATACTGGAGCAGATCACCGGCACTGAAATTTATAGCCGAATTTCTATACAGACTCATGAGCGCATGAAAGAGGAGCGTGAACAGCTTAATATCCTCAGAGCAGAAATTGCCGGTATAGCGCTGTTAAGTGAAGAGCAGAAACAGGCCATTGAACAGACCTTAACCACACAACTACAGCAGCAAAATACGCTGTCCGGCCAATTGACTCAAACCCAGAAAGCCATTGCCTGGCTGCAGCTGCTTGAGTCTATCAGCAGGGAAATCAGGGAGCTTGAAAAAGAGGCTGAACGATTACAGACAGAACGTGAAGCATTTGTTCCGCAACGCCAGAAACTGCAGCTGGCTGTTCAGGCCAGCCATCTGGACGGTCTTTATGCCGCAATAACCGCTTTGCGAAATCAGCAGCAGGATGATCAACAGCAATTAACAAATGAGCAGAAAAAGCTTCCTGAACTGGAGCAGAATCTGCATGACTATAAAAAAAGCTCACAAAAATCAGAACAGGCTCTGTCTGATGCCAGAACACAATTACAGTCGGCAGCTGAAATATTTAAAAAAGTCCGTTCTCTGGATCAGTTTATTGTAGAAAAACAATACTCTGTCAAAAAACTGAATAGTGAATACCGGCAGTATCAGCAGCAGATTGAAGCAGAGCAGGCAGCGATACTGTCCCTGGAAAAAGAATCTGAAACTTCAGCACAGCAGCGCCGGCAATGTGAAACTTATTTAAATGATCATGACAGAGATCAATGGTTGATCAGCGGCCTGGCCGGTATTAAAGCCCAGCTGGGCAGTCTTGCTGTTTTAGAAAACGAACAGCTTAATCTCAGTCTGCAGATTAAAGCAGAACAAAAAGCTCAGCTAAAGTATCAGCAGGGGCTTCAGGAAAGACAAACGGCAACAGATGCTTATACACAGGCATTAAAAGTTATACAGAAACAAACAGAACAAAAACAGCAGCAGTTAAATACCGTTTTGCAGGATCGGCTTCTTAGGGAATACCGGGCAGAAAAAGAAGCCCTGCTAAAAGAATTAAGTCTGCTAAAAACCATTGCCAGCCTGGAGGCAGAACGGGAAAAACTGGAAGATAATAAGCCCTGTCCATTATGCGGCTCACTGGAACATCCCTATGCCATGGGTAATATCCCTGCAATGGATGAGACCCAGAAACAGCTGGCCGTACTGGATGATATTATTGCCCGTGCGGAACAGCTTGAACAGCAGCTAGGCGAGCTTGCCCGGGAAGAAAAAACTGCACAGCATAAATTATCAGAAGCAGAAAAACTGATGCTGGAGGCTGAACATAAACTGTCTGCCAGTAAAGAAAATCTGCAAAAGCTGGAACAAAGCCGGCAGCAGCAGGAAGATGAATTTAAGCGTTTAAAAACTGAATTACTGCAGCAGCTCCAGCCTCTTGGTATTGCTGAAGCGGATATTACTGATTTTGAGGCCTTATTAAAGGAGCTGCAGAATCGTCTGGAAACCTGGCAGCAGCAACAGCAAAGCCTTAATGAGTTTGACCAGAAACTGAGCGGATTTTCCGCCACTATTAAATCTCATAAGAGTGTTATAACGACCCTGAATAAAACGGCTCTGACTGTTAAGCAGAGATTAAATAATGAAACTGTCAGGCTGGAACAGTTAAAAACTGAAAGACAGGAACTGTTTGCTGATAAGGATGTTGATGCTGAAGAAAATCAGCTCAGAAAATCACTGGCAGAGGCAGAGCAGGCAGAAAAAGCGGCTCGGGATCAACTGACCCGGATTGAACAGGCGCTGAATACTTTGCAGACCCGTATTCAGTCATTAGAGCTGCGTATAAAGCGAACTGCCAGGGACTTAAATACCCGGGAAAGCCAATTTCAGCAGCAATTACCGGCACAGGGTTTTGCCACTGAAACTGAATTTGTCCAGGCCAGTTTAACTGTAGAGCAACGGGAAGAATTACATAAAACAGCTCAGGAGCTGGATAACCGTGCAATCAGTATCAATACTCGTTTGACTGACTATAAACAGAAGCTGCAAACTGAACAGAATAAAAAAATAACACAACAGTCCCTGGACACTCTTTTACCTGAACAGCAAAAACTGGAACAGCAGATTTCAGAGCTGCGAAATGAAGTAGCTGCTTTAAAACATCAACTGGAACAGGAACAACGGGATAAGGAAAAAATCAGGCAGAAACAGGCGGCTATTGATAAACAGCAAAAAGATTATCATCGCTGGGAAAAATTACATGCCCTGATTGGTTCATCAGATGGAAAAAAATACCGTAATTTTGCCCAGGGACTGACCTTTGAGCTGATGGTTAGCCATGCGAATTTGCAATTAAAGAAAATGAGTGATCGCTATTTATTAGTCCGGGATAAAAACCAGCCGCTTGAACTCAATGTTATAGATATTTATCAGGCTGGAGAAATACGCTCGGTTAGAAATCTCTCTGGCGGTGAGAGTTTTATTGTCAGCCTGAGCCTGGCTCTTGGCCTGTCTAAAATGGCCAGCCGTAAGGTAAGAGTGGATTCCCTGTTCCTGGATGAAGGTTTTGGCAGTCTGGATGAAGAAGCGCTTGAAAATGCTCTGGAAGCCTTATCCGGCCTGCATCAGGATGGCAAACTTATCGGCATTATTTCCCATGTCTCCGCCCTGAAAGAACGCATCAGCACCCAGATTCAGGTTATACCTTTGCCCGGAGGCAAGAGTGTAATCAGCGGACCGGGCTGTTATAAAATCAGTTAGTTTAACGGCTTATTTCATCCGGGCAATACGGGCTTTATCACGATTCCAGTCACGTTCTTTTTCTGTAGCACGTTTATCGTGCAGGTGTTTACCCCTGGCCAGGGCGATTTTGCATTTAACCCGGCTGCCTTTCCAGTACAGCGCCAGTGGTACAATAGTATAACCCTTACGCTCAACTGCACCGATCAGTCGTGCTAGTTCATAATCATGTAGTAATAATTTTCGGCTGCGCTGTTGATCAGGATGGACATGTGTGGAGGCAGAGAGTAAGGGCGAAATAACCACACCATAGAGAAATGCTTCGCCATTAATCAGCTGAACATAACTCTCATTGAGTTGTGCTTTGCCGGCACGCAGACTTTTGACCTCCCAGCCTTCGAGCACCAGCCCGGCTTCGTACTCCGTTTCCAGAATATAGTCATGACGCGCTCTGCGGTTTTGAGCAATAGTATTACCGGAAGGTTTCTTTTTCTTTTTTCCCATGGCGCTAATTATACAAAAAAAAGACGATAAAGGTTACAATAGCGCAAATAAAAACAAAGATAGACACTTATTACAGATTTAAAGGGATTAGTTCTTATGTCTGAAAATACGACATCGACTCAGCCGTCTGAAGGGGCTTCACAGGTACAGTCAGCAGAACAGCCCAGAGAGCAATGGTCTTCACGACTGGTGTTTATTCTGGCAGCAACCGGTTCAGCAGTCGGTCTGGGTAATATCTGGAAATTTCCCTATATTACCGGTGAAAATGGCGGGGGTGCTTTTGTACTGATTTACCTGCTGTGTATTGCGGCTATTGGTATTCCTATTATGATGGCGGAAATTATGCTCGGCCGACGCGGTCGGCAGGATCCGGTGACTACCATGAAGCACCTGGCTCGGGAATCCGGCCATTCCCGTTCCTGGGGACTGTTAGGCTGGATGGGGGTCATTGCCGGTTTTCTGATCCTTTCCTATTACAGCGTTATTGCCGGCTGGGCTTTATCCTATGTACCGAGAATGGCCGCCGGGGTGTTTGACGGTCTGGATGCTGAAAATGTGGATGCTATTTTTGGCGGCCTGGTGGGCAATGCGGAGAGTCTGCTGGCCTGGCATACTATTTTTATGATTATGACCATGGCTGTGGTAGCCCGGGGTGTGCGGGGCGGTCTGGAAAAAGCGGTGACTTATTTAATGCCGCTGCTGTTTGTGCTGTTAATTATACTGCTGCTTTATTCCATGGAAACCGGTTATTTCAGGCAGGGTTTAAGTTATCTGTTTACGCCTGATTTCAGTAAAATATCTACTAAAGGTGTTCTCAGTGCCATGGGACATGCTTTCTTTACCCTGAGCCTGGGTATGGGCGCTATTATGGTTTATGGTTCTTACCTGCCTAAAAATACCTCAATTGCTACAGCCTCTTTTTCCGTTGCCATTATGGATACGGTGGTGGCTTTAATGGCTGGCATGGTCATATTCCCTATTGTTTTTGCTAATTCTCTGGAACCATCAGCCGGGCCAGGCCTGATCTTTAAAACCCTGCCGCTGGCCTTTGGGCATATGGAATACGGAGATTTATTCGGTACGCTGTTTTTTGTGCTGCTGGTTTTTGCTGCCTGGACTTCCAGTATCTCCCTGATTGAACCGGCGGTTACCTGGGGTATGAAAACTTTTAAGGTTTCACGCATTAAAATGTCGGTGATTTCCGGCTTGCTGGTGTGGTTTACCGGTCTGTTTACTATTTTCTCATTTAACCTGGCCAGTGACTTTACTATTTCCACCTCGATTAATACCCAGTATGGTGAGTTTGTTATATTAAAAGAGGCCACAGCCTTTGATTTTCTGGATTATCTGACCTCCAATATCATGCTGCCCCTGGGCGGTCTAATGATAGCGATTTATGCCGGCTGGTTAATGAAAAAGGAATATTCAAAGCAGGAGCTTAATATCAGTCCTTTCTGGTATAGCGTCTGGTCGTTCCTGGTACGCTATGTGGCCCCCATAATGGTTATTATTGTGTTTATGAATGCCCTGGGTATTATTGCTTTTTTTGAAAGTATATTTGGTATTGATCTGGATGCTTTTTTCAGTTCTCTTTTTAATTAACGAGCTAATATTAAAGAGTTAATATTAATGAATTACGGTAGTAATTGTGACCACCATAAATAAAAGTGCGCTTATTCCTTTTAGTGCAGAAAAAATGTATAACCTGGTCGTGGACGTGGATCTCTACGAGGAGTTTTTGCCCTGGTGCGGCAGTTCCAGAGTGTTAAGTCAGACGGAAGATGAGGTAAAGGGACAGATAGAAATCAGCCATACCGGTATGCATAAAACCTTTACCACTCTGAATCGAATGCAGAAAAATAAAATGATAGAAATGCGCCTGATTGAAGGTCCTTTTAAACATTTACAGGGCTTCTGGCGTTTTGATGCACTGGATGAAAACGGCTGTAAAATCTCCCTGGATCTCGAATTTGAGTTTTCCAATAAACTCATGAGTATGGCTTTCGGCCCTGTGTTCAGTCAGATTGCCAATAGCATGGTCGATGCTTTCTGTAAACGAGCCTTTGATATCTATGGTCAGGGAGCCGGCTAATGGAAAGTGAAATGGTGCTGAATAAGGCACCCAGGACAATTATCGTTGAAGTAGCCTACGGCACCCCGGCCAAACAGATAATAGAAACCGTAGAACTGGATGAAGGCTCCACAGTGGAAGACGCCATAAAAGCCTCAGGCATCCTGCAGGAATTCCCGGAAATTGACCTGACCAAAAATAAAGTCGGCATTTTCAGCAAAATAACCACACTGGACAAGATTCTGGAACACAAAGACCGGGTAGAAATCTACCGAAAACTGATAGCCGATCCAAAAGAAGTCAGAAAAAAACGAGCCGCAGAAGGCAAGAAAATGAAGAAAGGAGGGGAAGAGCAGCGCTGAGAAAGAGCCAGCAACTGGATTTATCTTCAAGTAAATACAAAATATTTTAATATTCTGTTTGCCTAAAGGATAAGAGGTTTTAAACTTTTTTCTGAACGCTGAACGCTGAACGCTGAACGCTGATCGCTGAACGCTGAACGCTGAACGCTGAACGCTGAACGCTGAACGCTGAACGCTGCTCTTATTCCCCACTAGTCTGAGGAGAAGTCTCCAACGTCCCTGGTGCCACTTCCCCCTCACCCCTTGGATTCACCGGTACATCATTATCCTCAGGGATCCCCCTGTGTTCATCTGTCCAGGCAAAGAAATCAACAAAACGAGCCCAGTAGCCTTTTTCGCCCTGATCTTCTTCCTCGTAATCCTCTATTGGAACCACTACAATTTCAGTACTGCTATGGACTTTTTCAGCTTTGTCTCCGGGGCGGAAGGTACCGATAATATTGACCAGACGTCCGTCTTCATTAAAATAAACGGAGGCCTGTTTAAATTCAATATCACCATAGCCGGGTTTGAAACGGTAGATATAATCCCAGCGGTCATTGTGGAAGGGATCATCCAGCATCGGGGTGCCCATGACAAAACGTACCTGTTCCCTGTTCATTCCGGGACGCAGCTGGTTGATCTGATCCTGTTCAATTACATTACCCTGCGGTACATCCACCTTATGAACCCGTGGCAGCCCTATATCAGAAAGATCAGGTACCCAGGAACAGGCAGACAGTATCAGAAAAAAGGGGATGAGACCGAGAATAATAATATTTCGCATTGCTATAATGATTTCTTTAATAAATTATGTATACTATCAACAGTTAACAGAGGCAGGTTCTCTGTTTAATTGCTGTTTTTCTATAAGTTTGATATTAGACTTTTGATATTAACTTTGATATTAAGAGTGCGATAATACAATATTCTTATACTAAAAGCATCAGTAGATACGTGTTTTAGACTTTCATTGCCTGCCTGTAAACGTATTTAAACGCAGCCTGTATATGTATCAGATTAAGGATCCTGTTTCGTGACAACCATTGATCTTAAAAAAGCCGGCCTTAAAGCAACTCTGCCTCGCCTGAAAATTCTTGAATTACTCGAAAGAGCTGATGTACGCCATATGAGTGCGGAGGATGTCTATAAAAAACTCCTTGAAATCGGAGAAGACGTCGGCCTGGCAACCGTTTACCGGGTTCTGACCCAGTTTGAAGGTGCCGGCCTGGTGTCACGCCACCATTTTGAAGGCGGTCACTCGGTTTTTGAACTAAACCAGGGCAACCATCACGACCACCTGGTATGTGTACAATGCGGCAAGGTGGAAGAGTTTATGGAAGAAACCATTGAAAACTGCCAGCACAAGGTAGCCGAGAAGTTTGGTTATAAAATGACCGATCACAGTCTTTATATTTATGGCATTTGTCCTGAGTGTCAGAAAGAGCAGGATTAAGCGCTGAGCGCTGAGAAAGAGCCTTCGGGAGAGAGGTAAAAATAAGTATCAGGAACAATACAAATGGATTTTGAAATAATCGGAGAGCTTAAAAACTCGGAAACTTTTGCCCAGGGTACTGGTATTCGGGAAATTGGTCGTTTGCGTAAACTCTACGGTCATGGACACTGGCGTAAACGGAAAGGCATTGCTACAGTTAGGTTAAAAGACGGGACCGAACTGGAAGCAGAACTGCATTGGTATGAAGCCAATGGTGTTGGTAAACGTGAATTTAAGATTAAACGATATATCGACTGAGGAGTTTGGACATGCGAAAATTTGTTGTTTGTGTCGATAATGAAGGTTATGAAGCATCCCTTGAAAAACGTAAATTATATGAAGTGGTACCTGACCCTGACGCTTTAAAACATAATCAAATCAGGGTTATCGACGAATCCGGTGAGGATTATTTATTTTCAACGGACTGTTTTCTGGAAGTGCCTCTGTCAGAAGTCATTGCAGAAAAACTGGCTCATGTTGCATAACTTATAATATATAAACAAAGCCTTTAATTTAGTTTAATCTTTAACACCTTCCAGCATTTCTTTAGCATGTGAACGGGTCTGTTCAGTTATTTTTACCCCCCCAAGCATTCTGGATATTTCGTCAATCCGCTGTTCTTTATCCAGTATTCTGATGGTTGTTTTTGTACTTTTATCATCGCTTTGCTTTTCTACAAAATAATGGCAATGAGCCTGGGAGGCAACCTGGGCCTGGTGGGTGACGCATAGTACCTGGGAATTGCTGCCCAGAAGCCTTAATTTACTGCCTACCATTTCTGCAATACCACCGCCAATGCCTACATCCACTTCATCAAAAATTAAAGTTGGAATCTCGCTGAACTGGGCTGTTACGACCTGTATGGCCAGGCTGATACGGGACAGTTCACCACCGGATACCACTTTGGATAAAGGCCGTAAAGGTTGTCCGGGATTGGTGGTCACATAAAACTCAATCACTTCCATGCCGTGTAACTGCGGCTGCTCACTGTCTGTGCTGTGCAGGCGGATTTCAAAAACACAATGTCCCATGCCCAGTTCATGAATATGGGACATGACCTGCTCAGCCAGTAATTGACTGGCTTTTTCCCGTTCACCGGTAAGTTTTTCGGCCAGTTTAAAATACTCCCGGCGGAACTCTTCGACTTCTTTTTCCAGAGTTGCCAGATGACTATCTGCATTTTCCAGTTGTAATAATTCCTGATTCAGCGTTTCAGCATGACTGTAAAGTTCATCGGCTTCAATATGATGTTTACGGGCCAGATCATAGATGTCGGCAATACGCTGATCCAGCCAGTTCAGGCGTTCAGGGTCCAGCTCCAGGCTGTCAATATAGTGACGTAATTCGGAACCGGCCTCGTCAATCTGAATAAAGGCATTATTAAGCAGTTCCAGCACGGGATTAAGCCGGCTGTCCAGCTCGCCCAGGACGCTGAGTTCATTCAGGGTATGGCTGATCTGACTGCTGATGCTGTTTTCATCTTCACTGAGCTGGTAATAAGCATTTTGTGAGGTTTCTATCAGCCGGCTGGCATTGCTCAGGCGTTTATGTTCTTCTTCAAGCTTCGGCAGTTCGTTTGCCTGTAAATCAAATTCCTGAAGTTCCTGAACCTGAAAACGCAGCAGATCCAGCCGGGCATCCCGTTCAGAAGTATCCTGTTGTAACTTTTTATACTCGGTGGATTTTTTCTGCCACTGCTGATAACACTGGTTAAGCTCCTTGCGCAGGGCATTACTGCCGGCAAAGTTATCCAGCAGCAGGCGCTGTTCATCGGTTTTTAATAAGGCCTGATGGGTATTCTGACCATGAATATTGACCAGTTTTTCACCCAGCTCCCGTAATACCTGCAAGGGGACTGGCTGACCGTTGATAAAGCCCCGGGAACGGCCTTTAGTATTAATGGTGCGGCGGATCAGGCACTCAGATGGATTATCCGCATCGTCCAGATCATTATCGCTGAGCCATTGGCTGAGCTGAGCATTATTTAATTCAAATTCTGCTGTAATATCCGCCCGGTCAGCGCCGTAACGAACTGCAGCCGCTTCAGCACGGTCACCCAGTACCAGTCCTAAAGCATCAATCAGAATGGACTTGCCGGCCCCGGTTTCACCGGTCAGTACGCTGAAACCAGTATTAAGTTCCAGTTCCAGAAAATCGACAACGGCCAGATTTTTGATGGTAATATGATTCAGCATAGGGGAACTATTTCAGACTTATGTTTGGTATTTTTTTAGTTATGAATTTTAGTTACGAAGTTTTTCACCCCAGCGTAGCTTGGTACGCAGGATTTTAAAATAATCATAGGTTTTAGGATGCAGAATGGTAATATGCTTTGGGTGACGCATAATTTTAACATGATCGCCGGGCATTAAGTTAAAGTTAATCTGACCGTCATAGGTGACCTGTGCCTGGGTAGAAAAACGATCCGAGACGACAATATCAATTTCACTTTCACCGGATACCACTACAGGGCGATTACTCATGGTGTGCGGGCAGATAGGCACCAGTTCCATAACATTTAAAGAAGGATATAAAATCGGACCGCCGCCAGACAGGGAATAAGCGGTAGAGCCGGTAGGCGTGGAAATAATCAGGCCGTCAGCATGCATTGAATGCATAAAACGATCATCAATATAGGTTTCAATCTCAATCATGCGAGCGACATCTGACTTGTGGATCACCACATCATTAAAGGCATTGCCTCCGCCGAAATAATCACCGTCCCGTTCTATTTCACTGATAATTAAAAAACGGTTTTCTTCGGTATATTCGCCCGCCATAATTTCATCCAGGGCTTTATGGACATCAATGGCCGATAAATCGACCAGGAAGCCCAGATGCCCCAGGTTAATGCCCAGCAACGGCACTCCAAAACCTACCAGGCTTCGGGCGGCATTAAGCAGTGTCCCGTCACCACCGACAATAATAATTAAATCACAAAGTTCACCCAGCTGGGTACGTGAAGCCGGCTGCATTTCGTGATCGGAAAATACTGCGGCCGTGCTTTCATCCAGAAACACCTTGCAGCCAATCTGTTCAAAATACTCATGCAGACTGACCAGGGCATCTTCAACACTGGGATCGGCGTATTTTCCAATCAGACCAATAGTATTGAATATTGGTTTTTTGTCATTATCGGTTGGTGCTATATCTGTCACAGGTAATCCTTCGAACAATTTATTATCTACTAGCAAACTAGCATAAATAAACAGGAAAAAAAACTCTCAAAGTAATTTAGGTTAAATACTGCTTGAAACTGCTGAACATAGCCTTATCTTGTTATTACATTCATTTTTCTGAGAATTGAGTAAACAGTGGCTAAAACTCCCATTTTTGATGAACGAGCCGGGCAGCTGATGAAAGTACTGGTTGAAAGCTATATCAGCGATGGCCAGCCCGTAGGCTCAAAAGCTCTGGCAGAACATTCCGGCTTAAAAGTCAGTGCCGCCACAGTGCGTAATGTTATGGCTGATCTGGAAAAAATGGGGTTGATTCAGTCACCGCATACCTCTGCCGGACGGATACCTACCGTACAGGGTTATCGGGTATTTGTTGATTCCCTGTTGTCCGTAAAACGTCCTGATAAACTGCTGTTGAATCAACTGGCATCTCATATCCGTGATGCCGAGGAACAAAGCCGGGTACTGGAAAATGTTACCGATACCCTGTCAGGCGTTACTCATTTGGCCTCCCTGGTGGTGCTGCCGAAAAAAGAATTGCTGTCACTGACCCAGATTGAGTTTATTCCACTGTCCAACCAGCGCATACTGGTCATTCTGGTGCATAGTGATAATGAGGTTCAGAACCGGGTGATACAGACAGAGCGGGAATATACCGTAGCACAGTTACTGCAGATGAGTAATTATCTGAATCATATACTGGCTGGCAAAACCGTTCGGGAAGCCTGTGAAACCCTGGCCCAGGAAATGGAAAATACCCGGCAGCAAATGGATGAGATGATGCGTTCTGCTATTAAAATGGCTAACTATGCTTTTGTAGATCAACGTGAACCAAAAGAAGAAGTTATGATACGCGGTGAAACCAACCTGATGCAGTATGAAGATATTGCGGATATGGGGCAGATGCGCCAGTTGTTTGAAGCTTTTCATGAAAAACAGCATATTCTGTCCATTTTAAACCAGGTCAGTAATGCGGATGGGGTTAAATTATTTATCGGTAATGAATCCCGCTACCAGCCGCTGAACGACTGTTCGGTAGTGGCAGCCCCGTATCAGATAGACGGGCAGACCATGGGAGTGCTGGGTGTTATCGGACCGACTCGCATGGCTTACGACAAAGTTATCCCTATTGTCGATTTGACGGCAAAATTATTAAGCTCAGCCTTGAATCACGAAAACTAACCCTTATATAAAATGTGTCAATTATTAAATTACCTTTAAAGCCCGGAAAATTCAGGGCTTTAAAATCAGAAATATCAAACAGGATTAAACCAGGAATACAAAATGGCAGAAGAACAGAAAGTGGATGGACAGTCAGCAGAGGAAAACAGTGCGCAGGCCTCAAATGCATCTGACCAGGCACAGGAAACAGCACAGGGTAATGACAACGGCGGTGAAGTTACGGATGAACTGGCAGCTCTGGAAGCAGAGGAACTGATAGCACATATTAAAAAAGTGCAGGCAAAAGCTGATGAAAACTGGGACATTGCTCTGCGCACTAAGGCTGAAATGGAAAATGTTCGCCGCCGTACCGAAAAAGAAATTTCCAATGCCAGAAAATTCGGTGTTGAGAAACTGGTGAATGAAATACTGCCGGTTAAGGATTCTATGGAAATGGGCTTAAAAGCCGCCATTGAACTTGATACCGATGATGAAGCGGTACACAAAATCCGTGAAGGTATGGAACTGACCTTAAAAATGATGAATGACGCCATGGCAAAAATTGGTGTAAAAGAAGTCGCACCGGAAGAGGGTGAACCCTTTAATGCCGATTTCCACCAGGCCATGTCCATGCAGGAAGTACCGGGCAGAGATCCCAATACCATTGTTGCAGTGGTACAGAAAGGTTATACCTTAAATGATCGTCTGATCCGCCCAGCCATGGTTATGGTGGCAAAATAACTGTTGCTTCAAACGTGTTGCGAAATTTGCTTAAAATACACTAAAAAAGCATAAAAACTTAAAAAACACGCAAAAAAGCACAAAAAAGATTTAATTAACACTTGAAAAGTGGGGGCATAACCCCATCTTCTTTAGCAAGATTGAAACTTTAATACGATTTGTAAAAAATTAAGTACAGAAAAAGTACAAAATAAAAATTCTGAGGAGAACAAACAATGGGTAAAATTATCGGTATTGATTTGGGTACCACCAACTCATGCGTAGCGGTCATGGATGGTGACAAGCCAAAAGTTATAGAAAATGCAGAAGGCGATCGCACCACTCCATCTATCGTTGCTTATACAGAAGATGAAATTCTGGTTGGACAGCCAGCCAAACGCCAGGCGGTAACCAATCCAGCCAACACAATTTATGCAGTTAAACGTCTTATTGGACGTACTTATAATGAAGACGCGGTACAGAAAGATATTGAACTTGTACCTTATAAAATTATTAAAGCAGATAATGGCGATGCCTGGGTAGAAGCTCAGGGTAAGAAAATGGCGCCACCTGAAGTATCAGCAAAAATTCTACAGAAAATGAAGAAAACTGCAGAAGACTATCTGGGTGAAACCGTAACAGAAGCGGTTATTACTGTTCCTGCTTACTTTAATGATTCCCAGCGTCAGGCCACTAAAGACGCAGGTAAAATTGCCGGCCTGGATGTAAAACGTATTATTAACGAGCCAACTGCAGCTGCGCTGGCTTACGGTATGGACAAGAGCAGGGGCGATTCTACTGTTGCGGTATTTGACCTTGGTGGTGGTACATTTGATATCTCCATTATTGAAATTGCTGAAGTTGATGGTGAACATCAGTTCGAAGTACTATCCACTAATGGTGATACCTTCCTCGGTGGTGAAGACTTTGACTTACGCCTGATTGATTACCTGGCTGATGAGTTCAAGAAAGACCAGGGTATGGATTTACGTGGTGACCCACTGGCTATGCAGCGTCTGAAAGAAGCGGCAGAAAAAGCCAAGATTGAACTGTCCAGCGCTCAGCAGACTGATGTTAATCTGCCTTATGTTACCGCTGATGCATCCGGTCCTAAACACCTCAATGTTAAGGTAACCCGTGCTAAGCTGGAGTCTCTGGTAGAAGAGCTGATTAAGCGTACCATTGAACCCTGTAAAGTCGCACTGAATGATGCTGGACTGTCTGTTAAGGATATTAATGATGTGATTCTGGTTGGTGGTCAGACCCGTATGCCTAAAGTACAGGAAGAAGTACAGGCATTCTTTGGTAAGGAACCTCGTAAAGACGTTAACCCAGATGAAGCGGTAGCTGTAGGTGCAGCGATTCAGGGCGGTGTCTTAGGTGGTGACGTTAAGGATGTCTTACTGCTGGATGTTACACCACTGTCTCTGGGTATTGAAACTGCCGGCGGTGTGATGACCAAACTGGTTGAGAAAAATACTACGATTCCTACCAAGGCGTCACAGGTATTTACTACAGCTGATGATAACCAGACTGCGGTAACGGTACATGTCCTGCAGGGTGAACGTGAAATGGCCAGTGCCAATAAATCACTGGGTCGTTTTGACCTGTCGGATATTCCACCAGCACCACGTGGAACACCACAGATTGAAGTATCCTTTGACCTGGATGCCAACGGTATTCTGAATGTATCGGCTAAGGATAAGGCTACCGGCAAGGAACAGTCCATTGTGATTAAAGCGTCCAGTGGTCTGTCAGACGATGAAGTCAACCGTATGGTTCAGGATGCTGAAGCACATAAGGAAGAAGACAGGAAGTTCCATGAGCTGATTACTGTTCGTAACACTGCAGATAATATGATTCATGCAACGAAGAAGTCCATGGAAGAGCTGGGTGACAAACTGGAAGAAAGTGAAAAAACTTCCATTGAAGCAGCGATTAAAGACCTTGAAGAAGCCATTAAGGGTGACGACAAGGACGATATCGAAGCCAAGACCAAGGCTCTGACTGATGCGTCTGCAAAAATGGCAGAACGTCTGTATGCTAACCAGGGTGATGCCGCGGGCACTGCCGGCGGACCTGGTGCAGCAGAAGCTGAAGGCGCTGCTCAGAACACTGCTGATGACGATGTGGTTGACGCAGAGTTCGAAGAAGTGGACGATTCCAAGAAGTAATTAGTCTCACTATGAAGCTCGCGTCCGACATAATCAGTTTTGACTATGACCGGCGTGGAGCGTTTAAGAACACAGGATGGGGAATATCCCTCTCCTGTGTTTTTTTGTTTTATAAAAATTAATTTTGTCATCACCAGATAAAGAAAGCAGACATGTCAAAAAGAGATTATTACGAAGTACTTTGTGTTGAAAGGACGGCCAGTGAGATAGAAATTAAAAAAGCCTATCGCCGTCTTGCTATGAAGCATCATCCGGACAGAAACCCGAATGATACTGAGGCAGAAGCTAAATTCAAGGAAGCCAAGGAAGCCTATGAAGTGCTCTCCGATGCCCAGAAACGGGCGGCCTATGATCAGTTTGGTCATGCTGGGGTAGAGCAGGGTGCCGGAATGGGCGGCGGACCTGGCGGTAATTTCAGTGATATTTTTGGCGATGTATTTGGTGATATTTTTGGCGGTGGAGGCGGCGGTCGTCGTGGTGAACGGGTCTACCGCGGGGCTGATCTGCAGTACAATCTGGAGCTGAGTCTGGAAGATGCGGTACACGGTAAAACGGTTAAAATCCGTGTGCCTACCTATGTCAAATGTAATAAATGTAACGGTTCCGGAGCCAAACAAGGTTCCTCACCGGAAACCTGCTCAACCTGTCATGGGGTGGGCCAGGTACGCATGCAGCAGGGTTTTTTCTCCCTGCAGCAGACCTGTCCAACCTGTCATGGTACGGGCAAGGTCATTAAAGATCCCTGTGATGCCTGTCATGGCGAAGGCCGTATTCAGGAACATAAAACCCTTTCGGTTAAAGTGCCTGCCGGGGTGGATACCGGTGATCGTATTCGCCTGTCCAATGAAGGTGAAGCCGGGCAGAACGGTGGGCCACCAGGGGATCTGTATGTGCATGTACATGTTAAACCCCATGATATCTTTACCCGTGAAGGCAGTGATCTATACTGTGAAGTCCCTATCAATATTGCTACAGCGGCTCTGGGCGGCACCCTTGAAGTACCTACCCTGGATGGTCGCATTACCCTGAAAGTTCCCCCTGAAACCCAGTCTGGAAAATTATTCCGTCTGCGCAATAAAGGCGTGAGTTCTGTACGTGGCGGTGTACAGGGGGATTTACTTTGCCGGGTCATTGTAGAAACACCGGTTAAACTGAATGCCCGTCAAAAAGAACTGCTGCAGGAATTTCAGGCCACTCTGGAAGAAGGCGGCAAAAATCACAGCCCTAAAGCACATAGCTGGCTGGACGGAGTTAAGAAATTCTTTGATGACATGAAGCAGAATATTGGGTCATAATAAGGCCTGAAACTGACTTAAGGAGGCGTTATGGATTCAGTATCATTCTGGGGGCGGATGAAAGCATTATTTCAGAAACAAAATAATAGTATAAATAATGCACAGGAACCCAGCCTGTCCCGACGATCAGCCCTGACAAAACTGGTTGCCGGCAGTGGTGCAGTGGCTCTGGGTGCATCGGCTGTAGCTCAGGCTCATCAAAAAGAAACTGGCAGTAAAAAGGGGGAGCGTTTCCCCGGTGATCCGCCCGAACACAAAATGCTCTACCAGCTCAATAAAGATGATGCCGAATATCATCAACACGTTATCAATTCAGTGGGTGCCATGATTGGCAAATACGCTGATAATATTGACCTGGTGGTTGCCTGTTTTGGTCGTGGTATTCACGTTCTGGTCAAAAATCCTGCCCGGCCTGTGGATGATGAAATCAGGGAAAAAATCAAAAGTCTGGCTGAGCAGGGCGTTCAGTTTCATGCCTGCGGCAGAACTCTGACCGCCATGAACTGGACCAAAGACGACTTATTACCTTTTGCCAAACTGGTGGAAGTCGGTGTGGCCGATATGATGGAACTGCAGGAACAGAACTATGCCTATGTAGCATGGTAATTAATCCCGTCAGGCCACCAAATCTCAAACAAAAAAGCAAAATCTGGAATCAGAAATAAAAATGACAAATATTCTAATCACCGGCGCTGCCGGCCGTATGGGGCGCAACCTGATCACTGCTGTACATGAAGCAGATGATGCAAATCTGACTGCAGCCACTGAAAGACAGGGTGGCAGCCTGGTCGGGGCCGATGCCGGAGAACTGGCAGGGCTGGAAGCAAATAATGTAAAACTGGTTGATGACATAAACAGGGTAATAAACGATTTTGATGTCTGTATTGACTTTACGGCCCCTGTTGTCACGGTAGAAAATATTAAAGCCTGTCGTGCAGCCGGAAAAAAAATGGTCATTGGCACCACCGGTTTTACCGATGAACAGAAACAGCTGATTGAAGAGGCTTCTAAAGATATAGCCATTGTTTTTGCCCCCAATATGAGTGTCGGGGTTAACCTGACGTTTAAATTACTGGATATTGCCGCCAGGGTACTCGGTGATAATGTGGATATTGAGGTCATAGAAGCCCACCACCGGCATAAAGTCGATGCGCCGTCCGGAACGGCTCTGCGCATGGGGGAGGTAGTTGCCGATGCTTTAGGGCGTGACCTGAAAGAATGTGCTGTCTATGGCCGTGAAGGCCAGACCGGTGAGCGGGATCGTAAAACCATCGGTTTTGAAACCATCCGTGCCGGAGATATTGTCGGTGAACATACTGTGATGTTTGCGGATATTGGTGAACGGGTGGAAATTACCCACAAAGCCTCCAGCCGCATGACCTTCGCCAATGGTGCTGTCCGTGCTGCTTTATGGCTGGAAAAGCATAATACCGGCCTGTTTGATATGCAGGATGTTCTGGGCTTAAGAGATTAAGCATAAACCCTTATTTAAGATAGACAGTTTTTGCCATTTCTTGTAAAATCCCGAGGTTAAATTAGCTTAATTTAGACTTATGGGAGACATCAGTGGCCAGCTCTGAAAATAAACCGGATACGACGGCGCTTTCTGGTACACAATACGCCCCTGCCATTCTGGCTCTGGAAGACGGTACAGTCTTTTACGGCAAAGCCATTGGTGCCCTGGGTGAGACGGTTGGAGAGGTTGTTTTTAACACCTCCATGACCGGTTACCAGGAAATTCTCACTGACCCCTCCTATAAAGAACAGATTGTTACCCTGACCTACCCGCATATCGGTAATGTCGGCACCAATTCCGGCGATGAAGAATCGGATGCCATTATGGCCAAAGGTCTGGTGATTCGTGATTTACCGCGTCTGATGTCAAGCTGGCGCGGTGAAATGTCCTTATCTGACTATCTTAAAAAGTATAATATTGTCGCCATTGCTGATATTGATACCCGTAAGCTGACCCGTTTACTGCGTGATAAAGGGGCACAAAGCGGTGCCATTGTGGCTATAGATGGCAAAAAAACTGAACTGGATGAATCGGCTGCTGTTGCTCTGGCAAAAGATTTTCCGGGCTTAAAAGGCATGGATCTCGCAAAAGTCGTTACCACCCAAACGCCCTATGAATGGACAGAAGGCACCTGGTCTCTGGACACCAATAGCACAGAAACCATTGCAGAACTGCCTTATCATGTTGTGGCCTATGATTATGGTATTAAGAAAAACATCCTTAGAATGCTGGCGGATCGGGGCTGTAAAGTAACGGTTGTTCCGGCTCAGACCAAAGCATCTGAAGTACTGGCTATGGATCCTGACGGTATTTTTCTGTCCAATGGCCCGGGTGACCCCGAACCCTGTGATTATGCGATAGCAGCCATAGGCGAAATTCTGCAGACCTCCAAACCGGTATTCGGTATTTGTCTGGGGCATCAGCTGCTGTCACTGGCCAGTGGTGCAAAAACCGTAAAAATGAAATTCGGTCATCACGGCGCTAACCACCCGGTCAGCGATCTGGATACTAAAGAGGTCATGATTACTTCTCAGAACCATGGTTTTGCTGTGGATGAAAACAGTCTGCCGGATAATCTGCAAGCCACTCATAAGTCCCTGTTTGACGGTTCTCTGCAGGGAGTGCATCGTACCGACAAGCCCGCTTTCAGTTTCCAGGGACACCCGGAAGCCAGCCCGGGACCCCATGATGTAGCACCCCTGTTTGATCATTTTATTGATTTAATTAATCAGCAGAGCCAGTAAACTGCCAGAGCCAGTAAACTGCCAGAGCCAGTAAAAAGCAGAGCTGGTAAACAGAGCTAAACAAACACGAACAACCTGTTTTTAATACACCATTTTTAGTGAGCAGAGAATGCCAAAACGTGAAGATATAAAAAGTATTCTGATAATCGGTGCCGGCCCCATTGTTATCGGGCAGGCCTGTGAATTTGACTATTCCGGCGCTCAGGCGTGTAAGGCACTAAAGGAAGAAGGCTATCGGGTTATTCTGGTTAATTCCAACCCGGCGACCATTATGACTGACCCGGAACTGGCCGATGCCACTTATATTGAGCCGATTCACTGGAAAGTGGTGGCTAATATTATTGAAAAAGAACGTCCCGATGCGCTGCTGCCCACCATGGGCGGACAGACAGCATTAAACTGTGCCCTGGAACTGGATAAGCAGGGTGTTCTGGAACAATATAATGTCGAAATGATTGGTGCGGATAAAGAAGCCATTAATAAGGCTGAAGACCGGGATTTATTTCGCCAGGCTATGATCAAGATCGGTCTGGATATGCCCAAATCCTATATTGCTCACACCATGGAAGAAGCAGCCCAGGTACAGAAAGATCTGGGTGCCTTCCCGATTATTATACGTCCTTCCTTTACCATGGGCGGTTCCGGTGGTGGTATTGCCTATAATAAGGAAGAATATGTTGAGATCTGCGAACGCGGTCTGGATATGTCGCCCACCAATGAACTGTTGATTGAAGAATCCATTATCGGCTGGAAAGAATACGAAATGGAAGTGGTGCGCGATAAAAAAGACAATTGTATTATTATCTGCTCCATTGAAAATTTTGATGCCATGGGTGTGCATACCGGCGACTCCATTACCATTGCCCCGGCTCAGACCCTGACCGATAAAGAATACCAGATTATGCGTAATGCCTCCCTGCAGGTGCTGCGTGAAATTGGTGTGGATACCGGCGGTTCCAATGTACAGTTTGCCGTTAATCCTGAAAATGGCCGCTTAATTATTATTGAAATGAACCCCAGAGTTTCGCGTTCTTCAGCTTTGGCCTCCAAAGCAACCGGTTTCCCTATTGCTAAGGTGGCTGCCAAGCTGGCGGTCGGCTATACTCTGGATGAACTGGATAATGAAATTACCGGTGGTACCACCCCGGCATCCTTTGAGCCGACCCTGGACTATGTAGTGACCAAGGTGCCCCGTTTTACCTTTGAAAAATTCCCCCAGGCCGATGATACTCTGACCACCCAGATGAAATCCGTGGGTGAAGCCATGTCTATTGGCCGTACTTTTCAGGAATCTCTGCAAAAAGCCCTGCGCTCACTGGAAATTGATACCGACGGCTTTACTGAAATGGTGCATGAGCTGGATGGTGATAATGAAGAAGAAGTTCTGGATGCATTGCGTCATGCACTGCGTGTTCCGGGTGCTCACCGTATCTGGTACATTGCCGATGCTTTCCGTAAGGGGCTGACACTGGAAGATATTCAGTCACTGACCGGTATTGATCCCTGGTTCCTGGTGCAGATAGAAGAACTGATCCAGATTGAAGAAAGTATTCGCGGTAAAAATATTCTGGATATTGACGCTGATTTTCTACGTGAACTCAAGCGCAGAGGCTTTTCAGACAGCCGTCTGGCCAGCGTGCTTAATACTGATGAAGCCACGGTCAGAAAGTATCGTCACCAGTTAAATATTCGTCCTGTCTATAAACGGGTAGATTCCTGTGCAGCGGAATTTGCCTCAGATACGGCTTATATGTATTCCACCTATGAAGAAGAATGCGAAGCCGAACCATCCACTAAAGAAAAAATTATGGTACTGGGCGGCGGTCCCAATCGTATTGGCCAGGGTATTGAGTTTGATTACTGCTGTGTTCATGCGGCCCACGCCTGCCGGGACGACGGCTTTGAAACCATTATGGTTAACTGTAATCCTGAAACCGTTTCAACGGATTACGATACCTCTGACCGCCTGTATTTTGAACCCCTGACTCTGGAAGATGTGCTGGAACTGATTGAACTGGAACAGCCTAAAGGTGTGATTGTGCAATACGGCGGGCAGACACCGCTGAAACTGGCCCGCGCCCTGGAAGCAGCCGGTACCAATATTATCGGTACTTCTCCGGACTCTATCGACCTGGCTGAAGACCGTGAGCGTTTTCAGGCCATGATTGAAGAACTGGGCCTTTTACAGCCGCCTAACCGTACGGCGTCTGATGTAGATTCTGCTGTGGCCCTGGCTACAGAAGTAGGTTATCCTCTGGTGGTTCGTCCGTCTTATGTCCTGGGTGGTCGTGGAATGGAAATTGTTTATAACGAAGATGAACTGCGCACCTATATGACTACCGCCGTCAGAGTGTCCAATGACTCACCGGTACTGCTGGATCGTTTTCTGGATGATGCCGTGGAAGTGGATGTGGATGCCATCTGTGATGGTGAAAATGTTCTCATTGGCGGTATTATGCAGCATATTGAACAGGCCGGTGTACACTCCGGTGACTCTGCCTGTTCCATTCCACCCTATAATCTGTCGCAGGAACTGCAGGATCGCTTACGGGATCAGACCACCCGCATGGCATTAAAACTGGGTGTAGTGGGTCTGATGAATACCCAGTTTGCCATTAAGGGCGATGATATTTATATACTGGAGGTTAATCCCCGTGCTTCACGTACCGTACCCTTTGTATCCAAAGCGACCGGTATCTCCCTGGCCAAGGTGGCGGCTTTATGTATGACCGGTAAATCACTTAAAGAACAGAATCAACTGGAGGAAGCAAAACCAAAGTTTTTCTCAGTTAAAGAGTCGGTATTCCCTTTTATTAAATTTCCCGGAGTGGATCCTATCCTCGGTCCGGAAATGAAATCCACCGGTGAAGCCATGGGGCTGGGTAAAACTTTTGGTGAAGCCTTTGGTAAATCTCAGTTGTCAGCGGGTGTAGAACTGCCCACCGGCGGTAAGGCATTTATCAGTGTGCGTGAAGCCGATAAAGGCAAGGTTGTGGACCTGGCGAAAAAGATCCAGTCTCTGGGTTTCACGCTGCTTGCCACCCGTGGTACTCATAAACTGCTGGTTGAGCAGGGCATTGAAGCCGAAGTAGTTAACAAGGTTCAGGAAGGCCGTCCGCATATTGTGGATATGATTAAAAATGAAGAAATCGATCTGATTGTCAATACCACAGAAGGCAAAAAAGCCATTAAAGCATCATCCATGATCCGCCGTCTGGCTCTGCAGTATAAGGTTACCTATTCCACCACCATTACCGCAGCCGATGCCTTATGTGAAGCCATGATGATTGAAGGCATTCATATGGGTGATGTGGATGTCTACCGTATTCAGGATATTCATAGTGAACTTTCCGCGTAAACACTCGTGAGCTTTATTAAAAGGAATAAAGACTAAAATGAACAAGATACCTATTACCAAAGTTGGCGCAGAAAGACTGGAAGCTGAATTAAAAGAGCTGAAGTCCGTACGCCGCCCCAAAGTGATTCAGGCCATTGCTGAAGCCCGTGAGCACGGTGATTTAAAAGAAAATGCCGAATATCATGCCGCCCGTGAAGAACAGGGCTTTATTGAAGGCCGTATCAAGGATATTGAAGGCAAACTGTCTCATGCCCAGATCATTGACGTCACGGCCTTAAAAAATGACGGACGGGTGGTATTTGGTACTACCGTGGTGTTATACAATGATGCCGAAGATAAGGAAATTACCTACCAGATTGTGGGTGAAGATGAAGCGGATATCAAAGCCGGTAAAATCTCCATCTCCTCCCCGGTGGCCAAGGCTCTAATTGGTAAGGAAGTGGATGATGTGGCCGTTGTAAAAGCCCCCGGCGGTGATATTGAATACGAAATAGTTGAAGTAAAATATATCTAAGGCCTTCCTTTTTCAAACTGCCAGAGCCACTAAAGATAGGAATCCCACAGGGGCGGAGGGTTTAAATAAAATGCATAATTTCCGCCCCATTATCAGCCAGTCCGGTGGTGAAAAAATCCTTCTGACCCTCTGGGTAGGTGCCTTATGGGCCATCGGTTATATTGCTGTGCCCGTTCTGTTCGGTTCTCTGGATGATCGTCAGCTTGCCGGTATGCTGGCCGGAAAAATGTTTACTGCCGTCAGTTACATAGGCCTGTTCTGCGGCTCTGTCCTGCTCGTTTCCCTGTTTAAACGTGCAGACAATATTAAACAGGAACTCAGTTTCTGGCTATTGCTATTAATGCTGGTGCTGGTGGTTATCGGTGAGTTTGTTATTCAGCCGCAAATAGCACAGTTAAAACTTCAGGGGCTGGCAGAAGGCACTGCTGCCGCTGCACAGTTCGGCAAACTGCACGGCATTGCATCAATATTATATATGCTTAATTCCCTGACCGGACTGATCCTCATTATTTTCCATAAACGCTAAATTTTATTGTATCTGTTTCGATACTACGGGAGAAATGTTAATGACAACCCTGCCTAACTGCCCAAAATGCGGCAGCGAATATACTTATGAAGACGCTGGACTGTTTGTCTGCCCTGAATGTGCTCATGAATTTACTCAGGAAGATCTGGAAGAAAAGGAATTTACAGTTAAAGATTCCAACGGAGCAACCCTGCACAGCGGTGACAATGTCACAATTATTAAGGATCTAAAAGTAAAAGGCAGTTCCGGTATTGTTAAAATAGGTACCAAAATCAAGGGTATCAGACTGGTAGAAGCCAGCGATGATCATACCATTGACTGTAAAATTCCAGGGGTAGGAGCCATTAGGATAACCCCTAAATACGTTAAAAAATCATAACTTTTTAGGAATTTCAATTCGGGGTTTCTTTTTATTGCGGCGAAAAAAGATCCCGATATGGCCAATAGTCTGCACCGGGGTCGCTTCGGTCTGCTTGCATATCTCAGTAATAATTGCCGCCTTGTCATCCCGATCATCTGCATTAACCCGAACTTTTATCAGCTCATGATCATCCAGTGCCTGGTTAATTTCATTAATCACCCCATCAGTCAGTCCGTTACCACCAATAATAACGACTGGTTTCAGGGAATGAGCCTGGGCCCGTAAAAAGCGAATTTGTTTATTATTCAGTGACATGCTATAACTCGTGCTGGAAAAACCCTATTATAACGGTTCATATGTAGGGTGTCAGTAAAAAGGTTTTTTAAGGGATTTAAACGTGACTAAAAAGTGTTTTATTATTGCGGGGCCCAATGGCGCAGGGAAAACAACTTTTGCTATGGATTTGTTACCGGAAGAAGTTAATTGTAAAAACTATATAAATGCTGATCTTATTGCCAAAGGTTTATCACCATTTGAACCAGAATTAGCTGCGGTGCAAGCCGGAAAATTAATGTTATTCGAAATCAAAAAGTGCGTAAATTCTAATGTTACTTTTGCATTTGAAACGACTTTAAGTGGTCGGGGATATGAAAAAAAATCAAGCAGTGGAAAAATATCGGTTATGAAATAATTTTATATTATTTTTCTTTACCATCAGCAGATATGGCTGTTGAAAGAGTGAAATAAAGAGTTTCTCAGGGAGGACATAATATACCAGTGAGTGATATTCGGCGTCGTTATATCCGAAGTAAAGAGAACTTTGAACAAATCTATAGTAAAATTGTTGATATGTGGGTTGTTTTTGATACATCAGGTGTTGAAGCATATCTGGTCAGGAGTTCTGTAAATGAAAAATGAACAATATTATGTAGAAATTGCAGTTAAGGCAGCTCAACGAGCGGCTTTTAAGCTGTCTGAAAAGGCCCGAAAAGAAAATCAGGCACTGCCCGTATGGAAAAATGATCATATTGAATATGAAATTCCAAAATATACCCAATCAACTCCATCCTGTTAAATAGTCTCCTATCCCCTGTTTCAGGTTTAAATAATGGCAAGAAGTAAAAGCAGTTCCCAATGGTTGCAGGAACATTTTAAGGATAAATATGTCTTACAATCTCAACAGGACGGTTATCGTTCCCGGGCGGCGTATAAATTATTGCAGATCCAGGAAAAAGATCGACTGATTAAGCCGGGCATGAATGTGGTTGATCTGGGTTCAGCTCCTGGCGGCTGGTCCCAGGTAGCACGGCAGTTTATCGGTAGCAAGGGTAAGGTTGTTGCTCTGGATATACTGCCCATGGAGCAACTGGCCCAGGTGGAATTTATCCAGGGCGATTTTCAGGAAGAGTCGGTGCTCAATAAATTGCTGGCAGTGCTGAATAATGAACCGGTGGATCTTGTTATTTCGGACATGGCGCCCAATATAACAGGAGTAAAGGCTGTGGATCAGCCTAAAAGTATCTATCTGCTGGAACTGGCCATTGATCTGGCCGACCAGGTATTAAAACCCGGTGGTTCCCTGTTAATGAAAGTGTTTCAGGGTGAAGGTTTTCAGCCCTTGATGGCGGAATTAAGAAAACGTTATCAGAAAGTGATAACCCGCAAGCCTGATGCATCCAGATCCCGTTCATCAGAGGTCTATTTGCTGGCTAAAGGCTTTAAAGGCTAGTAGGGTATAAGTGATATATTGATTTTCCTCTTATCATAGATATTAAAATAATATATCATTAATGGTTCGGCATAATGCCGTGAATAAAATTAGACAAAGCTAAAACAAAAAGCTAATACAAATAAAGTTGGAGTATTCGTTTTGAACGAAATGACAAAAAATATATTACTCTGGGTGGTTATAGGTATCATCCTGATGTCGGTTTTCAGCAATTTTACCCCGGCGACAGCCCCCAGGGAAATGAGCTACTCTGACTTTATTCAGAATGTTGAGCGTGGTTCCGTTAATGAAGTTAAAATTGAAGGACGGGTCATCAGCGGTCTGACCACTGAAGGTAAAAAGTTTACCACTTACAGTCCTGAAACCGATAACCGTGCCCTGATTGGTGAATTGCTGGACAATAAAGTCAAAATTGTCGGTGAACCGCCTAAACAGCAAAGCCTGCTGGTACAGTTGTTTATTTCTTCTTTTCCTATTTTGCTGATTGTCGGTATCTGGGTCTATTTTATGCGCCAGATGCAGGGCGGCGGCGGGGGCCGAGGTGCCATGTCCTTTGGCAAGAGTAAGGCGCGGCTGCTGGGTGAAGACCAGGTTAAAGTCACCTTTGACGATGTGGCCGGCTGTGATGAAGCCAAGGAAGAAGTCAGTGAACTGGTTGATTTCCTGAAAGATCCCGGTAAATTCACCAAGCTGGGCGGTAAAATACCGCGCGGAGTTTTAATGGTGGGTAATCCCGGTACCGGTAAAACCCTGCTGGCAAAAGCTATAGCCGGTGAAGCTAAGGTGCCGTTCTTTACTATATCCGGTTCTGACTTTGTAGAAATGTTTGTCGGTGTCGGTGCTTCCCGTGTTCGGGATATGTTTGAGCAGGCCAAAAAACACGCCCCCTGCATTATCTTTATTGATGAAATTGATGCGGTAGGTCGCCATCGTGGTGCCGGTCTGGGCGGCGGACATGATGAACGTGAACAGACCTTAAACCAGTTGCTGGTTGAAATGGACGGTTTTGAAGGTAATGAAGGCGTTATTGTCATTGCCGCAACCAACCGTCCCGATGTACTGGATCCGGCTCTGTTGCGTCCCGGTCGTTTTGACCGTCAGGTCGTGGTACCTTTGCCGGATATTAAAGGCCGTGAACATATTCTGAAAGTGCATTTACGTAAAGTACCTATTGATGATGATGTTCAGCCAAAATATATTGCCCGTGGTACACCGGGATTTTCCGGTGCTGATCTGGCAAACCTGGTCAATGAAGCGGCTCTGTTTGCCGCTAAGGAAAATGCCCGGGTAGTAACCATGGAGCATCTGGAAAAAGCCAAAGATAAAATCATGATGGGCTCTGAACGCAGATCCATGGTGATGAAAGATAAAGAGAAGAAAATGACCGCCTACCATGAAGCCGGTCATGCCATTGTGGGTCTGCTGGTGCCGTCTCATGATCCGGTTTATAAGGTCAGTATTATTCCGCGCGGCAGAGCTCTGGGTGTAACCATGTTCCTGCCTGAAGAAGACCGCTACAGTCTCACCAAGGAACAGCTTAACAGCCAGATTTCCAGCCTGTTTGGCGGGCGTATTGCAGAAGAGCTAATTTACGGTTCAGATATGGTGACCACGGGTGCCAGTAATGATATTGAACGGGCTACCGATCTGGCGCGTAATATGGTAACCAAGTGGGGCCTGTCTTCCAAGCTGGGTCCTCTGGCCTATACAGAAGAAGAAGGTGAGGTTTTTCTGGGCCGTTCTGTGACCAAACATAAAAATGTATCGGATGAAACCGCCCATATTATTGATGAAGAAATTCGCAGTGTCATTGATCATAATTATGAGCGCGCAGAAAACATTCTCAGGGAAAATATGGACAAACTGCATGCTATGGCAGAAGCTCTGATGACCTATGAAACCATTGATCGGGATCAGATTGATGACATTATGGCCGGTAAACCGCCCCGCGAACCCAAAGGCTGGTCGGATATTGATTCCAACAAGGATGATGATTCCGGTGATGAACTGAGTCTGGATGACCATGAGATTGAAGTTGATGACAAGCCGGATAAGCCTATTGGCGGCCCGGCGGATCAACATTAATTCTGATTCCTGTAGGACATAAAGAAAGTGCATAAAAAAACCGATGCTTTATAATAATCATCGGTTTTTTTATGTCTGATATTTTATAAATTCTATGCCTGTAAAAATACTACAATGTGCAGATAAACAACTGACATTTGAAAGCTCTGTCATTATGGGGATCTTAAATGTTACTCCGGACTCTTTTTCTGATGGCGGTCGCTATACCCATCTGGATAATGCTCTCAGGCAGGCTGAACAGATGTCTGCAGATGGTGCAAAAATTATTGATATTGGTGGTGAATCTACCCGTCCCGGAGCACAGCCGGTCACTGAACAGCAGGAGCTGGATCGGGTTATACCGGTCATAGAAAAACTGCATCAAAAGCTGGATGTTGTTATCTCTGTTGATACCAGCAAGCCTGGAGTAATGCTTGAAGCTGCCCGGGCCGGTGCGGGTTTAATTAATGATGTTATGGCGCTTAGAGCTGATGAAGCACTGCAGGCGACACAGCAGACCGGTTTGCCTGTCTGTCTAATGCATATGCAGGGTGAGCCACGAACCATGCAGACCAATCCACAGTACACTGATGTGGTTGCTGAGGTCAAAACTTTTCTAAAGCAGCGAGCAGAGCAATGCATTGCTCAGGGTATTAACAAAGAGAAGATTATTCTTGATCCGGGCTTTGGCTTTGGCAAAACACTGGCTCACAATATTGCCCTGTTTAAACATCTCGATAGTTTACAGGCATTGGGTTATCCGGTTTTAGTCGGTGTTTCGCGTAAATCCATGCTGGGACAGATCACCGGCAAAGCGGTTGAAGATCGTCTTGCCGGAAGCCTGGCACTGGCAACACTGGCAACGATTAAAAAAGCAGCGATTATAAGAGTTCATGATGTAGCTGAGACTGTGGATGCAGTAAAAGTGGCGCAGGCATTAAGTAGTTACAATAATTGAATTTAATGCCAGATGGATGTAGCTATACTAATCCAGGCATGGATCAATAAAGTGAATATTCACCTCAATATGGCCTTCCTCAAGAGGTTATTAATATAAGATGTCGAACCGCAGTCATAATTATCAGCCTATGCCGGGCAGCGAGTGCCTGATCACTGATCTGGGGAATGATCCCCAGGTAGCACAGCGTCTCGCACAGATGGGGGTTTTACCTGGCACACGGCTTCGGATAGTACGTCTTGCGCCTCTTGGAGATACTCTGGAAGTGGCAGTCGAGCAGGGGGAACTGCTGGCCCTGCGTCGGGATGAGCTCGATGCTCTGGGTTGCCAGTACCAGGTGCTGCCCCTCTCTCAGGTAGAGCGCTGGGGACCGGGACTCTATCGTGTGCTTTCCCTTGCCAACGGTCACACCTTTCGAGATCGAGTTGATCGTCATGGGATGGAACCTGGGAGTATTCTGCAGGTATTGCATCCCGGCCAGTGGCCACTTCGGGTAGAGATGGAGAAGAACGGAGAGTCTCTGATACTGGGTCATGGCGAGGCCGTTAAGATTCTGGTAGAGCGTGCTGATGGCTAAGCCTTGTGTGACCGTAGCCCTCAGTGCTATTCCTAATACCGGTAAGACCACTCTGTTTAATCGCCTCACAGGGGAGAACCAGAGCACCGGCAACTGGCCCGGGGTTTCAGTGGAGCGAAAAATCGGTCAGTTTAGCCTGGGTGAGTATCAGGTGGAACTGGTGGATCTGCCCGGTGCCTATGCCCTCTCACCAGTGACAGAGGAGGAGAGGGTGGTGCGACATTACTTTTTGGATGACCCTCCCGACCTGGTGCTTAATATTCTCAATGCGCAGAACCTCTACCGTGGGCTGGGGCTTACCTTGCAGATGGCCATGAGTGGCCTGCCTATGCTGGTTGCGGTCAATATGATGGATGAGGCAAAGGCTCGGGGTCTTGAACTGGATCTGGACATTCTTTCACAACACCTTGGCGTTCCAGTGGTGGGGATCTCGGCTCGCTCAGGTGAAGGTATCCCGGAACTGCAGGAAGCCCTGTACCAAATAATGCACCATCCTGAGACAGCGCATTTTCCACATATTTCCTGTCCACCAGTTCTGGAAGAGGCTGTAAAAGACCTGGTTCGACGCCTGGAGGCTTTAGAGGAAGGGCAGCGTCTGCGTCCTGACTTTCTGGCTTTTCGCCTGCTCGAAGTTCCTGCAGAGGCCCCAACAGAACCTCTGAAACAACAGGCAGACCAGTGGCGTCTGAAGATAGAGAAATCGCTCCAGACATCGGTGCCGGTTGCCTGTGCTAGCTGTCGTTTTAATGCTGCCCGGGGCCTGGTACGTGAGGCGACTCATCAGCACCCACCGGGATCAGATGCCCGTAGCGAAACCCTGGACCGGGTGTTGCTGCACCGCTGGCTGGGTCTGCCGCTGTTTTTGATAATAATGGCTCTGCTGTTCCAGGCGATTTATGGCCTGGGTATGCCGCTTCAGGAATTGCTTGCACACGGCTTCGATGCGGGTGGAGCAGGGTTACGCAGTACACTGGCAATGACTAGCCTGCCCGACTGGCTGGTGAGCCTGCTACTCGATGGTCTATGGCAGGGAGTGGGAGTAGTAGTCTCCTTTTTTCCATTGATCCTGTTTTTCTTTGTTTTTATGTCATTGATTGAGGATAGTGGCTACATGGCCCGTGCCGCCTTTCTTATGGATCGTCTGATGCATCGCCTTGGGCTTGATGGTAAGGCGTTTATCAACCTGTTGCTTGGGTATGGCTGCAATGTACCGGCAGTAATGGGAACCCGTATTCTTTCCAGTCGCTACAACCGGATAGTCACGATGCTGTTAATCCCTTTCACCCTGTGCAGCGCCCGTCTTCAGGTGTTTGTGTTTATGACCGGCATCCTGTTTACCTCTGCTATGGCTCCCTGGGTGTTGCTGGTCCTGTACTTGATCAGTTTTGTTGTCGTAATCGCTATCGGGCTGCTGTTGCGTCTGTTTCGCATCACCGGACAACCAGAGCCTTTTATTATGGAGATACCGCCCTACCGTCTGCCGATCTTGCGCAGTGTACTGCTGCGTAGCTGGCAGGAGATGAAAGACTTTCTCTATCGTGCTGCAACCCTGATCGTGGCAGGGGTGCTGGTAGTGTGGCTGCTGACTCATCTGCCTGTAAACCAGCCAGTAGCCGGTGCAGATACCTGGGCAGGCCTACTGGGACGCTCGGTCTCACCCCTGTTTGAGCCTCTGGGAATCGACTGGCATGAAACTATTGCCCTGCTATTTGGTTTCATTGCCAAGGAGATTGTCATTGGTGCCCTGGCAGTGATTTATGGCGGAGCCGATCTGAGTGCACGGATTGCCAGTCAGGTTACTCCGCTGCAAGGACTGAGCTTTATGCTCTTTGTACTTCTCTATACGCCCTGTGTTGCTACTGTGGCGGCAATTCGTGCCGAATCACAAAGCTGGCGGATTACCTTCCTGAGTCTTGCTCTGGGTCTGGGCACCGCCTGGCTGGCGAGTCTGGCACTTTACCAGGGGGGGCGGGCTCTGGGATTCTCCTGAGGTCGCTACATATAATAAAGGTTTGCAGGATACTGGCTAATTTATGAAACCGGAAACAGTGAAATACTGATATATGTAATTACTATAGGAAAAAATCAGCGTCTGGTGTATAACAGGATTGCATAAACCTGTAAAATCAGTTTATCAAAAAGATACAATAATTAAGCCTGTGTTCATCAATAATCAGGTAGACACAGGTCATCAATCCGATTAATACGAGATCTCCACTATAAATGAAAAAAAAATATTTTGGTACTGACGGTATTCGCGGCAAGGTAGGGCAGAGCCCTATGACGGCTGATTTTGTAATGAAACTGGGCTGGGCTGCCGGACGGGTGCTGGCCAAACAGGGCAGGGGCAAAGCGGTTATCGGTAAAGATACCCGGATTTCCGGTTATATGTATGAATCAGCCCTGGAAGCCGGCCTGTCTGCGGCCGGGATTGACTGTTTATTAACTGGTCCGATGCCGACTCCCGGTATTGCCTATCTGACCCGTACCATGAATGCCCAGCTGGGTATTGTGATCAGTGCCTCTCACAACCCTTATTATGATAATGGTATCAAGTTCTTTTCTGCCGAAGGAACCAAACTGTCTGATGAAGTTGAGCAGGCAATTGAGGCTGAGCTGGAAAAAGAAATGGTGCATGTTGAATCTGCCGATCTGGGTAAGGCCAAACGGATTGATGATGCTTCCGGTCGTTATATTGAGTACTGTAAAAGCACCTCACCGTTTTTTATGGAGTTAACAGGCCTGCGTATTGTGGTGGATACTGCCCATGGTGCGGCCTACCAGATTGCCCCCAAGGTATTTAAGGAACTTGGAGCAGAGGTTTTTGCTATTGGCAATGAGCCTGATGGCCTGAATATTAATAAAAATGTTGGTTCAACTCATCCTGAAGTGTTAATAGATGCAGTATTACAGCATCGTGCCGATCTGGGTATTGCCCTGGATGGTGATGCTGACCGGGTATTAATGATTGATCATCAGGGTGAAATTGTTGACGGTGATGAGCTGCTGTTTATTATTGCTATGGCTCGTCAGAAACAGCAGAAAGTTGATGATTTTGGTGTAGTTGGTACCTTAATGAGTAACCTGGGTATGGAAATAGCATTGAAGGAAGCCGGTCTGGGCTTTATTCGGGCTGATGTCGGTGACCGTTATGTTATGGAAGAACTGCATAAACACGGCTGGAGTATTGGCGGTGAGTCCTCCGGCCATATTATCTGCCTGGACCGTACCACAACAGGGGACGGTATTGTTTCTGCACTGCAGGTGCTGTCTGCCATGATAGGCAGTAGTAAGACCCTGAATGAACTTAAACAGGGCATGCAGAAATATCCCCAGCATATGATTAACGTGCGTATCAGGGAAAAAGTCGATCCGTTTAGTTCGGAGCAGATTGTTAAGGCGGTTGAAGAAACCGAACAGCGCCTGGCTGATAAAGGGCGGGTATTATTAAGAGCCTCCGGTACCGAACCGCTGATACGGGTTATGATTGAAGGTTCCGATGAACAGCAGGTACTTAAAGAGGTTCAGGAACTGGCGGATGTTGTAAAAACCGTGTTTGGCTGAAGAGCTGGCTAAAAAAGCACAGAAATACCGCCATATATCCTCATAAAATTTGATTTATCAGGGCAGTAAAGGTATCATTTCGCGCTGGATAAGAAGCCACTGGCCTGAATAAAAGCCCGGTGCTGAGAATCTTAAAAAAATATAAAGGAAGGTGAATAAATAATGCGTACCCCATTAGTCGCTGGTAACTGGAAAATGAACGGCTCGCGTGCGAGCGTTAAAGAATTAATCAACGGTGTTGTCGACGGTGCTAAAGCCATCAACGGTGTTGATATTGCGGTCTGTCCTCCCTTTATATTTATTGCCGATGTTGTCGCTGTTACCGAGGGTACGAATGTGGCTGTCGGTTCACAGGATGCCAGCACTGAACTTAAGGGTGCTTTTACCGGTGAAACCTCAGTTGAAATGATTCGGGACTTTGGCTGTAAGTATGCCATTGTCGGTCACTCTGAACGTCGTACCCTCTATGGTGAAACAGATGAAATTGTCGCTAAAAAGTTCGGTGTGGTTAAAAATGCCGGTCTGATCCCGATTTTCTGTATTGGTGAAACCCTGGAAGAACGTGAACAGGATATTACGGAAGAAGTCTGTGCCCGCCAGATTGATGCGGTCTTTGCCGCTCATGGTGAAAATGCTTTTGAAGGTTCCGTCATTGCTTATGAACCTGTCTGGGCTATCGGTACCGGTAAAACAGCTTCACCTGAACAGGCTCAGGCGGTACATGCTTTTATCCGTGCCCATCTGGCCAAACGTAATGCTGATATTGCTGAAAAAGTACAGATTTTATACGGCGGCAGTATGAATCCCGGCAATGCCAAAGAATTAATGGGTCAGGGTGACATTGATGGTGGTCTGATTGGTGGCGCTTCTCTGAAAGCCGATGACTTTCTGGCTGTCTGTGCAGCAGGTCAATAATTAGAGTCTTACAGTAAGTCTTAATATACAAGTAACGAGAAAAAACATGCAAACAGTTATTCTGGCAATACATATTATTGTTGCTATTACTCTTATCGGTTTAATTCTTATCCAGCAGGGTAAGGGTGCTGATGCCGGTGCTGCTTTTGGCGGCGGAGGCGGTGGTGCTTCTGCAACAGTATTTGGTAGCCAGGGTTCTGGTAACTTTATGACCAAAACCACGGCGATTCTGGCCACGATTTTCTTTATTACCAGCCTGTTTTTATCGTTTCTGTCTGGCAAAATCTCTGAACAGAAAGCTGAGTCTGTTGAAGTGTCCAACCAGGTGCAGCAAATTGAAGCAGAAGACAAGCCCGCCATGCCCGTTACTGAAAGTGCTCCGGCAGAAACGACAGACAAGCCGGCCATACCGGTACCTGCACAATAAAAAGATAATAAAAACCGATAAAATAAAAACTGAGTTCGCCGATGTGGTGGAATTGGTAGACACGCTATCTTGAGGGGGTAGTGGCGCAAGCCGTGCCGGTTCGATTCCGGCCATCGGCACCAAATTTCAGGTATTTATAAACCTGAATGCGAACTTTTAGCCTAAACTGATTTATTCAGGTTTAATACCTGAATGTTCTGTTTCAGGCCGAGCTTATACAGAACTTGATTTTAGTACACTTTATTAAAGTGCACTTTGTTTTAGTACAATGGGAGGGGTTTACGGGATCAGTATTTCGTTCCTATTGATGTCTATCAATAAGTTAGCAAATACTTCTATAACTCCCGACAAACCTTCCTGATATGCTGCATATAAAAAGCGCAAAAGCCGGTTAAAAAGGCTTTTAATACGTTTAGATTTGGTTTAAAGTGTTACTCATTCAGGATTTGCGGTATCTTTTTTAAAAGTAGCGGATGTGTTACAGAAAGGTTACCGGTAAGCTGTAAATAATAGGGTCAAAAACCAAATACGTTTCAAATAGATATAAAAAGACTAAGTGCCAGTTATTGAAACAGCCCTTAAACTTGCACTTAAACGACATAATAATTCATAAATAATATTAGTGTCTGGCTAAATCAAATTGCGGCCAGATTATGTAAGGAGCGCTAATATGCTTGAAAACTACCTTCCCGTACTGATTTTTATGGGAGTAGGTCTTCTGGTTGGAATCGGTATGACAGCAGCAGGTCTGATCCTGTCTCCACACAGACCTGATCGAGAAAAAAATTCCCCTTACGAATGCGGCTTTGAGGCATTTGAAGATTCCCGAATGAAGTTTGACGTTCGTTACTACCTGGTTGCCATCCTGTTTATTATCTTTGATCTGGAAATTGCATTCCTGTTTCCATGGGCCGTGGTGCTGGACAGCATCGGTACCTTTGGACTGGTCGCTATGGCTATTTTCCTGGGTTTGTTAGTGGTCGGTTTTATTTACGAATGGAAAAAAGGTGCGCTTGAATGGGAATAGAAGGAATACTTGAAGAAGGCCTGATCACCACCACAGCGGATAAAATGATTAACTGGGCCAGAACCGGTTCCATGTGGCCAATGACCTTTGGACTGGCCTGTTGTGCGGTAGAAATGATGCAGGCCGGTGCTTCCCGTTATGACCTGGACCGTTTTGGTATTGTGTTTCGTCCCAGTCCCAGGCAATCGGATGTGATGATAGTAGCCGGTACCCTGGTGAATAAAATGGCACCGGCTCTGCGTAAGGTGTATGACCAGATGGCTGAACCTCGCTGGGTTATTTCCATGGGTTCCTGTGCCAATGGTGGTGGTTATTACCACTATTCCTATTCAGTGGTACGAGGCTGTGACCGAGTTGTCCCTGTGGATATTTATGTGCCGGGTTGTCCGCCCACAGCAGAAGCTCTGCTGTACGGTATTATCCAGCTGCAGAACAAGATTAAACGTACCAATACCATTGCCCGTTAGGCAGAAACCGAACAAGATACGTTAATACCCAATACGTCAATAGCTAATACCAAATAAGTAGAGAAATACTGAATGTCTCAATATTATTCTGAACTGTCTGAAAAAGTAACTGCCAAACTGGCCTCTATTGAGAGTGTTTCAGCTATAGTTGCTCATGGTGAACTCACCATTGAAGTCAGCAAAGAGAATCTCATTGCCGTTTGTGAAACTTTAAAAACCGATCCGGAACTGGCATTTGATACGGTTATTGATATCTGCGGGGTGGATTATAGTAGCTATGAAGGTTCAATGGCCTGTCAGACCCGCTATGCCTCGGTTTACCATTTATTATCCGTAACAAATAATCATCGTATTCGTATCCGAACCTGGCTGGACAGTGACTTCCCTGTGGTTGATTCCGTAGTAGGGCTATGGAATGGTGCCAACTGGTTTGAACGTGAAGCTTTTGATTTACTGGGTATTCTTTATACCGGCCACCCGGATCTGCGCCGTATCCTGACCGATTACGGTTTTATTGGTCATCCTTTACGTAAGGACTTCCCATTAGTTGGGCAGGTTGAAATGCGTTATGACGCTAATAAACAACGGGTTATCTATGAGCCTGTAAGTATCGAAGAGCGGGTTAATATTCCAAGAGTGATCAGGCATGACAACCGTTATGCAGAACGGGAACTGGCGGCCATGGCCCAGGAAGCCGCCGATGCCAGAAAGGCCGCAGCCAATGAAAGCGGGGATAAAGCCTAATGTCAGAAATTCAGAACTATACCCTTAACTTTGGCCCTCAGCACCCTGCTGCACACGGGGTATTACGCCTGGTGCTTGAACTGGACGGGGAAGTTATTCAAAGAGCCGATCCTCATGTCGGTCTGCTGCATCGCGGCACTGAAAAATTGGCGGAAAGCCGCATTTATAATCAGAGTGTGGGCTATATGGATCGTCTCGACTACGTATCCATGATGTGTAATGAACACGCTTACTGTATGACCATTGAAAAACTGCTGGATATAGAAGTGCCGGAACGTGCCCAGTATATCCGCGTGATGTTTGATGAAATCACCCGTATTCTGAACCACCTGATGTGGCTGGGAACCCATGCTCTGGATGTGGGTGCTATGACCATGTTCCTGTACTGTTTCCGGGAACGGGAAGATTTAATGGATGCTTACGAGGCCGTATCCGGTGCCCGTATGCATGCCTCTTACTATCGTCCCGGCGGTGTCTATCGGGATCTGCCTGACAGTATGCCGCAGTATGAAGCTTCTCAGTGGCATAACCAGAAAGAAGTAGACGAAATGAACAAAAATCGTCAGGGCTCCTTACTGGATTTTCTAAAAGATTTTACCGAACGCTTTGAAGCCTATGTGGATGAGTATGAAACCCTGTTAACCAATAACCGTATCTGGAAACAGAGAACCGTTGATATCGGTTGTTTAACAGAGGAACAGGCTAAAGACCTGAGCATGACCGGTCCTATGTTGCGGGCATCCGGTGTGGCCTGGGATTTACGCAAAATGGAACCTTATGAAGTGTACGACAAACTGGATTTTGATATTCCTGTCGGCACCAATGGCGACTGCTATGACCGTTATGTGGTCAGGGTGGAAGAAATGCGCCAGTCCAATCGTATTATCAGCCAGTGTATTGACTGGTTACAGAACAATCCCGGTCCGGTTATGCATGAAGATCATAAACTGACCATGCCCGAACGCATGGATATGAAACAGGATATGGAAGGTTTAATCCATCACTTCAAGCACTTTACTGAAGGTTATATGGTTCCCGAAGGGGAAGCCTATTGCGGAGTTGAACATCCCAAGGGTGAATTTGGTACTTATATTGTGTCTGATGGAGCTAATAAACCGTATCGTTTAAAAATCAGAGCTCCGGGTTTTGCACACCTTGCAGCCATGGACTTCCTGGTTAAGGGACATATGCTGGCAGACGTGGTCACTGTAATTGGTACACTGGATATTGTATTTGGGGAGATTGACAGATAATGTCTCAAACAACTCAGGCTCCGAGCGACTTAATTAATGCCGAATCAAAACAGGATATTGATCACTGGCTGGCCAAGTATCCGGAAGATCAGAAACAGTCAGCCGTGATGGCGGCTCTGCGCATTGTTCAGGATCAGAACGGCGGCTGGTTAACCCTGGAATTAATGGATGCGGTAGCGGATTATCTGGATATGGATAAAATTCATGTTTATGAAGTGGCTACTTTTTATTCCATGTATGAACACAAGCCGGTAGGCAAGCATAAGATCTGTGTCTGCACCAATCTTTCCTGTATGAGCTGCGGATCCGGAAAAATTGTTGAACATCTGGAAGAAAAATTACATATTAAACTGGGTGAAACCACGGAAGATAATCAGTTTACCCTTAAAGAAGTTGAATGTCTGGGAGCTTGTTCCGGTGCACCAATGTTCCAGATTGGCGAGCACTATTATGAAAACCTGACCCCGGAAAAAATAGATGAAATACTGGCGGGTTTGAAATAACCGCAGCAGCAAAAACAGAAAATAAATTGTAAACGGCAGATTGCTTGAGTAGCAATACCAGGCGGAGTATTAAATGGCAAACGAAGTTTGTTTTAGAACATTACATCTTGATAAACCCTGGACACTGGAGTCCTATCTCAGTGTGGGTGGCTATGAATCCTTAAAAAAGATTCTGACCGAGAAGATCCCGGCTGAAGATATTATTGAAGAAGTAAAAACTTCCGCCTTAAGAGGCCGTGGTGGTGCGGGTTTCCCGACAGGTCTGAAATGGAGCTTTATGCCCCGTCAGGCACCGGGTCAGAAATACATCGTCTGTAATTCAGATGAAGGTGAACCGGGTACCTGTAAAGACCGGGATATTTTACGTTATAACCCGCACCAGTTAATTGAAGGTATGGCCATTGCCGGGTATTGTATTGGCGCCGATATGGGCTACAACTACATACGCGGTGAATTCTGGGAACCTTTCAGCCGTTTTGATAATGCCTTAAATGAAGCACGTGAAGCCGGTTATCTGGGTAAAAATATATTCGGCAGCGATTTTAATTTTGATCTGCAGGCGCATCTGGGCGGCGGTGCCTATATCTGCGGTGAAGAAACCGCATTACTGGAATCTATTGAAGGTAAAAAAGGTCAGCCCCGTTTTAAACCGCCGTTTCCTGCCAGTTTCGGTTTATACGGTAAACCCACCACTATTAATAACACAGAAACCCTGGCCTCCATTCCGGTCATTGTGGAAAAAGGCGGTCAGTGGTTTCTGGATATGGGTAAGCCGAATAACGGCGGCACTAAAATATTTTCAGTATCCGGTAATGTTAAGCGGCCCGGTAACTATGAAATTAATATGGGTACCCCGTTTTCAGAATTACTGGAAATGTGCGGCGGTATGAAAGACGGCTATCAGTTAAAAGCCGTTATTCCGGGTGGTAGTTCATCTCCGGTTATTCCCGGTGAGCAAATGATGGATGTCACCATGGATTATGACGGTATTTCCAAAGCTGGGTCCATGCTGGGTTCTGGTGCGGTGATTATTCTGGATGATCAGATGTGCATGGTGAATGCTCTGGCCCGTTTATCTCATTTCTATCATGAAGAATCCTGCGGTCAGTGTACACCCTGCCGTGAAGGTACCGGCTGGCTGTCCCGCGTTATGCATCGAATAGAGCACGGGCAGGGCAGACAGGAAGATCTGGACCTGCTGGATAAAGTGGCCGGTGATATTATGGGCCGCACCATCTGTGCCCTGGGTGAAGCCGCATCTATGCCGGTAAAAGGTTTCCTCAAGCATTATCGTGATGAGTTTCAATATCATATTGATCATAAAAAATGCATGGTCGGACCGGGCAGCAAGTAATTATTAACTTTAGCGGCTAACAATACAATTAGCGGCTGACTTAACAAGATAAGATTAACGAGTACTTAAATATGGTAACAATTACAATTAACGGAAAACAGGTTCAGGCCGAGCAGGGTCAGATGCTGATAGAAGCAGCTGATAATGCAGATATCGCCATACCTCGTTTTTGTTATCATAAAAACCTGTCTATTGCTGCTAACTGCCGTATGTGCCTGGTGGAAGTGGAAAAAGCCCCCAAACCTGTTCCTGCCTGTGCCACACCGATTACTGACGGCATGGTGGTGAATACCAAATCCACTAAAGCTCTGGCGGCTCAACAGGCTGTTATGGAGTTTCTGTTAATTAATCATCCGCTGGATTGCCCCATCTGTGATCAGGGCGGTGAGTGTGATTTACAGGAATTTTCCGTTGGTTATGGTAAAGATAAATCCGACTACTATGAAGTAAAGCGGGTTGTAAAAGATAAAAATATCGGCCCGCTGATTGCTACCGAACTGACCCGTTGTATTCACTGTACCCGCTGTGTCCGTTTTGGACAGGAAATTGCCGGTATGCGTGAAATGGGTGCTACCGGTCGTGGTGACTGGATGGAAATCGGCACTTATATAGAAAAGAGTATCGACTCGGAACTGTCCGGTAATATTATTGATTTATGTCCGGTGGGTGCACTTACCTCCAAGGTTTCCCGTTTTACCTACCGGGTCTGGGAACTGGCCAGCAATGACTTCGTGGCAGCCCATGACTGCATTGGCTCTAATATAAATGTGCAGACTAAAAACGGTGTGATTAAGCGGGTTATTGCCCGGGAAAATAATGAGATTAATGATACCTGGATTTCAGATCGTGACCGCTACAGCTTTGAAGGTATTAACAGTGCGGATCGCCTGACCAGACCTATGATTAAACAGAATGGTCAATGGCAGGAAGCCAGCTGGGATGATGCCCTGCAGTTTGCCGTTAACGGCCTGAAAGCCATATCCGATGCCAGTGAACTGGGAGCCGTCTGTTCACCTTCTGTCACTACCGAAGAAATGTTTTTACTACAGAAACTTATGCGGGGTATCGGCAGCAATAATATTGATCACCGTCTGCGTCAGACTGACTTTTCCGCTCAGGATGCCGATCCCCGTTTCCCGGGACTGGGCATGAAACTGGCGGAAGTTAAAAACCTTAATGCCGCCCTGCTGATTGGCTCCAATGTACGTAAAGAACAGCCGATTATGGGCCATCATCTAAGGCAGGCCAGTTTAAACAGTGCACAGATTGCTGTGCTTAATCCCGTTAAATATGAGCAGATTTTCAAGCCTGCCCAGGAATTTATTGCCGCTCCTTCCCAGATGTTTAATGAATTAAAATCTCTGGCTAAAGCGGCTCTGGAAATCACCGGAAAAACTGCACCTGACGGTCTGGCTGACCTGGTTGCAGGCCAAACTGTCAGCGATGCACATAAGGCCTGTATTGAAAACTTAAATGAGGCTGACAATGCCGCGGTTATTATAGGCACTATGCTGCAGGCCATGCCGGATTATGCCGCCATGCGTATGCTGGCAGGCTTTATTGCCGATGCCACCGATTCAGTTTTAAGCTATTTAACGCCTGGTGCTAATACCAGCGGAGCTTATCTTTCCGGGCTGCTGCCAAACCGCAATGCCGCCGGTGAGTCAGCCGATGGTCTGGATACCCAGGCCATGTTTGCCCAGCATCGAAAGGGTTATATTTTATTCGGCATTGAGCCGGATCGGGATATTGAAAATCCTGTTCAGGTACAAAATGCCTTAGACAATGCTGATTTTGTGGTGGCTGTAACTATGTACCAGTCTGATGCCCTGCAGAACAGTGCGGATGTTTTATTACCGCTCTCAGCCATTACCGAAGCATCCGGTACCCTGATCAATGTGGACGGTACCTGGCAGAGCTTCCAGGCAGCCAGTAAGGCTATTGGCCAGTCCAAGCCGGGCTGGAAGATTTTACGGGTCATGGGTAATCTGTTTGATGTCAGCGGTTTTGATTACCAGAGTTCAGAAGAGGTTCTGGCTGATGTTAAGAGTGCAGCCGGTGATGCAGTAACAGATAAAGCAGGCAATAAACTATCCTGGCAATGTCCAGATAAAAGCACTGCAGAAACTGCTCTGCAACGCATTGCAGAACTACCGATATATGCGGTAGATGCGGTAGTCCGACGGGCAGAAGCTCTGCAGCAAACCGCTGATGCTCAGGTTAACTGTGCCCGAATAAACTCAGCGACCGCAGAGAAACTGAAAATAGAGGACGGCCAGACAGTTTCAGCCGTACAGGATGGACATTTGGTGGACATGAGTGTCAGTATCGATGATCGAATTGCCGATAATTGCGTCTATATTCCGGCGGGTATTGAGTCCGCAGCGGCTTTAGGCGGCGGTTATAATGCCATTGAACTTAAGGCAAAATAGCAAACAGCTTTATAAATATTTACATTTATTTATAAAAAGTTTTAAAAAGTGCAAAATAAACAGCTTAGATAAACGGAGCCGATTTTGTTAGACCTGATTTTATCCATTTATGAAATACCGGTGATTAATATACTGCTCAAGATCATTGTGATCCTGGTGCCGTTATTATTGACTGTCGCGTATTTCACCTATGCAGAACGAAAAATCATCGGCTATATGCAGGTGCGTATCGGGCCTAACCGCGTCGGACCACGCGGCTGGCTGCAGCCTATTGCCGATGCCATGAAGCTGATGTTTAAGGAAATCATTTTTCCTTCTGATGCGAATAAGGTGTTGTTTACCATTGCGCCGACCCTGGCGATTGCCACGGCACTGGCGGCCTGGGCCGTAGTACCCTTTGGTTCAGAAATGGTACTGGCGGATATTAATGTAGCCTTGCTCTATATCCTGGCCATGACCTCCATCGGGGTGTACGGTATTATTCTGGCGGGCTGGTCTTCAAACTCCAAGTACGCCATTATGAGTACCTTAAGAACAGCGGCGCAGGTGGTGTCCTATGAAATTGCCATGGGCTTTGCCCTGGTCGGTGTCGTTATGGCGGCCCGCAGCCTCAATATCGGTGATATTGTAGAAGGGCAGAGCGGCAGTATCTGGGGCTGGTATATGTGGCCATTACTGCCTCTGTTTGTTATTTATTTTATTTCCGGTGTGGCAGAAACCAACCGTGCCCCCTTTGATGTGGCCGAAGGTGAATCTGAAATTGTGGCCGGTTTCCATGTGGAATATTCCGGTATTCTGTTTGCTATTTTCTTCCTGGCGGAATACGCCAATATGATCCTGATTTCCATTATGGCAGCCCTGATGTTTATGGGCGGCTGGTTATCACCTTTTGAAGGTGTCAGTGCCCTGGGCCTGGGAGACAGTTTCCTGGCCGGTTCCAGTATTATCTGGTTATTAGCCAAAACCGCAATATTTATGTTCCTGTTCCTGTGGTTCAGGGCCACTTTTCCACGCTATCGTTATGATCAGATCATGCGCCTGGGCTGGAAAGTATTTATACCCATCACCATTGTCTGGATTTATGTGGTAGGTTTAATGTATTACCTGGAATTAGCCCCCTGGTTTATTAAGGGCTAAGAGCGGATTGATAAAAGTAAGTATTCATATATAAAGAGCAAAATGGTAAATAGTAAAGTCGTTAGTAAAGGTTTCTGGAGATAATTTGTGCAGCAATTGATCCAATTTTTTAATAGCCTGTTTTTAGCAGAACTCTTTAAGGGGCTGAGTGTGACGGGCAAATATCTTTTTAAGAAAAAGATTACGGTACAGTACCCGGAAGAAAAAACGCCTCAGTCTTTTCGCTTTCGGGGTCTGCATGCACAACGCCGTTATGCTAATGGTGAAGAACGCTGCATTGCCTGTAAACTATGTGAGGCCATCTGTCCGGCACTGGCTATTTCCATTGAGTCAGAACAGCGGGAAGACGGTACACGCAGAACCAAAAGCTATGATATTGATTTAACCAAGTGTATTTTCTGCGGTTTTTGTGAAGAATCCTGTCCGGTAGATTCCATTGTGGAAACCCGGATTTTTGAATACCACGGAGAAGAACGTGGTGATTTATTAATGACCAAGGAAAAACTGCTGGCAGTGGGCGATAAATACGAAGCCCAGATTGCCGCTGACCGCGC
>JALUZF010000234.1 GCA_027012135.1 Gammaproteobacteria bacterium
CCCTTTTGTTGATCCTGAAAAAGACCGCGCCCAAATTCCCCGCGGTTCTCCTTGTTGTCTCTCTGGCAACCCTGGTGAGCTGGCTGATCGGATTCGAAACCGATGGCGGCGCGGTTGTTGGCGCCATCCCCCGCGGTCTGCCAGGGTTGTCTATGCCCGACATTGATTACCGGACCGCGGCCCATCTTGGTCCGGCCTCTTTTATTATCGCCATCATCAGTTTCATGGAGGCGATGTCAAGTTCCAAGATTATCGCGATTAAAACCCGTACCCGCTGGGATGAGAACCAGGAACTGATAGGACAGGGGATGGCCAAGATAGTTGCAGCCTTCAGCCATTCCATGCCGGTCAGCGGCTCGTTTTCACGTTCCGCTCTCAACCTGATCGCCGGGGCAAAAACAGGACTGGCCTCGGTCTTCAGTGCGGGTATGGTGCTCATTGTTCTCCTGTTTTGTACACCTCTTCTGTATCATCTGCCCAAGCCGGTGTTATCGGCGGTAATTATGGCCGCCGTGTTCAACCTGATAAATTTCCGACAGTTTATGATGGCCTGGGTTGCCAGGAAGGATGATGGCGTGGCTGCAATCGTCACCTTTGCCGCCACCTTACTGGTTGCGCCCAATATCCAGAACGGTATCCTGACCGGAATTATTTTATCGTTGATCATGTTTCTCTATCGCACCATGAAGCCTGAGGTCATCATTCTCGGCAAGGATGAAAATGGCGTGCTTCGGGATGCCCGCCGCTATAATCTGCCCAAACTGCATCCACGCCTGATTGCCATTCGTTTCAGCGGTCACCTCTATTTTGCCAATGTCAGCTATATCAACGATTCGGTGCTGAAGATTATTGGCAACGACCCGAACCTGCAGATTATCCTGATAGAGTGTGGCGGCATTAACAGTCTTGATGCCTCCGGGGTCGAGATGTTTATTAACCTGCACGAACGGTTGCAGATCGCCGGCATTACCCTGGCACTGTGTAATTTACGCGACAATGTGGCTGCAATTATACAACGAACAGGGCTTGATAAGATTATCGGCCCGGAGAATATTTTTGTCTCGGAAAATCAGGCGCTGGAAGTGTTGAACAGGCGCCTCAATGGAGGGGATCAATGAGGTGGATGCATCTTTTTATGCTGCCAAGGCTACGATCAGGGGCAATACTGCCGGTCCTGGTCGCAATCGGGATGGGTTGGTTTTTCTGTATGGACTCTGCGGCAGCCGCCGGACAGGATGCGGTCCATGGCCGGCCCATTCCTGTTTTTGTCTCCATCCGGCCCCAGGCCTATTTTGTCAAACGGATAGGGGGTGACCATGTCCGGGTTGAGGTCCTGGTCAGGCCAGGTGCCGGTCCAGCGACCTATGCGCCCACTCCCAAACAGATGGCCAGGCTGGCGGAAGCCCGGGTCTTCTTCCGTATTGGAGTGCCGTTTGAACGGACACTTGTGGCAAAAATCAGGCGCACCATGCCGGACCTGCTGATTGTCGATACCAGCGCCGGGCTCAGGCAGACGCTGGAGAAAGGCAAGGAGGAACCTGACCCCCACACCTGGATGGACCCCATGCTGGTCAAACGACAGGGACGGGTGATCATGCAAACCCTTGCCAAAATAGATCCCGGCAACAGAGTGGAATATGAGAAAAATTATACAAAATTTGCCGATGATCTTGACGCATTGGATAGGCGCATTCGGAAAGAATTAAAAAAATCGGTTGGTAAAACCATTTTTGTTTATCATCCAGCTTATGGCTATTTCTGCAGGGCATATGGCCTGCGCCAGAAAGCAGTTGAGGCCGGTGGCCGGAACCCGTCTTCAAAACAGTTGGCCCGCCTCATTGAAGAGGCTAAAAAAGAGGGTGTACGGGTAATTTTTGTCCAGCCGCAATTTTCCAGGAAAAAGGCTCGGGTCATAGCCGAGGCCATCGGTGGAACGGTGATGGTTTTTGATCCCCTGGCCTATGATTATATCAATAACCTCGACCAGGTGGCAAAACGTCTTGCTCAAGTTTTGTAAGTGCCATCTTAATCCTTACCGGGTTATAATTCCAAAGCCACCTGCACGTTCACTACTCCCTTGGGGGATGACCTGTCGAGGGGGAATCGTCATGTAACCAGCAGATCACAGCCCGGGAATGAAAAAAACCGAATGACCCGGTAGGTAATGGATATCTTATCCAAAAAAACGCCATATATTGCTTCCAGGGACCACTTCCACGGAAGTATTCTTTCAAAGATCACGCCTCAGGCAGGGATTTTACCCCTGCTCACGACTCTGTCTGATTCGGAAGCCTTGCCGTAAAAAAGCTCTTTTCTATTATATCACCGGGCTTGTCCAACAAACGGTTCAGATTGTGGTTCGCTTGCTCCCACAATCTGATCTTATTCGTTTTTTTCAATTTCGCCAGTAACAGAACCATGTGCCATCCTGCAAGACGTATTGGTTGAGCAAATCAGATTGTCATTACCTAAAGCCAAAAACAAACAGATCTTCCCATGAATACCGGGTAGGGCAGGAGCCTTGTGGCTTCCTTCTCCCCTAAGAACCGTGCGTGATAGTTTTCCATCACACGGCTCAAGCATTTCAAAGGCAACCCTTTGGGGTGGCCCGACTATGTTACTTCCTCATGTAAACTGCGCTCGGAATTCTCTTGATAAAAGTGCCGGTAAGAGTTTACTCTCCTTAACATTCCTGCGGATCCAAAAGTATTTTGCAAATTCAGGGGAGTAAGGATTTGCCACCGCTTTGATTTTAATGTGTCTTCTGATCCCTATGGAACCTATGCGTACGACCTGATAGACTTTTTCTATGCCTTTTCCGGTCATGGATTTGACAGCGAAGATGTGCTTCCGTTCCGTGTTGTTCCAGTACTCCCTGAACAACCAAGTTTTTGATTTCCTCGGATGTCGCTTCCTGAGCATACGCCACAGGTAACCATTCAGCGTAATTTCCACGCAGTTCAATATTAATGCATAAAATTCGGCAACTCGCCTTTGAACAATAATGACAAGGCTGTTGTTGTTGCGATATCCTGTTTACGACAAGAAGAAATATAACTGCGGATCCGACAAAAAAACTGAGCACCTTCTTCTGAGCGGAAACATCCTGATATCACTATTGTCCGGTTATAGTGAACTGAAATTAAACAATAATTTCTGACGGAATCCGATTTTATGTTCTGTGGGCGGTGTGGATCAAACAGCGCCCACAAACTCTGCCTTTTGAACAGGTTTAACTGCAGTAATCGCTGGATCTGTGTAATAGATTGACCAAGATTTGCCAAAAAATTCATATAAGCGAATAGCAACATCGTGATCAGGGCAATCCATATCTGCGTCATGACTGCATTGCGGCTGGTTCCGAGAAAAGTTTTAATCTTCAGGTTTTGCTTGATCCACTTGAAAAACAGCTCGATCTTCCAGCGAGCCTTGTAGATATCGGCAATGCTTTGGCAGCCAAGTGGAAATTGTTGATCAGAAAAAAATACTGCTTACCTGTGTTGGGATCTTTGTAACCGATTCTGCGTAAGGGAATGGGGCAGTCTCCGGCCTTGGTACCGGTTAAAATGATGGTCTGGTCCGAGGTGACACCTTTACCCTTTAATACGGAACGACGCTCAACAACCCGATACTTGATATTGCTTTTAAGGCGAGTAACAAGATAATTCCTGCGCTGGTTGAGTGCATAAAGCCAGGCAAAATCAATATATGCTCTGTCAGCTGCCACAATGGAACCAGCAGGCAGTGTAAGTGTCCTGGCAAAAGACAGATCCGAGGTCTTGGCATCAGTGATACTGGTAAAAGCAGGGATATGCCCATCGTGGTCCAGAACAGCATGCAGCTTGATTCCGCCCTTGGCGGAACGGAATCGAGCCCAGGGAAAAACCGATAAACAGAGATCAATGGTGGAAGCATCAAGCGAGTAAAGTTTGTTTTTGAAGCGGAATTTCTTCTTGCCCGGTGCGATAGAGGCACAGCGCTGGTAGGTCTTCTCGAAAAAAGCGTGGAAAAAATCGGCGGATCGATTGTTGTTTGCATCGGCAAGGGTAGATTTTTTTACTGATTGGATGCCGAGGTGATATAAACTTCCAGCTTGAGTCTGCAGGGAGTCACTAATATCCCGCAGGCTTGCTCTACCGGTAATTTGGGCAAACATCATCGTTGTAAACTGCCCCCAGCGAGTCAGGGCACGATATTTACGTTGGGGCCGAAAGGGGCCTTTTTCCAGCTTTTGGAAATCATGTCTGTCAATAAGTTTGAGCAATTGAGCGAGTACCGTGTTACTATGGGCCATGGCCTGAATCTCCTTTTATGTTAGTCTGTTATCGTCAATAACACTATACACAAAAGGAGCTCTTCAGGCCGTATCTATTTCATATTTATTTCCTTAACCGGACAGCAGTGACTTGATAGGCATAATATTCTCAGTAAACTCAACCATGTCTTCTGGAGAAATGTCTCTTGCAAAATTTGGAATAAATTTTACAGGGTTGTCGTTTTTTCTCCCGACGATGACTGCTTCTATTGCAATTTTGACCCCGTATTTCTCAACAATAAAGTCGGGAGTATTATTTTCACGATTTACAAATAGTTCCTCCTCTTTGAAATAAGAGTTTAGATACAGTTCCCAAACACGGGAGTCAAATCCAGTTGACTGAAATTGTTCAACAAAGTTACCGTCCACGTCAACAAAATAAGGCATGATAGCATTAATGACTGACTTTGCTGAGTACAAGTGAGGAGTACGTGTAAGACGAACAAAATATGGATGTTGTTTTTCTATCGGCACTACAGGTGTAAATAGATCTATACCTTTTCCTGGTTCACCCTGTGGAAAAATTTTCTTCCCTCTACTTGTATGCCAGCTATTCCCGGACGGCCATAATCGACCGCCGAAGAGTTGATTTTTCAGTCGACGATACAGGGAAAACGGTAAAGCCAGCTCTTTCTGTCGACACATTTGCAAAATTTTGTACGTAACAAGACAAAACTTCCGTTTTTTGGACAAACGTGTCCATCCGCTCCCGGTCGCCATTTTTAACCGGGAGACCTGATCTTTGAAATAGCGATATAACCCCTCCCGTCTATGAGGTAAGGTTATATCGACGTGCCAGTAACAGGGTATAATACAACTCCTCCATGGTGTTGAGTACATACCCGTAGAAATGGTACCGGACCTTTTCCCAGAAGGATCGATTGGTGCGATACAGCTTGCGGGCCGCTTTAAACAACGGACAGCACAACTGCTGAATCTGGTCCACCAGAAAGGCCAGCATCATAAGATGTACAAACACCTCGCTCAGGTGCAGTTTGCCAAGACCGAAATTATGGCCGAAATGGTACCCCTGGTTCTTCAAGGTGTTGAAGGTCTCATTCTCTATCTTCCATCTGGCTCGGGCACCACGCATGAATTCGTACACATTGTCCGGCGTCACTGGCAGATCGGTTATCCAGCTGAAACGCAACGGTTTCTTTCTCTTGGGATTATCCTCCCAATACTCGACTAAAGTGACTCTGATATCCTGGTTTCCTTTATTGAGTGGTGCATCGTAGATAATGCGGAAACAGTGGAACACCCCTTCGTTCTTTTCATCTGGAAGAACCATCTCTACTGCCTGCCCCTCTTCTACCGCCTGATCAACGTATTGGAAGAGAAATTTGTGATCAGCCTCTTTGACACCCAGGATGTAACGGAAACCAAGTTTCTGCAGGTCTCTGATATGTGGTGCGTTGGAGGCCAGGGAGTCCTCGTTGATAATGAACTTCATGTGAGGATGATCCTGACGCAGCTTAACCAACATTCTTCTGATGGCGTTTCGTTCACAATCCTGCTTGGTGGCGCCGTCCTGCTTCCTGATGATTTCCGGGCAAAGAGGGATCACCTCCCGGAAGTCATGATGAACAATAGCTGCGCCAACGGCCTGCAAATGGTAGGTTATTTTGCCGCTGCGGCTCTTCTTTTCCAGGCAGGCCGGAGAATAACGTTTGCTGGAAGAAAAATAACCGGTACCGTCCAGGTTGAGCAGGT
>JALUZF010000235.1 GCA_027012135.1 Gammaproteobacteria bacterium
CTAATACTTACACCATATCATAAGGTTTAATCCGTAATATCTTTTTTTATTACTTTAAATACTTTTTATAAGACATATTATCCTCTGCAAGGTTAAAATAAAGCATGTTCATTACACTACTCACCCGATCATGAAAAAAATTCTACAACTGGGTTCCATCCTGTTTATTGTCAGCACATTAAGCGCCTGCTCAATCAACCAGCTTACAGTTCGTGCCGCTATGCCGCTGATTGACGGGGGAGTAGTTGCTGTAAACCAGGAAACCGATCTAAAACTGGCAGAATCTGCCATTCCCGGTAATATCAGCCTGATTGAAGGTATGTTAATCAGCGATCCTGATAATGAAAACCTGCGTCTCTACGCTGCCCAGGCCTATTATGGTTACGCCTTTGGTTTTGTGGAAGATACCGACCCGGTACGGGCTGCTGAACTCTACCATCGCGGCTATCTGCATGCCCGTCATGCCCTGCTGGAAGACGGACTAAGTGCCCAGGCACTGGACGGTGAACTGGAAAATCTTCAGGAGCGTATTGATAAACTGAGCAAAAGCAGTGTTCCCTCCCTGTTCTGGACCGCCTCCTGCTGGGCCAAATCCATTGATTTAAACCGCGATAAGGCTACCAGCCTGGCCCAGCTGCCTAAGGCCGTGATGCTGATGCAGCGGGTTCTGGAGCTGGATGAAAACTTTTATATGAGCGGTGCCCATATTTTCTTTGGTGCCTACTACGGCAGCAAATCCCCTATGCTGGGCGGTAACTATAAGCTCTCTGAAGAACATTTTGCTATTGCCAATACGGCCAATCACAACAGGCTGCTGGTGGTTGATCTGCTGCAGGCCAAATATCTGGAACGCCAGCGTTTTAACAGGGAAGGCTTCCACAGTTTATTAACTCACATTATCAATGCACCGGACAATTTATACCCGGAACAGGCATTAATTAACAATATTTCCAAACAGAAGGCTTCTCTATTACTGGAGAAGGAAGATTTATGGTTTTAAAACATTTTATTCGTCGTATCTATGCTGGCTCTCTGGTCTGCGCCCTGATTTTAAGCTCTCTGCTGCTGGCCGCTTTGCTGACAGCAGCCAGTGCCAGTGCACAAGAACAGTACACTTTTAAATTTGCCACTCTGGTGCCACCCGATACCGCCTGGATGAAAGAAATCGACCGCTGGGCAGAAGAGGTGTATAAAAAAAGTAACGGCCGTCTTAAATTCAAGATTTATCCCGGCGGGGTAATGGGTGATGAGCCCGATGTACTGAGAAAAATCCGCAGCCGTCAGCTGCAGGGTGCTTTTTTCACCGGTTATGGCGTCGGCCGTATTTATTCATCAGCACGGGTACTGGAAATGCCCTTCCTGTTTAAAAATACCGATGAATCGGACTATGTCCGGGATAAACTGATGCCTGAAATTGAAGCCGGTTTCCGCTACAAGGGTTTTGAGTTGCTGGGCTGGCCGGAAGTCGGTGCCATTCATTTTTTCTCCAAGAAACCTATTCATTCCCTGGAAGAACTGAAACAACGCCGTATCTGGTTGTGGCAGGGTGATCCCATTGGTGAAGCCTTTGCAGAAGTCGCCGGCGTCTCACCCGTACCCCTGTCTATTATTGAGGTTTATACTCAGCTGACGGCCAAACACGGCAGTATTGATACCGTTTATAATTCCGCTTTCGGAGCCCTGACCATGCAATGGCATACCAAACTGTCTTATGCCACCAATGTGACCATGACTAATGCGATTGGTGCCCTGGTGGTCAGCAATCGTTTTTATAAGAAACTGCCGGATGATCTGCAGAAACTGTTAAAAACCACGGGAAAGGAAGCGGGCAGGCGGATTAATGAAATCACCCGTCGTGATAATGTTCAGAGTATTAAATTATTAAAAGAAAGTGGCATTAAGTTTATGTGGGACTGGAATGAACAGGAAAAACAGGAAATGCTGGCAATTCGTGATAAGGCCGCACAAAAGCTGATTGATTCCGATTATATATCCAAGAAAATGTTCACGCGAACCACCAAACTACTGGATGAATTTCGCAAAAAACAGGCTGAATCTAAAGCAGCCAGGTGAGTTGATAATTTTGCTTCAGCCTGTTTAAAAATGAGTGTCTAAATAATGTCAACTGGACTTAAAATTATATACCGGATCAAGCATGGTCTGATTATTTTTGAAAAATTTGTAGCCGCCAGCAGTTTATTATTACTGCTGATTATGGCCATTGTTCAGATCATCTCGCGTAATTTCTTTGATACCGGTTTTACTCATATGGAAGTGGTTTCCCGCCATTTGATTCTGTTTATTATTTTTATGGGCGCGGCACTGGTATCGGAACAGAACCGGCATATTAAAATTGATATACTGGTACATTTTTTAAAACCCGAAACACAGAAAAAACTGATCCGTCCCCTGCTGTTGTTAAGTTCAGTGATCAGCGGAATCCTGGCCTGGTATGCCCAGGTGTTCTGGCAGGAGGAATGGGAATACGCGCCTTCTAATGAGCGCTGGTCTGTATACCTTGCCCTGATATTGCCAGCCGGATTTTCTATTTTAAGTCTGCACCTGTTATTATTGAGCATTACCCGGTTTGAACCTGAACGGGTCGTTAAAGACGAAACACCCTGTCCTGCAGCCAATTGCTCCTGTGTTGATTTTAAGCAATGATTATAGCTGTTCTAATTCTGGTACTGGTGCTGCTGGCCATACTGGGTACGCCACTATTTGCCATTATGGGGGCCGGTGGCCTGCTGGCCAGTTATTCGGCTGAGCTGGATCCCAGTATCCTGATCATTGAACTGTATCGGCTGGCTTCACAGCCTAACCTGGTGGCCATCCCCCTGTTTACCTTTGCCGGGATCATTTTATCCGCCGGTGACGGTACCAAACGACTGATTAAACTATTTAATGCCCTGCTGGGCTGGATGCCCGGCGGCCTGGCCATTGTCACCATTGTATCCTGTTCTGCTTTTACCGCATTTACCGGTGCCTCTGGTGTGACTATTATTGCCCTGGGTGCCCTGCTTTATCCCATGCTGGAAAATGCTCAGTATCGAAATCGTTTCTGCCTGGGACTACTAACCACCTCCGGTTCCCTGGGCCTGTTATTCCCGCCCAGTATGGCCATTCTACTTTATGGTATTGTTTCCGGTGTCAGTATTGATGAACTGTTTATCGGCGGTATGCTGCCCGGCCTGGTACTGCTGGTTATGTTGTCCATATTCAGTATTTTCTCTGCCCATAAACTCAATATTCCAACCCATAAATTTTCCTGGTCTAAAATTATTGTCGCCATGCGCGAAGGTATCTGGGACATTATGATGCCGGTATTTATTTTTACCGGCATTTTCGGCGGTTTTGTAACCATTACCGAAGTGGCCGCACTGACCGCCGCCTATACCCTGTTTGTGGAAACGGTGATCAGTAAGAAAATCCATATTATCCGGGACATGCCTAAAATACTCATTGAAACCACCACCCTGGTGGGCAGTATTCTGATTATTCTGGGCGTGGCTATGGGACTGACCAATCTACTGATAGATTCCCAACTGCCTATGCGCTTACTGGCCGTGGTTGAACAGCATATTGACAGTCAGTTGCAGTTTTTATTACTGCTTAACCTGTTCCTGCTGGTGGTCGGTGCCATGATGGACATTTTTTCTGCCATTGTAGTTGTAGTCCCCCTGATTATTCCCCTGGCCATGCGTTACAATATAGACCCTGTTCACCTGGGCATTATCTTCCTGGCCAACCTGGAAATTGGTTATATGACACCGCCGGTAGGCATTAACCTGTTTATCGCCAGCCAGCGTTTCAGACAGCCTATCCTAAAGCTGTTCCAGGCTACCTTTCCGTTTTTGATGATTATGCTGGTGTGGCTGTTGTTGATTTCTTATATTCCTTTTTTGACAACGTGGTGGAAGTGAGCGTTCAGCGTTGAGAAAGAGCAATATGAGAGATTTCCGGGAAAATTACAAACGGAGTTTTATTTATGCACAGTGGATAATGCTGCTGGCCTGATAAGTTAGCAAAATACATTTCTATGAAGAAGCCAGGCTGGTTATTATAAAAATATTCGCCTGGTTTTATCTATAAACTATGATGTATCCAGAAGTGCGTGTTATCCAGAAAAGAAATACAAGCTTCAAAGTTGATTTTTGAGTAAGCTTTAAATGTGTGTCATAATTAAACGAAACTGCTCAATTACTTGTTAGCTCTTAAAAACGAAGAGGTACCAATGATAGTGGAAGAAAAGAGCCATGATCTTTACGATTTTATGTCGCAAATTAGCAATGATATGGCTTCTGAATATGAGAGGATCCAAAAGAGAGCAACTGAAGACCCAGGAACAGCCGGTGATCAAGGAGAAGAAAACTGGGCTACCTTGCTGAGAGATTGGTTGCCAGCAACATATGAGGTTGTTACTAAAGGCCGCATCATTAGTCATGAAGGCAAGATGAGTCCCCAGATTGACATTTTGGTACTAAAAGATTCATACCCAAGAAAACTACTTGATAAGAAAGTATATTTGGCCGCAGGTGTTGCCGCTGCATTTGAATGTAAAGTGACATTGATTGCTTCTCATATACAAGAGGCAATTGAAAACTGTGTCAAAGTAAAATCTCTATTCCCTGCACGAAGCGGAACCCCATACAAGGAACTTCATTCTCCAATTGTATACGGCCTGTTGGCTCACTCCCATAGCTGGAAAGGCGAAAAATCAACGCCACTAGAGAACATAGAAAATAAACTAATTACTGAAGATAAGGCTCATGTAAACCATCCACGTAATTTGTTAGACCTTCTATGTGTTGCTGATCTGGCAGCATGGACATCCTCAATAATGACTTTCTTTGGCCCAAATCAAATACCGGATTGGAGCCAAATGGCACCAATATATGGCCCAAAAGGTTCGGCAACAACGGCATATATCGGGCATTCAACCAGTTACGAGAACCAAGTCGGTCATTTTACTCCTGTAGGAGTTCTTATTTCTTATTTGTCACAAAAGCTTGCTTGGGAGCACCCTGAGTATCGTAGTCTTGCTGACTACTATCGGGTAACAAATATCAGTGGCTCTGGAAAGGGAACAATGAGGATGTGGGATGCAGACATATATACGAATGAAATTAGACCGAAAGTTGAACGAGGTCAGTTAAGTAACGGGGCATCATGGGATGAGTGGTCAGTTCACTTCCCATAGAGCTAGCAATCGCGTCAACTCGGACCGCCCAAAGCTGCGCCGCTTCGCTCTGCACCTTTGGGCAGCCGGTTACGCGGGGCGTTGTCGCCCTCCGCTTTGCGGAGGGCGACAACGCGGAGCTGAGCGGACACCGCTCAGCTCCGCATTAGGGTCTTAAAAGGGGAACATGATAGATATATCACTCAATAAAATTAAAGAAAATATAGCCTCATTTATTTTAGTTGGCTTACTCTTTGCTGGCGGTTGGTACTATCTTGATCAACAGCGGATAGAGGCAGAAAAAGTAAAACAAGAAGTAATAGCCTCACAAATCAAAGTTGATTTAATGATAAAGCAATATGCAGAAAGTAAGAAATTGCTAGATGAAAAACAAAAACTTGTAGAGAAAAAGCTGCAAGAACAATCACGAGATAAAGAACTGGCAGACTTAACTTTGAAATTTATTGATGAGTCTTCAAGTGTGAATTTTCATCTTGAGTGTGGAGATGACCCTGATCATAATGCTAAAGCGAGAAAAGCAAAAGCCCTTTTAGATCTTATTGAGGCAAAAGCATTAGAGTATGGTCGTAAAGAAATTCTAAATAACTTTGTAAAAAAGCAGAGGTTTGGTATAGGCGGGTGGTATGCTAATTGTAAGAAACCCTAATCGGGTAGCCAGAGGTATTTAACCTCCAGCCCCCACACCACCCTGCATGCGGGTCCGCATAGGGCGGTTCACTGATCTGTCAACACTTTCCCGGACACTTTTTTAAGCCATTTTCTGTAGTTCTTCGTAATCTTTAGGTGATAAATAATCATTGGCAGAATGCAGTCTTTC
>JALUZF010000236.1 GCA_027012135.1 Gammaproteobacteria bacterium
AAAATTTTCCCGCCTCGACGTGTTCCCTAATTTTTTACCCTCTCCTGCCACCGGCGAGTCGATCTGCCAGTCGATGAGTGAGGTGGACCCCATTGTCAAGACAATTTTAAGCCTCAGTTAAGCAATTTTTCACAATACCGATATATGCCGTTTGTGGTATCTGTTGATCTTTGAAAATCCATCTGACTGTGTTACACTTACCTTACTCTCCCGGAGGATAGGGCAACGCTGAGGAGCGACCCGAGCGCCGTGGAGAGTGGCGTGTGGATGAGGGGCCGGGAATTCCCGGCCTTTCACCATTTTCAGTGCTCTTTCCCTCATCCATATGCCCCTAATGCGATAAACCTGATTGGGTGAGCAGCGCGAGCCAGGAAAACATCTTCAACACTCCTTCCATGCCGATTTCCCGCCGGCGCAACCAGAATAGACCTCCGCCGGTGTTCTCCCGCCCAATGAGGTATGTGGGCGGTTGGAGTTATAGAATATGAAATAATCCCTTAATCCTGCGACCAGATCAGAACAACTGTCATATTCCTTTGGATAGATTTCTTCGTATTTTACGCTCCGCCAGAGACGCTCGATAAATACATTATCCAAGGCGCGTCCACGACCATCCATACTGATTAACACTTCGTTATCCTTCAGGATGTCTGTGTATGCCTTGCTGGTGAACTGAGCACCCTGATCAGTGTTGAAAATGTCAGGCCTCCCAAAGCATCTCAAGGCGGACTCCAAGACGGAAAGACAGAATTCCTTGTCCATGCTGACGGAAATCTCCCAAGAAAGCACATACCGGCTAAACCAGTCCATTACCGCCACCAGGTAGGCGAATCCACCACGTAAAGGGATGTAGGTGATGTCTGAAGACCATACCTGATCAGGACATCGTACCTCCAAATTCCTCAGGAGATACGGATAGACCTTGTGCTCAGGATGCGGCCTGCTCGTGCCCGGCCGAGGGGCAATAGACTGAATCCCCATCATTCGCATGAGTCGCTGAATCCGTTTGCGGTTAACCCGGTGGCCCCGGCGGCGTAAGGCATCGCGCATTTTACGGCTTCCATAAAACGGATGCTTGGTGTACTCTTCATCTATTATTTTCATGAGATGAATATTTTCCTCGCTTTCTCGATTAGTTATGGTGCCGTTGTAGTAGCTGGACCTGGCCAGTTCCAGAAGATCACACTGACGGGCAATGCTGATTTTCGGATGGGTAGGGTCAATGTATGACCTCTTGACAGCCGTACTTAACCCAGATGCCCTGTTGTTTTTTTTAACCAGTCCAGTTCAACCTGCAACTTGCCGATTTGCTGGTACAATCTATCCCGTTCAGCCTCCATGGCCTTGATGGTTTTGTCTTGTTTGCCGCCAAAAATTTCTGGTAGCCCGTCTATGGCTTTTTGTTTCCAACGGTTCACCAGTGAGGTATGGATAGAAAACTCAGAGGCAATTTCACCGTTGGTCTTTTGGGCCTTTAAGGCCAGCAGAGCCACCTTGGCTTTCAGATCTTTACTGTACGTTTTACGTCTCATAATTTACCCCCTTGGACAGGCTGCCTTGTTGCTTAGCATACTGTCCAGTTTTCGGGGTCCACTATAGAAT
>JALUZF010000237.1 GCA_027012135.1 Gammaproteobacteria bacterium
GCGGGAGCATACTTTTAATGATTCTCATTTAGACGCAAATACCGTATCCATTGGCCGTGCTCCTTGCTGAAGACGCCGTGAATCCATCCATGGAGGCTTTTCGGCAGCGTCCCTGCTGCCGAAACTTCATCAAGAAGCACGGCCAATGGATACTCAGAGGTTATAAATTTCAAGTTGAACATATTTTAACCAAAGTACGATCCGGCCCTGGTATTCGCTGCTCACTATGACATAAACAGGTATTAAATTGAACCAGCAGAAACGGGAACAGACTTTAGCGGAACTCAGCCAGATACAGAAAGAACGACTCTCCTATATTGATTTCAGACTGATGTTTCTGGGGGATATGCAGCGCAGTGATCTCATTCAGCGCTTCGGCATGAAAGAAGCTGCTGCAACCCGGGATATTGCCCTTTATCGAAAACTGGCTGAAGAAAATATTATCTATAAAACCCGGGAACGCCGTTATTTTTACAGCCCAGATTTTGTCCCCCTGTTTCCCTATTCTCCCGAGCGTGCCCTTGCGGCCCTTTCCAGTGGCTTTGGTGATAATTATGTAGGCGTAAAGTCAAGAGCCATGCTGCCCTGCGAAACGCCGACCCAGCTAAATACCACTAACCTAAAAACACTCTCCGTCATCACACGGGCAATACATCAGCACCAGGTAGTACAGATTAAATACCACTCGTTAAGCAGCGGTGTTTCCAGCCGCCAGATTATTCCTTTCGCCCTGGTGGATAACGGCCTACGCTGGCATATCCGTGCCTATGATCGCAAACAGTCCCGTTTTACAGACTTTGTAGTAAACCGAATTGAACACCCGCAGATCATTGAATCTGATATTGCAGAACACGAAACCCGTGAATCTGATAACCAGTGGAATCGGATTGTAGAACTGGAGATTGTCCCTCACCCTTCCCTGAAACACCCTGAAACAATTGCCATGGATTATGCCATGCAGGGTAATAAAAACACCGCACAATTAAATATTAATGTCAGAGCCGCCGTAGCCGGCTATCTGCTACGCCGGTGGAATATCGACTGTTCTGAAAATCATTCATTAACAGGTATGGAATATCATCTCTGGCTGAAAAACCACCCGGCACTCTACGGCGTTGAAAACCTGGTTATTGCACCCGGTTTTAAACTCAAACCTCAATAATAATCAATTTTTAACATTCTCTCTCAGCTAAGGCAGGGGGGGATTCCTGATGATCTATACAGTGATATTTTCCTCTTCGTTTCCAGTCTTTTCCAGCATTTCAATATCCATGGTCAGCCAGAACACTGGCGAGTTCCAGGTCATGATTGCTGGCAGGATGCAGCTCAACCAGCCGATATACCCCTCTACTGATTTGCTCGATTAATGCTTTGTCTAAAAGTGAATAGAGCATGTAACGGGTGATACCGTGTTCAAGCGCTTCACTCATGCGAAGCTGACCTCCGCATTTCCGAAATATTTTCACCGGGTCTGTTTTAATATGCATATCCAGACAAATAATCCACATATATTAATATCTGATAAGAATATGTCTGATTTTTGGCAAAAAAGATTGGAACTGTCAGAACAGATCTGAACTACTACACCTACACCGC
>JALUZF010000238.1 GCA_027012135.1 Gammaproteobacteria bacterium
ATACCACCGGAGCATTATTATTAATACAACGCTGGCCGGTTGAGTCAGAAGGCGGGGAGCAATAATAATGAAAAAATCGATTCAGATGATTATTGTACTATTGCTGACAGCAGTACTGCTATCCTTAAGCGGCTGCGGTACCGGCGGGGGATATGGAGGTTATAGCACCGGCCCCAGTATTTATTATGGTTATGGCTACCCTTACTATTATTATGACGATGACGACTGCTGTTATCATCCGCCGCATGATCATCCTGACCAGCCCCAGAACCCCGATCAGCCGGTACGCCCCAGACCACCTTCAGACGGCCCAACCATTTTGCCTATTGATAAAGGCCCGGGTATTCAACCCATTCGGCCGGGAGGCCCCAGCATTCAGCCTGTCCGTCCCAGCCGTCCGGCGGTTCGTCCGGTACGACCCAGACCGGCCATGAATATGGGCCGGCCTTCCAGTATGCGCATGAGTCGTCCGGTACGCTCGTTTCGTGGACGACGCTAGTCAGAAGACAGCATGTTTTTTAACCGCCTAAGAAAGATTTAAAATAAAACGTATATGATGTTGGAGAAGAAGCAAATAGAAAAACGTTGATGGGAGGGTAAGTAGTAATACTTTAATGAGTACTCAATAATAAATGTATCCAAACAACTTAGAAAAATCCCGTCAGCTTAATGGATTATAACTGAGAACCTGAATTTCCCGGTTGTCTGGATATGAACAATGCTTATTTCTCAAATTTTCCCATGGATTTAACTGCTTTTTCAGTTGGGTTATCCAGGCAGTAATCGTAGAATTTATTGGTCATTTCTTCTACCTGTTTTTTATTAAAGCTGGTTTTGCCTGCTTTTCCCATCCAGTAACCATGAATAAAACTAACTGAAATATCTCGATTACCCCCGCTCATACGCATAACATCTTTACAGGTATAAGCATTAATATCAATATCTTCGGAGTCAGTCTCTAAAGCAAATGAAGTACTGCTTGCAGTTATTAATACTGCAGCACAGGCAGTCATTATGGTCTTCATTGTGTAATGCATCTTTAACATAAAATAATTCCTCTTTAAATTTAGTTTTCCAGTCTGTTATTAGTTAGAGTTTCGGGAGCGCGCCATACAGGCATCATAAGTACGCTTATAAACATCATTACGTGAATTACTATTTCTGACACCTCCTAATACGCCACCCAGAACAGCACCTCGTCCGGCAGCCTTACTGCTATCGCCCACAATTGCACCAAATGCGGCACCAGCCAGAGCGCCACCTGCTATACCACCTGTAGTACTGCTTGCACCCCGTTCTGCACGATCGGCTTCAGCGGCACAATCGGCTGCTGAAGCCGCCAGTACAGGCTGTACCAGCAGCAGTGTAATAGCAGTAATCATGGTTCCTGCTATTAACACTAGATCTTTGCGTATATGTAATGACATTATTACTCTCCCTAAGATTTACACAAATTTGAATACTGCCGAAATTTAGACAATCTGATTTATTTCAATTTGCCATCACAATTATCATAACACCTGTTTCATCACAACGAGACTATGATTCGAATATTTCGTAGTTCCAGTCAAAAATAATATATATTACCTAAGCT
>JALUZF010000239.1 GCA_027012135.1 Gammaproteobacteria bacterium
GACTAAAAGGATTCAAGCTTCTAATTCAGTCTCTATTATTAAAGCCTGCTTTCTCTCATATAAAATTAGCCATAAAGTATATACAGCAATAATACCTGTTCTCTAAGATAAAATTACTTAAATTTGTTACTTCTATTTGGTAGTAGTAGCTTTAATACTAATTACTTTCGCAATGATAACAAGTGAAATAATATGATATGGCAGATCAAAATATGCAAGCCCCAAAAAAGCCCCGCCAGTAGCATATGCTACCATTGAAACCTGCAGCATACTGGCCAGATCTCTTAGCCAGACCAGATCATCATGGCCTTTTACCCGTTTGATCACTTGTGAAGCACTTAACCATGTAAACAGCCATAAGGTTAAAAATAATGTTAAACCAATAAAACCATGTTCACCCAGTACTTCAAAGTAAATACTATGGGCATCATGAACATTATCATGTATTGGAGCATAAATCCTAAACATTCCATAGCGGAATGTTTCAAAACCTCCTCCCGTAGGTCGAGCCTTTGCCACATTATAGGCAAACCACCATGCATTAATACGCCCTATTGCCGATTCATCCTGCTCAAAGGTTTCAATTGTATTCATTCTATTAAACCATGAAGATGGAGCAAATGCGAAAACACCGGCTATTAAGGCTATAGCCAGCATGGAAAGCATGAACTTTTTTCTGCTTTTTAAAATCAGGAAAAAGCCCATAAAGATTGCCCCCACTAAAGCACCTCTGGACTGGGTACCTAAGATAGCGACCATAGTCAGAAAAATTATTACATTGAGAAGCAATTTGATATTTTTACTATTCGATGTTAATTGTAAATAGCGCATTAATGGAACGGTTAATAATAAAGCCAGGCCCAATTCATTATTACCGGCAATAAATGTCCCCGAAGGCCCCTGAACTCGAAAGGCTCCACCTGTTAATATTGTAAAAATACCACCTTTAACACCATAAAAACCTAATGAAAGAACAATAGTCCATACCAGAGCATTGATCCTTTCTTTACTATTAATTAACAATAGCGTTATAAAAATAATTAACTGAATTTTCCAGACTTTATTCCATTGTTCCCAGGCCGCATCACTATATACCGCAAAAAAAGTAGTGAACAGCATCCAGCCTATAAACAATAATAAGGTATTAGTTTCTCTGGTAAATGGAATTTTCCCTCTTTGATCTTTTGGCAGAAAAAGCAGACCTATAAATAACGCAATAACCATGATAAACACCCATGGTTTGTCCATTGCAAAACCATAGGCCAGCCGGTGTGGGTTCATATAACCCAGCCATGCCAGGGCCAAAACTCCAGTCCAGGGTTTTCTTAATACAATGGGAATAATTGCAACAAAAGCCAGAAGTAAGGCAATATCTCTCATATTAATTTCTCAAATTCTGCACGTAATATATCAACCCGCTTATTCCAGCTATTGTCCTGTGCATATTTTATAATGTAATTCTTATCCCAGTTTTTGGACATTGCTGTACTTATGGCTGTTTTTAATTCATTTTTGTTGTCAAATTCAACAATAGTTCCCAGTTTGGAGTCAGAGACCACTTCGGAATTACCTCCCACATCGGTGGCAATAACAGGTAAGCCACAGGCCAGAGCTTCGAGAATGACATTGGCCCAGCCTTCATTTCGGGTTGACAGGACAAATACGTCGGCTGCGGATAATATTTCTTTTAATTCTGAAGGTGGTCTGGCGCCAAGAAAATGAACATTGTGTTCCAGTTTTAATGTTTTAACCTGAGTATTTAATTTTTCTGTCCAGTCGCCCTCTACACCTGCGCTGCCAACAATTAGATAGTGTAAGTTCGGGTGTTGCTTTAGCAATTCCGGCATTAACTCAATTACCCGGTGAAACCCTTTTCTTTCTACAAGTGCCCCAATGGTAATAAGTACTTTGTCTGTTGGGCTGATGTTAAGTTGCTTTCGAACTTTCTGACCATCAACAGGATAAAACTTTTCTGTATCAACACCATTACCCACGACCTGAATTTTGTTTGCCGGAGCTCCTAAATGAACAACATGCTGTTTTAATGAACTGGATACAGAAAAAATTCTATTTGCAGACTTTAATGCTTTAAGCATTAAAAAGCGTTTAGCTTTAGATCGTGAATGTGGGACTTCTGTTCCTCTCAGGGTGATTGTTACCGGAACATTTAACCTTTTTCCAAGTCGTGTTGCGGCAAATCCATCCGGATAAGCAAAGTGAGAGTCTATTATATTAAAATCAAATTCTGCTTTAATTTTTTTCATAAAAAAATAGCTGCTCAAAGCCAGAAAATACCCATCCAGCCATTTAAATATTCCAGGGATACAAAAAAATTTGGGGTGATAGACTGTAACCCCCTGTTGTATCTCAACTTTTTCCGGCTCTGGTCTAAAATGGGGTTTAATTTTTCGGATAATAGCCTGCCCCGGGAACCAGGCAACAGGGGCAATCACAATAACAGGTACATGCTGACCCACGCGAAACATTCTCTCACGGATAAAGACACCGGCATTCGGCTGTTTTGCATTGGGGAACAGGGTGCTGAAAACCACCAGTCTGGGTTGTTTGAAATTGTTTTTGTCCATTTGGGGAGATTATCTCACTTTATGGGGGGGGAGGCTGTCAGGGGAATCCTATAAAAGAGCAGTGGTGAACGTTCAGCGTTGAGAAAGAGCTAAGGATTCCACGTTCAGAAAGAGCATAGTGTATAAGAAGTTAAGGGTTAAGGGAGAGCTTGGTGTGGTGTGGTTTGCTTTGGGTGAATATTGTTAATTAAGACAGTGTAAATTAAACTGTCATATCAGACGACATCATATGATACTTTTTCTATCTGCAAAGGATAGATGCTGTTTTTTTGAAATTCGATGAATAAAGTATCCTATTCCTCATAATAAACAATTTTCATTTAAAATTACCTTTTCTGCCAATATTCAGTTTATTTTATAGTAGGACTTGTACCATTGGGAGAAGTTTTTTATGCCTTCTTCTACTGTGGTAGAGGGTTTATAGCCGACATCTTTGACCAGATCGGCAACATCGGCAAAGGTGTCGGGGACATCGCCTGGTTGCAGGGGCAGGAGATTTTTTTCGGCTTTTTTGCCCAGGTGTTTTTCCAGGGTTTCGATGTAGGTTAACAGTTCTACCGGCTGCTGGTTGCCGATATTGTATATACGCCAGGGGGCCAGGCTGCTGCCGGGATCGGGGGTTTCGCCGCTCCAGTCCCGGTTAGGTTGAGCGACATTGTCCAGTACACGGATAATGCCTTCTACGATATCATCGATGTAGGTAAAGTCCCGGCGGTGTTTACCGTAGTTGTATACATCAATGGGTTTGCCTTCAAAAATGGCCTTGGCAAATTTCTGCAGGGCCATGTCAGGGCGGTCCCAGGGGCCGTAAACAGTAAAGAAACGCAAACCCGTTGTGGGCAGCTGGTATAAATGGCTGTAGGTATGGGCCATAAGCTCACCGGATTTTTTGGACGCGGCGTATAATGAAATCGGATGGTCTACATTGTCATGTACAGAAAATGGCATGCTTTCATTTAAACCATAAACCGAACTGGAAGAAGCATAGACCAGATGTTTAACTTTATTATGTCGGCAGCCTTCCAGGATATGGGCAAAGCCTACAATATTGCTTTCAACATAAGATAATGGATTTTCTATGGAATAGCGTACACCGGCCTGAGCTGCCAGGTTCATAACCTTGTCAAACTGTTCTTCTGCAAACAGTGTTTCCATGGCCTCTCTATCAGCCAGATCCATTTTAATAAAACGGAATTTGCCTGTTTTATCAGACTCTGCCCTGCTCAGAGTTTCTTCTATTCGCTTAAGCCTGGCTTCTTTAAGGCTCACAGCATAATAATCGTTTAATATATCAATGCCTACGACATCATCACCACGCAGGCAGAGTTGTTCGGAAAGTTTGGAGCCGATGAAGCCGGCGGATCCGGTTACTAGAATTTTCATAACAAAAAGCGCTGAGCGCTGAGCGTTGAGCGTTGAGAAAGAGCATTGTGCGAGCTCATTTGTGACGCTTTACGGTCAATACTCTTTGCTTACCTCCTGTAATTTTTTTTGAGGCCATTGAGCATTCTTAAAATCTCTTTTACTTCATTGACCCAGTTAATTCCAATGGATTTATCAATATAACCAATTTCTATCCCAATATAAGTCTGGGTAATTAATTCTGCCCCAGAACCTCTGGCTATTTCAATAAACCTTATTTATTCTTTACCTGACTCTTTTTCAATACCTTCTGCAATATTGCTGGCAATAGATAAAGAGCTACGGGTTATCTGATCCCTAAAACCATAATCCCGACAATCTCAAAAACATTTAAAAACATCAACACTTAATCGACAACTACGCTTCCATACATCCAGTCTTTCACACCTCATAAGCCACTCCCTTAACTTATTTACTGAAAAGCTCTTGCTCCCGCTCTTTCTCAACGCTCAACGCTCAGCGCTGAACGCTATCTCTTTATACTCTCCCCCCGCCCAATCGCATAGTAGGTAAACCCTTTTTCATGCATCAGCTCTGGTTCATAGAGGTTCCGGCCGTCGAAGATTACAGGTTCTGAGATTTCCTGTTTGATTAAATCAAAGTCCGGTGCGCGAAACTGTTTCCATTCGGTGCAGATGACCAGCATGTCGGCGTTTTTGAGGCAGGCTTCTTTGGTGCCCATGAGTTTCAGGTCGTCGCGGTTGCCGTAGATGCGTTGGGTTTCTTCCATGGATTCGGGATCGTAGGCCTGGACGGTGGCTCCGGCATTCCAGAGGGATTCCATTAAAGTGCGGCTGGAGGCTTCGCGCATGTCGTCGGTATTGGGTTTGAAGGCCAGACCCCATAGGGCAATGGTTTTGCCTTTAAGGTTCTGTTCGCCATTAAAGTGGGTTTTGATTTTATTGAAAAGTACTTCTTTTTGACGATAGTTAACCGACTCAACAGCTTCAAGGAGTTCGGCGTGGTAGCCGATTTCTTTGGCGGTTCTGGCCAGGGCCTGTACGTCTTTGGGGAAGCAGGAGCCGCCGTAGCCGCAGCCGGGGTAGATAAAATGATAACCAATTCTAGGATCAGAACCGATACCTAAACGGACTTTTTCAATATCAGCACCCAGACGTTCTGCCAGGTTGGACATTTCATTCATAAAGCTGATTTTAGTGGCTAACAGGGAATTAGCAGCGTATTTGGTCAGTTCGGCTGAGCGGACATCCATAAAGATAATACGGTCGTGGTTACGGTTAAAAGGTGCATACAGTTCTTTAATGGCCTTTTCAGCATCTTCATTATCGGTACCGATAATAATACGATCCGGCTTCATAAAGTCACCAACTGCAGCCCCTTCTTTTAGAAACTCAGGGTTGGAAACCACATGGAAAGAAATATTTTTACCACGCCTGGTTAATTCTTCAGACAGGGCTTTTGCTACTTTGTCTCCGGTACCGACAGGCACTGTGGATTTATCAATAACAATTTTTTCATCATCCATGTGCTCACCAATACTTTTGGCTACGGAAACAACATATTGCAGATCAGCAGAACCGTCTTCATCAGGCGGTGTGCCTACGGCAATAAACTGGATAGGAGCAAATTTGACACCTTCTTCGATATCTGTGGTAAAGTTCAGTCGCCCTTCTTTATGGTTTTCTGTAACAATGCTGTCCAGTCCCGGCTCATAAATAGGCATAATACCCTTTTTTAAGCCTTCAATTTTTTGTTCATCGACATCCACACACATAACCTGATGACCGACTTCCGCCAGACATGCACCTGTTACCAGACCAACATAGCCTGTTCCAAAAATTGTTACTTTCATGTTTTTTTCCGTTTTTTTAGTATTTAAATTTTAGCGCTGAGCGCTCAACGCTTCTTTATAAACCTCTTTATAATTAGCCACGCTGGTAGGCCAGTTTCGTTCCTGTTCTACGTATTGTTTTCCTGCTTTATGGTACTTGTACCATTG
>JALUZF010000240.1 GCA_027012135.1 Gammaproteobacteria bacterium
TTGTTTGAACGCTCGGGCAGCACTCCCTGCGTATCAAAGGTTAGGGCCAGAAGTAACAGGAAGAAGAAAATACTTCCCCCGTAAAATATATTTCTGGCCATGGTTTTTGTAAACACTTCACTCATGGTCTTTTCTCCTTATCATTGGACCTGGGCAAGATTATTATGGTTTTTTCCGGGTTTTTTTATATTGTTTTTACTGCGTTTAAAGTGGTCAGAACGGGTTGCATACAACCGCTGGAAAGTATCTATTGTAACGACAAAAATATCATTGACATCAGTCAAGTTTAGATAATCAGAAAAGAAAAAATGCTATTTAAACCTAAAGAAATCCGGGTTTGTAGGAAAAAACTGATGGCAGGCAGGTTTAAGGGGAAATGCGGGCCCTGGCCCGCAATAAATAAAATCAGCTGTTAGAGTAACCGTCAGGGTTGTTACTCTGCCAGCGCCAGGTATCTTCAGCCATTTCGTCCAGTCCCCGTTCCGCTTTCCAGCCGATTTCCTGCAGGGCAAAGCCCGGATCGGCAAAGCACTGGGCGATATCGCCTGGACGCCGGGCTACAATCTGATAGGGGATTTTTTTTCCGGATGCCTTTTCAATGGCGCGCACCATTTCCAGAACGCTGTAACCCTGGCCGGTACCCAGATTATAAACCACCAGTCCCGGCTTGCTGTTGAGTTTTTCCAGGGCTTTAATATGACCAACCGCCAGATCCACTACATGAATATAATCGCGCACGCCGGTACCGTCAGGAGTATTGTAGTCGTCACCGAACACTGAGAGTTTTTCCCGCTTGCCTACTGCAACCTGGGAAATATAAGGCACCAGGTTATTGGGAATACCATTAGGATCTTCACCAATCAGACCGGACTTGTGTGCGCCGACCGGGTTGAAATAACGCAGCAGGGCAATATTCCACTGGGGATCGGCAATATAAAGATCCCGTGATATTTCTTCAATAATCAGCTTGGAACGGCCATAAGGATTGGTTGCAGAAAGAGGAAAATTTTCCTTAATGGGAACGGTATGCGGATCGCCATATACGGTGGCTGATGAGCTGAACACAAAGTTTTTAACATTATGATCACGCATCACTTTAAACAGTACCAGAGTGCCGGTCAGATTGGTCTGGTAATATTCCAGCGGTTTCTCTACTGATTCGCCTACGGCTTTGAGTCCGGCAAAATGAATAACGGCATCAATAGTATGCTCATCAAACACCCGGCTTAAACCGCTTTCATCCAGAATATCCTGTTTGTAAAAACTGACTGATTTACCGGTAATGGTTTTTACCCGGTTCAGGGATTCCCTGCTGGAATTGCAGAGGTTATCAACCACCACGACCTCATAACCGCTGTTTAATAATTCTACGCAGGTATGGCTGCCTATGTATCCGGCTCCGCCGGTCACTAATATTTTCATTTTATTCTCTTTTTTCTGGTAATAGCTTTATGGAAATGGCTTTTTAGCTGATAATTTTCTTAGTCTTATTTAATCAGAAGTTTACCCAGAATTTTTTCATAAATCAGGGATAACCTGTCCAGATGATCAATGGCTACACATTCGTTAACCTTGTGTATGGTTGCATTAAGTGGCCCAAATTCAATGACCTGTGCTCCGGTGGGGGCGATAAAACGCCCATCGGAAGTACCGCCGGCCGTTGAGAGCTCGGTATTAATGCCGGTAATGTCTTTAATGCTCGCAACAGCAGCATCCACCAGTTCGCCTTTATCGGTCAGAAACGGGTTGCCGGATAAAGTCCACTGAATATCATAGTCAAAGTCATAGGCATTAAGTATTTTTTCGACCCAGTCGGTAATTTTTTCCTGGTTTAATTCTGTGGAAAAGCGGAAATTAAACTGTATTTCAATATCACCGGGGATCACATTAGTGGCTCCGGTGCCGGAACGGATATTGGAAACCTGAAAACTGGTGGGTGGAAAAAAATCATTGCCCTGATCCCATTCAGTCTGAGTCAGTTCAGTCAGGGCCGGCACGGCAAGGTGGATTGGATTATTGGCCAGGTGAGGGTAGGCGACATGGCCCTGGGTGCCGTGTATGGTCAGTACTGCACCCAGTGATCCCCGCCGACCGTTTTTAATGGTATCTCCCAGCTCGGATGTACAGGAGGGCTCGCCCACCAGACACATATCAATATGTTCGTTATGTTCACCCAGATAATCAACGACTTTAACGGTACCGTCAATTGCCGGGCCTTCTTCATCACTGGTTATTAAAAAGCCTATGGCGCCGCTATGTTCTGGATGCTGCCTGATAAAGCGTTCGCAGGCAGTGACCATGGCGGCCAGAGAACCTTTCATGTCGGCGGCACCGCGGCCGTATAACTGGCCGTCAATAATGGTGGTTTCAAACGGCGGGGTCTTCCAGTTCTCTACAGGGCCGCTGGGCACCACATCAGTGTGACCGGCAAATACAAACAGCGGCTTATTCTGACCGCGTTTGGCCCAGAAGTTATCTACTTCACCAAAACGCAGGTGCTGTATATCAAAACCAATGGCTTCCAGCCGCCGGATCATAATTTCCTGACAGCCTTTATCATCGGGAGTCACAGAGTCGATATTAATCAGTTGTCGGGCCAGTTCAATGGTAGGACTTAATTCGGGCATATTATTCATTTTGTATTGGATAAGGTTCTTTAATAGGAGGTTATGCCTGCAAAAGACGACGCTGCAGTAATGTCTGCATATCGCGACGGCCGTCGGCAATTACCATAACATAAACATGTTCAGCTATGATCCGGTAGATAATGCGGTAGGGTTTGAAAAAAACCTCACGGTACTCTTGAATCCCGATGGTCAGTAGTTCCTTTGGCCAGGTTCCTCGTTCAGGGTTTTCAGAGAGACTCGAAAATACCTTCTCAATTTGATCGAGAACATAATCCGCTTTTCCCGGTGCATCGTGGGACTCAATGTAGTCATAGAGATCTTCCAGATCCCGCGAGGCATCATCGGTCAGAAATACCTGAAAAGTCATTACCGATGCTTGTTCCGGTCTCGAAGTCGCTGAATAACATCACCGGCGGTCTGGATTTTACCTTCCTCAATCTGATGTGTGCCAAGTGCAAGAATCTTCAGAAGGGCCATAGTTTCCTGGGTTTGCTCATAGCTTTCGATGTTCTGCAATACGACCTTGGCCTCTCCGTTCTGGGTAATGACCAGAGGAGCATCCTGAGCTGACAGGTTACGCACAATATCTGCAGCATGAGCTTTCAGATAACTGATTGGTTTGATTTGATTCGAAAGTTTCATAAGTATATTCCCTTAATATGACCTAATATAGTCCGAAAACAGGTCAAGTGTCAATCTGCAAAGCTGGGGAGTACCGTACAGCATGGAAGGGGTAAAATTTACGCTAAAATCTGTTCATATTGTTCAGGCTTAAAACCAACGTGATACTGGCCGTCAATGTCCAGTACCGGGCGTTTAATAACAGAGGTGTTTTCCAGCATAATATTGATGGCTCTGGCCTCGTCAAGGTCTTTTTTCTGCTCATCAGGCAGTTTGCGCCAGGTCATGCCCCGTTTATTTAGCAGAACTTCCCAGCCCAGCTGTTTGATCCAGTTCTGCAGAGTGTCTCTGTCCAGTCCGTCTTTTTTAAAATTATGGAACTGGAATTCTATGCCTCTGGCTGTCAGCCATTTTCTGGCCTTACTGACTGTATCACAATTGGGAATACCGTATAAAGAAATCATGCCTGTTTCCTGATTTAAATAATGAAAAAACCCGCATATTGCGGGTTTTTTGTAGTAACTTTTGTAACCTGGCAAAAGAACAGAGTATTAAATATTACGCAGTAATTCGTTAATACCGACTTTACCCAGAGTTTTAGCGTCTACCTGTTTAACAATAACTGCACAGTACAGACTGTATTTACCGTCTGCAGAAGGCAGATTACCGGATACCACTACCGAACCGGCAGGAATGCGGCCATAGGTAATTTCATCGGTCATACGGTTATAGATACGGGTACTCTGACCAATATATACGCCCATGGAAATAACTGAGCCTTCTTCTACAATGACACCTTCAACCACTTCGGAACGGGCGCCGATAAAACAGTTGTCTTCAATAATAGTGGGTCCGGCCTGTAATGGCTCCAGAACACCGCCAATACCGACACCGCCGGAAAGGTGGACGTTTTTACCAATCTGTGCACAGGAGCCGACAGTTGCCCAGGTATCGACCATGGTACCGCTGTCTACATAGGCGCCAATATTACAGTAAGACGGCATCAGCACGACGCCCGGAGCAATATAAACGCCTTTTCGAACGGCGGCAGGAGGTACTACACGAATACCGGCTTCACGGAAGTCTCTGGAGTTAAAGTCCTGGAACTTGGACTCAACCTTGTCAAAGTAATTAGTGGAAGCGCCTTTCATAAAACGGTTGTCTTCAATACGAAAAGACAGTAAAACGGCTTTTTTCAGCCACTGGTTAACCACCCAGTCACCGTCAATCTTTTCAGCAACCCGCAGGCGACCGGTATCAAGCATTTGAATAGCTTCTGATACGGCTTCTTTTACATGGGTATCCACCGTGGCCGGAGTGATTTCAGCCCGGTTTTCAAAGGCCTGTTCGATTACTTCTTGCATATCAGTCATAATTATTCCTTGTAACGCTTTAAATAAGTGCGTATTCGTTGAGCTGCTTCAATGCATTCCTGCAGAGGTGCCACTAAAGCAATTCTTACATAGCCGAGGCCGGGATTGGCCTGACCGGTTGTTCTGGACAGGTAACTGCCGGGAAGTACAGTAATGTGCTGTTCTTCATACAGTTTTGAGGCAAATTTTTCATCATCCCCGCAGGGAACTTTGAGCCAGATATAAAAGGATCCCGGTGGTGCGGATATATCGATTACGGGATCGAGAATTTTTATAAAAGCCTGGTATTTTTCACGGTAGCGGTCACGATTCTGACGTACATGGTCTTCGTCCTGCCACAGAGCCATACTGGCATGCTGGGTGGGTAAGGGCATGGCTGAACCGTGATAGGTCCGGTACAGAAAAAACTTTTGAATAATCTTGGCATCCCCGGCTACAAAACCGGAGCGCAGACCGGGAACGTTGGAGCGTTTGGACAGGCTGTTAAAGACTATCAGGTTTTTAAAGTCGGTAATGCCCATATCACTGGCGACTTCCAGCAGTCCCGGCGGCGGTTGGTTTTCATCCTGATAAATTTCTGAATAGCACTCATCAGAGGCAATAACAATATTAAAATACTGGGCTATTTTAATGAGCTGCTGTAACAGGGTTTTGTCCATTACCTCACCGGAAGGATTGCCCGGTGAGCAGATATAAAGCAGTTGCGCATGTTTCCAGATTTTTTTTGGAATGCTGTCAAAGTCCGGAATATAATAGGTCCGTTCGCAGGCATTGGCAAAATAGGGGGTGGCGCCGGCCAGTATGGCGGCCCCTTCATAAATCTGGTAAAAGGGGTTAGGCATAATCACCAGCGGATCTTTTTCTCTGGTGTTGATCACCGCCTGGGCAAAGGCAAACAGGGCTTCTCGAGTACCGTTTACCGGTAATACCTGGGTTTCCGGGTCAATTCCGTCTTCTGCTAAGTGATAGCGTTTTTCTATCCATTGAGCGATGGCCTGACGTAATTCGGGCATGCCCCTGGTGGTTGGATACTGAGCCAGGGTCTCCAGGTTTTCCTTAATAGTATCAAAAACAAACCCGGGCGGTTCATGTTTGGGTTCGCCAATGGAAAGGGAAATATGTTTTAATTGCCCATTGGGGTAGATAGACTGTTTTAATTTAGCTAGTTGTTCAAATGGATATGGTTTTAGCAACTCTAGTGCTGGATTCATTCTCTGACTCTCAAAATCTGACCGCGGAATTATAAATGAAAAGTATCATAACAGGCAAATGATCTTTGCTATTTTGCTTAATGGTAATACAATAATTAAATGATTAAGTCGTCTAATTATATTGCTTTGCAT
>JALUZF010000241.1 GCA_027012135.1 Gammaproteobacteria bacterium
GATCTCGATCCGGCCGCCGGAATGCTCCACCAGCTCCTTGAGTACGTTGGCCGGCCCGCCGGCGCCCTGGTCATGGATCACGTCGACCAGGGTTGAGTCACCCATTTCGTTGCAGGCGCGTATGACCCGGTTCATCTTCTGTTCCATCTCGGCATCGCCGCGCTGGACGGCGTTGAAATCCAGCTCTTCGGCATTTTCACCCTGGAGCATGGACGAGGCCGCACCGCCGCCAAAGCCGACCCGGTAGGCCGGGCCGCCCACCTGGACGATGAGCATCCCCTTCTTTTCCGCCGCTTTTTCCGTGTGGCGGCTGTCTATCTGGCCGATGCCGCCGGTAAACATGATGGGTTTGATAAATCCCCAGCGCTCGCCACCAGAAAGGCGCAGGTCAAAGGAGCGGGTAAACCCCTGGATCAGCGGTTCGCCGAATTTATTGCCATAATCCGAGGCCCCGTTGCTGGCCTCGATTTCAATGGTCAGGGCCGAGGCCAGGTTGGTCGGGCATTCATAGTGGTGCTCCCAGGAAAGCTCATAGCCGGGAATATGGAGATTGGCCACGCAGTACCCGGCGGTGCCGGCCATGACAAAACCTCCCTTGCCCGTTGCCTGGACGTCACGAATCCGCCCGCCGGTCCCCGTTTCCGCACCCGGAAACGGCGCCACTCCGGTGGGGAAGTTATGGGTTTCCGCGGTCAGCAGGGGCTGGTAATGGACCTGGACCGGCTGGAGGGGAGACGGCGATCCCGGTGTCTGCGGGTGCAGGGTCGTAATATCATGGCCCTCAACAACGCTGGAATTATCCTTGAAGGCAATTACCGAGCCCTTGGGATTGGCCGTGAGGGTGTCTGTGACCAGTTGAAACAGGGTCTGATCCTGCTCCCGGCCATCTATAATCTGTTTGCCCCGGAAAAAACCATGGCGGGAGTGTTCCGAGTTGGCATTGTTGAGGTCCATGATTTCAACAATGGTGGGATTGCGGCCATGTTTTTTGACAAAATAGTCATAATAAAAATTCCGGTCCCGCTCATCCATGGAAATGCCCGGAATTTCGAGCAGCGCGTCCGGTCCCTTACCGATCATGTCCACCTCGTAGACCGGTTCCGGTTCAATGCCGGTTTCAAAGGTGGTCAGGGGTTCGGGATAGAGACATTCGGTCATCCGGTCATGGTGGGATGCGATAAACTGCTGCATGTCAACGCCTTCCGGCACAAGGTAGCGGCGGGAGCGCTCCACCCGGCTGATATTCTCAAGGCCGATGGCCCGGCAGATGGACACCATGTTTGACGACCAGGCCGTGGCAAAGTTAAGCCGTGGACCGACCTCGATAACACGTTCCCCGCTAAGCAGCGGCCGGGTGGATACGGTTTCTGCCAGGAAGCCGTCGGCCAGCAGCAACCGGAGTTTTCCTTCCTCCTGATCAGTTAGAGGATCGGATAACTCGACATTAAAGCAATAGGCCAATGAATTATTGATTTTTCGATAAAACCGGCGGACTGTCGTAACCATGTCATTTCCTTTGTGAGGTTGTTGGTGCAGCGTATCTTTGGGTGGACAATTCATGTCCGCTTTGCCCGGCAAATAATAGCATTATAGAAGAAATTTTGCCGCCTGAAAAAGTCCACTGCCGCGAAAAAACCAGTGCGGACGCCTTACCTGTACCGGTGCATATCAACCGTTTTGGTGGTGCATATGCACCAAAGTGGTTCGTCGGTTATGTGTTTTGGAAAAGAGCGCCTGGGTAATATACTGAAATTATATCTAATAAAAATTAGAGAAAAATGGCATCGTCTTTGCTTTTCTGAAAGCAGGAATTGTTTTGTGAAATGTCGCTTTTTAAGCGACAAAAAAGTTTCGAGGTAAGCAAAAATGAAGAAAGAAATAATAGTAGGGCTGGTGACGGGAGCATTTTTACTTGGAGTAACCGGCATGGCCCAAGCAACTTTGATTGTGTATCATGATTCAGCCGGTTTTCTGGCCAATGCCGGGACGACAACAGTATATGATTTTGAGTCGGATACAGCAGGATACATCAGTTTGCACGATTTTGGTGACTTTTCTATCGATGCTACCAGCACCGGTATTTATGAGGCGGAAGTTCGCGAACAAAACGGTAATCATGATGTTTATATGAATAGTTATGATAATAACGCTTCATTAAATGTCATTTTCGATGCGGATATATCCGCCTTTGGTTTTACGTATAAGGCGGAGGGTAATGACTCTTGGGATCACTCTACCTTTAGTTACAACGGCATTATTTATGATCTCGGAACTCTAGGTGATTCAGGTTTCTTTGGACTGATAGAGGATAATGGAACACTTGCGGCAGGAACACCGTTTTCGTTTGGACAACAGTCCGTCAATTGGTCCGGGGTATCCTTTGATAATATAACATATTCGTCAAATAGTCCTTTCCCTGTGCCGGAACCGGCAACCATGCTGTTGTTCGGAACCGGACTGGTCGGCCTCGTCGGTTGGAAACAGCGGGAAAATAGATAGTTCTTCGAGCGGATTATTGTCGGTTTGGAGGCAACTCCAAACCGACAGTTTCCGTTCTTTCTTTACATAAAACAACAAACGTGCACAACAAACCACCTGCCATTGAACGTCGCCGATTCGAACGCAGACCCCTGCGTCATGCCGTGTCCTTTTCACCAAAAGATGGACGCGGGCCTTCGTCCTGGTATCTCGGACAGATTAAGGACGCGGGTATGGCGGGGATGAAAATCAGTTGTCGGCAAAGTCTCAAGCTCGACAAAGGGCAGAAAATGATGGTGTTATGTCCGATTGACGGCGGTACGCCGGTCTGGATCGGGGCAAAGGTGGCCTGGTATAATAACGAGAGTCGATGTTTTGGTTTGAGTTATCTGTAACGACGGCGTTGTACTTTGTTTTAATGATAGTAAAAAAATAATTTGATGACCCCCGTTTCTCTGCAACGGGGGGGGTAACATCCCTGCAGCAATGATCTAACCCGCATTTTTTTCAAGATAAGAATCGATATGAATTGTTCCAAGAAAACACCTATTTCCGCTTTTCTTCTCTTTTGTTTTTTTTCTGCTGTTTTCCTTTTTTTAGTCTCAACAAAGGCTTACTGCTATCAGTATACTATGAGGGATCCGGATAACAGCGATATCCTTGTCACTGTTTCCGTTACCCAGGATTTGGGAAAAAACTGGGTACATACCGATGATGAAGGAAAAGAGCATCATCTGGTGGCCCTGTCAATGGGGGCTATGCCTGTCACAGTTCGGGTAAGCGCAGTGTACCAAGGATCCAATGAGGGAACTGTCACTCAATGCCTGCCAAATGACGCCGGTGCGGATCTCTCAAATAACTGGGTGGAGAATGATTCATCAAGCTCTACTCTGACGGTGCTCAAAGAAGATTTACTGCCGACAGCCGACAATAACTATAAAACAGAGATCCGGATCAACTTTGGATTCTTTGTGCACTATAATGAAACGATCGGTGAGCAGACATCATCAGGGACGGCGGCAATTAAGGGTGAGTTGATTCTTAGTCCACTGCTGGCTGTCGGGGCAAGTATTGACCGCTTTTCATCACAATTGTTGGTAGGCGTGTATGAGATCACCGGCTTTGACGGGGTAAGTCCGGTACGTACCCAATTAGGGAACAATAAGGTGACGGTTTATTTTGGTAGCAGCGGACAGTTTACTCTTGGGTTTGATAAGCAGGATGAGGAGGGATCGTATTATTTTAATATTGTAGCGCCGCTAAGCTCGGACTTTGATTCAGCCGGATATATGCATGATGTTATCACTATTAATGCCAATGCCGATGAGGCGCTTGGGGTTATCGATTTTAACGCTCCGCTTGGCTTTGCCGTTGCCGCCGGCAAGTCGGGGATCTCCAGACTCCTCGCCAGGGAAGACGTTCTGATGGATCCTCGGGATATAACGACAGGGGAAGTTCTCCTGCCCGGTGATACAATCGGCGTAATCAACGGTGAGTTGCTGCTTCGATTTGCCAATGGTGAATCGGCCCTTGTAACCAGCACAACCCCAACCAGGATTGTACTGGGTAGCAACGGTGTGGCCAGTGAACGTTCCTACATCTCCTTCTGGGCTGAAAATATCGGATATGATATCCAACATGATCCTCGAAAATACGCCAGGATGGCCTTGTTTGGATTGGCAGGTAAGGGGATATCCAATGCGCTGCTGCCGGCCGGCACCCATTGGGTATACAAAATGGGGGCATCGGCCCTCGGTAAATATATACTGCAATTGATAGCCGGTCCGCAGGCACTGAACAAGGCAAGAAATAAATTGCTTTCTACTTCGCAAAAATCTTCGGAATCCTCCGGCGGCAGTCGTACGATTGTGAATATTTTTCCCGGTGGAACAATCATGTTTCATCCCCTGCAGGGGCAGGCGCTTCTTGATTATGGGAGCAATAAGACGACATTAGCCGCAAATAGTCTCACCATGGGAGATTTGGAGGCCAGTGTCCCGTTCATTTCCCAGCCGGGTGGAGATGGCTACAGCCTTGCAAATGTTGCGTACGGATTTTCAGCCCATTGGTTTGGAAGCGGCGGTGAAATTCATACCCGAACACCGACTTTGGGGATTGGTGTGGCCCGTGATCCCTACACCAATGAGTCGATGATCAATCCGGATTATATTGAGGTGCGTCTGAACGGGCGTCTTGTGCCGGATGCCGGTATAGATCCGGTGGATAAAACCGTACGGAATATTGTTGTCGCCCCGGATGCGCCATTGCAGAACGGCAGCAATACTTTGGAAGCCTGGCTGGAAGAGGCGAATCGCCATCTTCGTCATAAAATCACCGGTTTTGTCACCGTGGCTGCTGATGCCTTTGCAGCGCCCCCGTCAAAAGTAACACCTCTCAGTCATGATTCCTTAACCATTCTTCGCTGGTCGACACCGGATTATCCCGATATCCTGGGATATGAGATAGCACGCGGCGAAACCGAGTCAGGTCCGTTTTTGTTATTGAACTCCACCCCCTGTGCCCAGCGGGCATGGCTTGATGACTGGCACGACAATCCACCGACGAATGCCTATTGGTACAGGGTGCGGACCGTGTATGAAAATGGGCTGACCGGATCCTGGTCGGCGCCGGTGCAACAGCAAGAGGCAGCGTGGCATGACGGGTATCCTCCTTTTACCGCGCCTGCTAATTTTCGGGCATCCAATGTCCCGGCAGGTTTGTTGATTCAGTTTGACGATAATATGCCGGACATGGTGTTTTGGAAGCTTGAGCGCGGGATGTCGGTCACCGGACCCTGGGAAGATGTTCTCCATGGACGGTATTTAGCCACCTCCGGATACCGGGACAGGGATATAACTCCTGATACACAATACTGGTATCGTGTGACCGCATACAGTGTCTTGGGTGATGGTCCTGAATCAAGGGTTATTGGCCCGGTCTCCTGGGATGGTCGGCCGGTCCCGCCTACAGGGTTGACGTGTTACATTAACAAGGGAGTCGCTGAACTTCGTTGGGACCCGATTAAGGATGATACCGTTCATTCCTTCAGAATTTATCGAGATTCAGGGGCAGGGTTTCAGCCTGTGCATTCCGTGCCGGCGACGACCACCGTTTACCAGGATCACCTTCGGGTAACGGGAACCTATGACTGGCTGATTAAATCAGTATCCGCAGACGGTCGTGAAAGTCTTGAGGGAGCACAAACGAACAGTGGGTACCTGGTTTCCACCAAGGCTTCCGGCAATATTCGCCTGGGAGTGGCAACGGAACACCAGAACAATGGAGAAAGATACGCAACCGTTCCCTTGTATCGAACAGGAGGATCATCCGGCCCTCTGCTCGTTGTGGTAAATCTGAATCAGGCAAGTGATACGGGGCCTGATATACGTGGCAAGCTCGGAGGCACAATCCTCTTTGCCGATGGTGAAACCAGTAAGGTGTTAACGACTCCCCTTGATCCGGGATACCATTTGGA
>JALUZF010000242.1 GCA_027012135.1 Gammaproteobacteria bacterium
CACTATATGTTATTGAAAATTTTCCGGTCGGTTATTTTTCAATAATTTCTGCAATTATCTTTGATTCTATTTTTATCTACTATATTCTTTTACTAAGAAAGAATTTATTTTCTGATAACCAAATAAGGTTATTTGATAATAAAATACAGATTCCAGACAGTGGGATCAAAACCTCCCCTTTAGTTATTCCCTATCATGAAATACAGCTCGCAGAAGACCTTTATACAGGCATTGGACTAAGGCGCAAATTAAAAATAAAACTGCGTAACAATAAAACATTACTGCTTGACAGCAACTATTTTGAATTTAAAGAAGATTATATGGATTTTTTGTATTATTTGAATACTCATATAAATGTTAAAACCAGGGATACCCTCACTCAACCAGAATTAGATTCCTATGTTAATAATATTTTAGATAAGAAATACAACATTGAAGATTTTAAAAAAGAATTGAAGAACTCTTCTTTATCAGAAAAAGATCAGAAAGCCTTACTGGAAGATGCTTCTAAAATATTCAGCATTTATGACCGTACAACAGAGCATAATGAATTTATTAATAACATAAATCAGTTAAGAGATGGACAAAGACGAAAACTTAAAATTATTAAAAATCTGATCACTTTTTTCTTTTGGATTTTCGGTTTGACAGTATTTGTTCTAAAGGTTAAGTATTCATAGAAGGTTCATTTAGTTTACAATAGCGTTCCGATTATCCGGTTTTTATCCATCGAACGAGGTTTTTTATGAGTTATTCTCTTGCTTTTACTATCCATATTCTTGGTGCCGTTATCTGGGTAGGGGGAATGTTTTTTGCGCATATGATCCTGCGTCCTTCGGCCATTGAAAAACTGGACCCACCACAACGACTGCCTTTATGGCTGGCCGTTTTCGGACGTTTCTTCTTCTGGGTGTGGATTTCGGTTATTGCTATTTTAATTACCGGCTACTGGATGATTTTTGATGTATTCGGCGGACTGGCCGGATTAAAAGCGACTTATATCCATATCATGCACGGTATCGGTCTGATAATGGCTGCCATATATGCTTATATTTATTTTGTTCTGTTTCAAAAGTTTAAAACAGCTGTTAATGCCGGAAATTTCCCCCAGGGCGGTGCCATTATCAATAAAATCCGTAATATGGTTACAACCAACCTGGTGCTGGGTCTGATCACCATTATTGTTGCCAGCGGCGGTAAATATATTAATTTGTAACGGCAGGTTTTAGGAACAAGGGTCGTCTGTTTTGCTCTTACTTCCTGGATTTTTTGATTAACTCATAGGCCGCTTTAATCTGCTGGGTTTTTTCTGTGGCCAGCTCGATCATTTCTTCCGGCAGACCTTTGGAAACCAGTTTATCAGGGTGGTGCTGGTTCATCATTCTGCGATAGGCTTTTTTCACTTCTGCATCATCGGCAGATTCAGGAATACCCAGCAGTTCATAGGCTTCTTTTAATAAGTCCCCCGAACTTTTACCGCTGGCAGCCCCACCATGATAATAACCCTGGGCATCCAGACCCAGGTTAAAGCGGACCAGGGCAGATAACTGTTCCACATGACGGAGACTGAAACCCAGCTGACCGGCAATGTGGTTAATAATAGCCTGCTCGGCACTGTCCATCTTGCCATCGGCATAAGCGGCATGCAGCTGAATTTCCAGAAACATCTGCAGCAGTGTGGTACGGCGGTGAGCAGCCTGTTTAAACTGCAGCAGGACACCATCCAGATCAAAGTCTGCTTTCTTACCTTCATTAAACAAGTGAATAGCCGCTTTTTTCTGTGCCGCGTCCAGGTGCATATGCTCCATGATCTGCCGTGCCATAGCAATTTCATCTTCACTGACCCGGCCATCAGCTTTGGTAATACGCCCCATAATGGAAAACGTGGCAGAGAAAAATGCGGCCTGGGTTAATTCGTTATTCTGTCCAAAAGTTTCATTATTAGGTTTATCAACATACTTATGTCCAAGAATACCGCCAATTAACAGGCCCAGCGGACCACCTATGGAAAAACCGACCGCACCACCAATTAATTTGCCCCACCAACTCATCACTGTGTCCTTAAATAATAATTACCAGAATATTCCAGAATCATATCAAATTCGAGACCAATATTGAATTTTCTGGCTGACTCAGGTAACTTCCAAATAAATATCAAACGTAACTATTCAGCATAAATTAGTGTGACATAGAGTAAATGGTTGTAGGCACTGAATAGATACAATCAAACACACACTCAAAAACCACTGGAGTCCTGTTTATGACTGAACACAATTGCCTGTTCTGTCAGATCCTTGACGGTAATATTTCTGCAAACATAGCCTATGAAGATGAACGGGTTCTGGCCTTTCATGATATTGCACCACAGGCTCCCATCCATATACTGATCATTCCAAAACAGCATATTGCCACAATCAATGATTTTACAGAGGAACATCAGGATTTACTGGGCTATATGATCCTGACAGCCCGGAAACTGGCTCAGGAACTCGGTGTTGCTGAGGATGGTTACCGATTAAACTTTAACTGTAACCGCCTGGCTGGTCAGACAGTCTTTCATACCCACCTGCACCTGCTGGCCGGGCGGCCATTCTCATGGCCGCCCGGCTGAGACTTTCAATCTTATGCAGTCAGACACAACCAATCCCTGTGTTATTTATCTGGAAATTTTTTATAAACTGTTTTATTACTGGTACCGTCCCAGTGATAAAAACAGGAAAAAGCGCCGTTTTGCTCCATAACTAAATCACAGCTGTCATTAAGGTATTCTGCCTGCGGCACAGCCCATGGCTCAAATTCGTTACTGCAAAGCCCCTGCGGACGACTATGCTCACTGAGATATTGAAACTGCAGCCGGGCACTGGACTGTGTCCAGCGATAACGGGTTTCAAAGATAATACACTGACCATCTTCTGAATATTTCTGATAAAACCCGGTACCATCTTCCAGAAATTCCTCTACCCCGTCTTTGATTAACCGGCAGCCATCACCAACATAGAAAGTGTGATACTTACCTGCTAACAGCAACGACTTACTGACGAGCGGCCTGACAGCAATATCCGTTGTCATACTGTGATGCCAGCCCCGCTCAGTAAAATCATTGTCATAAACCATGGTGCCGGACATTCGGGACAGCCGTGCCAGGGTTTCATCAAAATAAATACAGCCTTCTGCCGGAGTGTTCTTTTCTTTCCCGGTTTGATTTATGGACTGTTTTAAGTACTGTGCGGCTTCTGACAAAGCTGAATAATTAATGCTTTCATAAATAAGACCATTGCTACTAATGGGTTCATTGACCAGCTTCAGTGCCTGTTGCTGTGCAGGCTGTCCACTATAAAGCACCAGATGTTCACCCATGATTGCCAGGTACAGCTCAATGCCATAAGGCTCAAGTTCGGGAAAGTTTAAACGCTGTGGTTCTTTTGATGGAGTTATTAATGCCGTGGCCGAACTAAGACCGGATATTATACGCCAGATCTGTTGCGGGTATTCTGTGGCTATACTGAACAGGAAAGACACCTCTGCATTATTTTTTTCAGCGGGTTTATCCTGACTCTGTTGTACTAATTTTAATTTCTGCAGAGCAAAGGCAATGCCATGTAAACCATCAACAACCCCGGTCATCAATGCCACCATAGCCGGATTAGTTCTGGCCATCCTGTCCTGTATTTTTAGCAGGGGCCTGCATTTAAAAGCGGTGTTATTAAACGATTCTGATACATAGAAAAACATCGGGGCTAATTGTGAAAAATTGGCACCGACAGCGAAAGCAAGAATGTTCTGCTCAGAACCTTTTTTTACATAATCCGGTATAAAACCTCTAAAACGATTCAGTTCAAGCCTTACATTCCGGTTTTTAATTTCCAGCAGAGCATTCATTTCACTGTACTGGCTTATATTATTTTCCTGAGATGATACTGCATTATTCAAACGGGTAAAACCAGCCGTTAGACGAGGAACCTCCTTTACCAGCTTCAACATATCCTCTTTACATTCAGGAGTCTGCCAGGCTGATAGATAATTATCCCTGTCTGTTAGCCATGCCCCAATGGAGTTTGTTTTATGCTCATAAAAAGACCGCAGCACCTGTTCAAAATCAATAAAGTTAACTGAAACAGGTAAATAATGATCATCCTGAGTAATAGCGGCTAATTTATCCGTAACAGTAAGGGATTGTACCGGCTGACTGATCCCCAGAATCAAACTGAGATCCTGCTCTGAAAGAATATCCGGGATCAATGCCAGAGTCGCCATTTTATCGGAACGTTTATCGGTCATATCCGAAATTGAAACAATTAACTGCATAGCGTCATCCAGAGGATAACTCCGGTATTTCTGCTGCAGAAACTGTTCTGGCTGGAAGTTTAAACCGGAGAGGCTTGAGGCCTTATCCAGAATTGCTAATAACTTCTGTTCCTGTTCAAGCCTTATCCGGATAACCGGACTGATGCCCTGGGTATAAAAAACAAAGGCCAGTTGTTCAGACAAGCCATAATGGTTTTTAAATACCGATATAGAAGTGTCAGTACTGGAGGCATTTATAGTTTGCTGCAGATCCTGGTACAGTTCATAAAAAAACCGGCCGCCTGCACCAAGCTGCTGTTTTTCAACATTGGAAAGAGGCTCCCTGGGTGTAATATCTAAAGGGGGTACAGGATAATCATAAATACTGACCTGCTCGGTATTACCTGAAAAAAGCATGGTATCAGCAGGCACATAACTGAGTAACGGATTATCTATTGCCCAGCTGCTGTAACTAAAAAGCAACAAGCACAGGCTGGTAAGAATACCGGCTCCATTAAATTTCATTCATCTGTCCATAATTGTTATGATTAGGTGTGTTCCAGATACTTAATTAGTAACTGTTCAGCGTGCTTAGATTTTGTGCCAGTTCAAGGCCCAATAGCTCCGCTACCTTAAGAGGCGCATGGAAAATGTGAGCGTATATCAATACGTGACCATTTGAGTACGAAAATAACACATCTCTTACCCACAAGAGTGGTGCAAAAGATGAATATGCTGAATAGTTACTTAATTTTACGTCAAAGCCGGGAGTATTACATGATAAATTTTTTCAGACGTTTTAGTTACTTCAGTGCTTTAATCATTATTTTCCTCTCTGCCTGTACACCCGGCATAAACACAACAGTATCTGAACATCCCCTGCTGGATAAAATCTGGTCGGTTAAAGAACAGAAGTTTATTTCACAGGAGCAGTTCAGGCAGCAGCTCCTTTCCTCTGATATTATTTTACTGGGCGAAACTCATGATAATAAACAGCACCATCAATTACAGGCTGATGCAATTCATGAATTTGTAAAAAATAATCAGTCACCAGCAGTAGCCTTTGAAATGCTTAATCAGAACCAGCAGGAGATCATTCATGATTTTCAGACAACGAATAAAAACTCCGCAAGCATTACAGACGACTTTGCCAGAACCGTGGACTGGGATAAATCCGGCTGGCCACAGTGGTCTTATTACCGCCCGGTATTTAAGCAGGCTTTAGAAAATAATCTGCCGGTTATTGCCACAAATCTTGAACACAGACAGATCAGAAAGGTTATTAAACAGGGGCCTGAGGTACTGGATAAAAAGTACCAGAACTTACTGAACAGGTATCAGTATAAACCTGATATTCAACAGACACTGGAGCAGGATATTCAGCTATCCCATTGTGATATGCTGCCGGCAAACATGCTTGCGCCCATGCTTAGAGGCCAGCAGGTTCGTGATCTGGCCATGATGACCACCATCCTGGAGAGCTTAAAACAGCGTACGAAAGTTATTGTGATCGCCGGTTCCGGTCATACCCGTAAAGACTATGGTATTCCCTGGTATCTGCATCAGGAACTGTCCGGCAAACCACTTCAGAAACAGAACAATGCCAGGATTCTAAGTATGGCTTTTATTGAAGTCAGCCCGGATAAATTACAGCCTGCTGAATACTCACAGGCCTGGGGAGAAAATCTTAAACACCTGCCTTTTGATTATGTCTGGTTTACCTCACGAACAGAGCGGGAAGACCAATGTGAAAAAATGAAAGCGTATATGCAGAAAAAAAACAAAAAGTCCTGATTATTTAACCAGACTTTCAAAAATCTTGAAACCTGCAATATAAGTCCCTGCAGCAGAACCCAGTGTGGAGAAAAAGAACACCAGTAAGGTGCGGGCGACTTTATTTTTCCACCAGCCGGAAATATGAGTGGTATCCTTTCTAAGCTGACTGAAATCACCAACGTTAGGCTTTCTCAGGTACAGTTCGATAGCCGCCGTCACCATCCCGGCTCCAATAGTAGGATTCAGGGAGGTAATGGGCGCGGCTATAAATGCCCCGACTACCGTCAATGGGTGGCCTTTGGCAATAGCTGCCCCCAGAGCGGACAGTGATCCATTAATAACTACCCACCAGATTAATAACTGGATACCCAGGTCGGTACTCTTACTGAAACCAATAGCAAAGCCAGCAATTAAAATGGCCACGATGATCCAGGGGATCAGTTTCGGCCAGCGGCTTTTTTTCGGCAATTGCTCCAGACGCTCAATAGTGGCCTGAGCTTTGGCGTGTAATTCTTCCGGACTGTTAATATCTTCATCTTTAGCCAGGTAGGACTCAATACCTTTTAAATGTCCGGCACCCACTACCGCCAGGATAGACTGGTTGTCTGATTCGGTCACTAGCTGTTCCAGCTTGGCCGCCATGTACTGATCACGCTCGTCAATCAGTGGTGAGTACAGTTCTTTGGCTTCCTCGGCAAACTGGGCAAAGGTCGTTTCCAGAATGTCCCCTTCCTTGAGGCGTTCGATTTCATCTTCCGATACTTTTTCTGAAGTTACCACACTGCCGAGCAGACCGCCGATAATACCCATTTTTTTCCACCAGGGCACATTGCTGTACACCCGCTTGAGCGTGGTACCCACATCACGGTCAATCAGGTGGATATTACAGTTCAGCGCTTCGGCCTGCTCAATAGCCATACGCATTTCAGCGCCCGGCTCAATACCAAACTCTTCCGCCATTTTCTGCTGATAAGCACCCAGCGCCAGGGAGGCGATAACCATGGAGGCCTTGCCTTCCTTGAATACCCGGAACAGATCCATTTTAGCCAGTGAGTCCGGATCAATCATACTGCCGTAACGGCTGGGACACAGTTCAATAGCCACACCGTCATAGTGACCGGTTTCCAGTAACTCCCTGACTTTATCCGCACTGGCTTTAGAGACATGGGCGGTGCCCAGAACGGTAATTTTTTTACCGGCCAGGGTGTGTTCGAAAATGGGTTCGTCCTGCTCGGTGTTATCCGTACTGATTTTGATGTCCGTGTTGGTTTGTTCCACTGGGTGGGGGCCTTTTTTAGGGTTAAGCGTTCAGCGTTCAGCGTTCAGCGTTCAGCGTTCAGCGTTCAGCGTTCAGCGTTCAGATAATATTATACGTGGTCTGTCATCATTTAATGAAGTTTTTTTAGTTGGGTTGGCTTTCCTGTTCCAGTTGGGTCAGGGACTGGAGGGCGAAATTATTATTTGTGCCGCAGAATTCTTCGGTGGCCTGGAAGTTTAAACAGGCTTTCGGGCGTTCTGGGTGGTTGAATAATTTGCATAAATTGTTTTCATCCAGTTGAATGCAGCGTTGTCCGGCAGGTTTGCCGTCAGGCATTCCGGGGATGGGAGAGCTAATGGATGGTGCGATACAGCAGGCTCCGCAGCCGGTTCGACATTGCATATTTATTCCTGGGAAAAGATCAGCTACATGTTATTACAACATTAAAAATGAACGTAACTGTTCACCTTGAATTAGTACACTGTAGAGTGATTAGCTGCAGGTACTGTATTTACGGGGTTTATGAAAACATGGATGTTTTCGTAATCACCTGGATAAGAACTTTTAACAAAACAAGTTTTGAAAAGTTCTAAACCGATACATGGATGTACTTGAGCGTCCCCGGAAATACAGTACCTGCAGCCAATCACGGTCAGTTATACTGAATACTTACAAATAAATAACATCAAAAAAGGCCGGACAAGCCGGCCTTTTTTATGAAGTAACCGAAGTTTACTTCTGTGCTTCTTTACGGGCTTTGGTTTCCTTAATCACCTCTTCAGCCACGTTCTTAGGACATGGACTGTAGTGTGAGAATTCCATGGAGAACTGACCGCGGCCGGAAGTCATGGTACGCAGATCACCAATATAACCAAACATTTCACTCAGCGGTGCGTCCGCTTTAATACGTACACCAGTAGGTGTTGATTCCTGAGCCTTGATCATACCGCGACGACGATTCAGATCACCAATACAGTCACCGACATGTTCTTCAGGCGTAAATACGTCCACCTTCATAATGGGTTCTAACAGCTGAGGACCACATTTTGGCATAGTCTGACGGTAAGCACCGTTTGCAGCCAGTTCAAAGGCCATGGCGGAGGAGTCAACTGCGTGGTAGGCACCATCCATCAGTTCAATATGTACGTCAACTACCGGGAAACCTGCCAGAACACCTTCTTCCATCATTCTGCCAAATGCTTTCTCAATAGCGCCCCAGTATTCACTTGGAACATTACCACCGGTCACGGTGGACTCGAATGTATAGCCGCTGTTAGGCTCACCGGGCTCAATACGGTAGTCGATACGACCGAACTGACCGGAACCACCAGACTGCTTCTTGTGAGTATAGGTATCTTCAACAGCTTTGGTAATGGATTCACGATAGGCCACCTGAGGCTTGCCCACTTCAACATCCACACCATGAGTACGCTTAAGAATATCAATTTTAATATCCAGGTGCAGTTCACCCATACCTTTAAGGATGGTTTCACCACTGTCTTCATCGGTTTCTACATGGAAAGAAGGATCTTCCTTAACCATCTTGTTCAGCGCCACACCCATTTTCTCGGAACCGCCCTTATCCTTAGGACTAATGGCAATAGAGATAACCGGCTCAGGAAACACCATGGGTTCCAGGGTAGCCGGATTTTTGGGATCACATAAGGTGTGCCCCGTCTGGGTATTTTTCAGACCAACAAAGGCAACAATATCACCGGCTTCACAGGAATCCAGTTCTTCACGGGAGTCAGCATGCATTTCTACAATACGGCCGATACGCTCCGTTTTACCGGTAAAGGTGTTTAACAGGGTCATACCCTTTTCCACACGACCGGAGTAAATACGGGTAAAGGTCAGTGCGCCAAAGCGGTCATCCATAATTTTGAATGCCAGGGCACGTACGGGACGTTCTGGATCAACAATGGCATATTCGCCGGTTTCATTACCTTCCAGATCTACTTCCGGCTGAGGAGGAACTTCAGTCGGATTAGGCAGATAATCCACTACCGCATTTAGAACCGGCTGAATACCTTTATTCTTAAATGCAGAACCACATAAAGTCGGGAAGAAGTCCAGGGCAATGGTACCTTTACGAATACATTTCTTAATGTCTTCAATGGATGGCTCTTCACCTTCCAGGTAGGCTTCCATCAGGTCGTCGTCCTGCTCCAGAGCCGTTTCAATCATCTGTTCGCGGTATTCTTCTACCTTGTCAACCATATCGGCAGGAACATCCTGAATTTCATATTTGCCTGGGTCACCGGAATCATCCCATACCCATGCTTTGCGGGTCAGCACATCAACCACACCGCTGAATTCATCTTCAATACCAATAGGCAGGGTCATAACCAGAGGATTGGCCTGCAGAACATTTTCAACCTGATCCACAACACGGTAAAAATCGGCACCCAGACGATCCAGTTTGTTAACAAAAATCACACGGGCTACGCGGGACTCGTTAGCATAACGCCAGTTGGTTTCAGACTGAGGCTCAACACCGCCGGAACCACAGAAAACACCCACACCGCCGTCCAGAACTTTCAGGGAACGATACACTTCGATAGTGAAGTCAACGTGTCCGGGGGTGTCAATAATATTCAGACGGTGACCGTCCCACTCACAGGAAGTTGCTGCAGACTGAATGGTAATACCACGTTCCTGCTCCTGTTCCATAAAGTCGGTGGTCGCTTCACCATCGTGTACTTCACCAATCTTGTGGGTCTTGCCCGTCAGATTCAAAATACGTTCAGTGGTGGTGGTTTTACCGGCATCCACGTGTGCAAAGATGCCTATGTTACGGTATTTGCTTAAATCAGCCATAATAATACTCTGGTTACACTAATTGTTAGTAATAATAGTTAGTTAAAAGTTAGTAAAAAAAAATACGTTACGTGTCTCACTGGCTAGGCCTGAAACACCTTTCCGACAGTAAAAAAGTACCCGCACTAATAAAAACATCTATTAGCGTCTAAGGCTTTGATATACTGACGGAAAATCGCTTCAGCAGACGCAGAGTACCGTTTTACCTTAAACCTGAATTAATCAGGTTAAAGAAGCTTAAGTGGCTTTAAAGCAGCGAATAATACTTGCTTTAAATAGACTCAGGACTGCAAAATATCTGGCCAAATGCTGATATGCGTAGAAAATTACCGCGATTGTAGTGATTTTGCGCCCAAACTTCAACCAAAATAATTGTATTTCAAGAAAAATAAGTAAAAATTATCCGAATTTGCAGCAATTTACAGCGTTGACCCCCGTCAATGACCTTCAAAGCGTCTGAGAGTATAGTAAAGGTATAAAGAAATGGAATAGAACATATTATAGGGAAAGTATTTCATGTTCTGGGGCTGTACCGGTGAAAAAGTGTTTAGCGCTATTATTTATGGCAATGCTTTACGCCGCAGTTGTCAGTATTGCCGGCTCCGAGTATGACTGGGTTATGGTCAGGGATGAGGACGGAATTCAGGTTTACCTGAAAGAATACTGGGCAGACAAGGTAAAAGCCTTTAAAGGTGTTGTTCAGATAGAAGCCTCGATTGACAGTCTTCTGGCTGTCATCACCGACATCAAAGCCTGTACCGCATGGATTCATCACTGTGAAACACAGGAATTACTATTAAGGCAGTCATTTTCTGAATGTTATCATTACCAGCTGCATCATCTGCCTTTTCCGGCTCGAAACCGTGAATTTATTTTTCATACCCGGATCAGACGCATTCCGGAAACCGGGGAAGTCAATATAGAAGTACAGGCTTTGCCTGAATTCTGTACCCGCCATAGCCGGCTGTGCAAAAAAATACCCCAGTATTCAGCCATTCGCGTCCAGCACTCCCATGGTTCTTATCACCTGGAACCCCTTGGTAAAAAATTAACCCGGGTCACCTGGATTCAGCACACTGATCCTGGCGGTTATCTGCCTCACTGGGTAATTAACAGCCTGCTGCGTAATGTCCCTTTTAAAACCCTGCAGAGTCTGCGTAAACTGGTAAAAGAGGATAAATACCGCACTGCCCGGATGCAGTTTAACCGCCAGGGACAGATTGCAGATATTAAACTATCCGTTCCATAGATAGTTTCTTCTTATGTATTCCATTGCTTCAGAAACATATCAATATCATTTGTTTTTAAAGGTTTGCTGAAATGATAACCCTGTATTAAGTAACAGCCCTGCTCCTGCAGAAAATCTAACTGTTCCACGTTTTCCACACCCTCAGCAATGGTATTCATTTTCAGCCCCTGAGCCATGGAAATTATAGTTTTAACCAGAATGGCATCTTCAGCATCGGTAGTAATATCCCGGACAAAAGACTGATCAATTTTAACAATATCGATTGGGAAGCGTTTTAAATAGCTCAGGGAAGAATAGCCTGTACCAAAATCATCCAGGGCAATGGCTACCCCCGCTTTGGCAATAGCCTGGAGGGATTTCTGTATATGACAGCTCTGCTGCAGTAACAGCGATTCAGTAATTTCAATTTTAAGCAGTTCCGATGGGCAATTCTGCTCCCTGAGTACCGAGGTTATAATTTCCGGCAGACGGCGATTATCAAACTGCCGGGAAGAAATATTAACGGATACGGTCATATCATTACTGAATTTTCTGTTCCAGAGTTTAATATGGTGAATGGCCTCACGCAGCACAAAGATACCGATATCATCAATAATACCAATGGATTCGGCTATGGGGATAAACTCAACCGGGGAAATCAGGCCCTGGACTTTATTCTCCCAGCGCACCAGCGCTTCAAAGCCATAAACACGATGACTTTTTAAATCAATTTGCGGCTGATAGACGACATAGATTTCATTATTCTCCAGAGCAGCACGCAGCTGGTTTTCCAGGGCAAAGCGCCTTTTTGAATGCTCGTTCATCTGCTCGGTATAATAACTGAACTGATTTTTGCGATTATTTTTCGACTGGTACATGGCAGCATCGGCATTTTTAATCAGCATTTCCGGATCCGGGCCGTCATCGGGAAAGATACTGATGCCAATGCTAACACCAAGATAAAACTCATGACTGGAGATATAAAGTGGATTGCTCAGAGAGCTAATCAGTTTTTGCGCTACAATAGCTGCTTCTTTAACATCATTGAGTTGTTCCAGTACCACCAGGAATTCATCACCGCCCTGGCGGGACAGGATATCCTCTTCGCGGATACAGGACAGGAAACGATGCGCCACCTGTTTTAATACTTTATCACCAAAAGAATGGCCCAGGGTATCATTGATCTGTTTAAAATTATCCAGATCCAGGAACATAATAGCCACTTTGGTCTTACTGCGTTTAGCCCTTGAAATGGCTTTTTCCAGTTCCCTGGCCAGTAAACTGCGGTTAGGCAGATTAGTTAATTGATCATATTCGGCCATTCGTGCAATTTTTTTCTGGGAATCTTTAAGATCCGATATATCAGAAAATGTAGCCACATAGTTAGTTACCAAACCTTCAGCATTTTTAACCGCGCTGATAACTTTCCACTCAGTATAAAAATGTCCGTCATGATGTTGATTAATTATTTCACCCCGCCAGTGCCCCCTGGTATTTAAATCATGCCATAACTTCTGATAAAAATTTTTGTCATGTTTTCCGGAAGAAAAATAATGTGGATTTTTACCTATCACCTCATCTTCCGAATAACCGGTTATTTCTGAAAATGCCCGGTTAACCCCAATAATACGGGCATTAACATCGGTGATCATAATGCCTTCCGTAGTACTGTCATAAACCGTAGCGGCCTGGTGCAGTTTATTTTCCAGTTCCTGCCGTTCTGTTACATCACGGCTAATCCCAAGTAAGGCGTAAACCTTCCCATCTGCATCATACAGCGGCGTTTTATAGGTATCAAAGACATGCAGACTGCCGTCAGAAAAGGTAGCCGGATCATAAGGATTGGAAATCGTTTTACCTTTAAGTACTTCCCTGTCATCCGCACGAAAGCCCCGTATCCCTTTATCCTTATTACCAAACACCAGCTCATTATCAAAACCGATTTCTAAATCCGTTTTGTGATAAAAATCCCCTGGTTTCATAGACAGAGCGCTGGCATAACCATCATTAACAAACAGATAACGAAAATGAATATCCTTGATAAATATCCAGTCCGGCGTAGCATTAATCACGTTTTTTAATAAGCGTTCTGATTCTTCCAGTTTTCGGCTGGCAATAACCTGCCGGGTCACATCAGTGGAAGTCTGCACCATGGAAAGCACCTGGTTTCCTGTGGTCACGGCTGCCAGAGAAAAACTATACCAGCTGTTTTTTTCCGGAAAATGCAATATTTTAGAGTCCAGAGGTTTTATACTTTTAATATGCTGACAGATTTCACATTGCTCCCGGGCAATACCTTTGGGATGGAAATACTGATGCACATTATGATGTAAAATATCCTGTTTTGAAGCACCCGCAAAGTTTTTGGCATACTGATTCAGCTGAGAAATTTCGCCCTGCGGGTTTACCACAACGGCAATATGTGGAATGGCATCATAACTATTAGACGTTTCCGCTAAAACAGAAAATGGCTCCTTGAGCGTGGTGACCACAATGGCCTGATAAACCATCCAGTAGGAAAAGAATTTAAGCAGGTGGCCGACAAAAAAAGGAATACCTGAAAAATTATTGTAAAGCGTAAAGCAGATTTCCGATGCAATAGTAAGAAAAACAGAACTGAGAATATACAGCAGCACCTTATGAGAAAATAGCTTACGCATCCTTAAGTAGTTAAGAACACTTACCACTAATAAGGCAATGACGATATATTCCAGGGCAATCTTGGTACTAGTCAAACCAGTTGCTGTCAGCATTTCCGGTTTAGCGACATTAAAAGAAACCCAGGCAATCATTACAGCAACCAGGCCAAAGCCGGTAAACATAAGGTAAATATTAAAGGATTTTTTTAAAAAAACAGGTGCCGACAGTACCAGACAGGCTTCCAGAATACGAGTATAAACCCAGAAATGCAGAGTGACTTCAGCATTGGTAAAATTAAAAAAAGGCAGGCCGGCAACCGTTAAGGTATGCATGGTATCCAGAACAGCTACCCAGAAATAGCCAATGCCAAAGTATATTAAAAAGTTATTATGGGTAAACTGACGGGTATTCCATACCACCACCAGCATTAGAATACCAACGATAACAGAAAACATTTCTGACATGGTATGGAACAGCAACACACCATGATACCAACGCAGCAGAAACAGGGACAGGACAATTAAGATGGGAGCTATGGTGCTTTTCAGGACTGCTTTGTTCAACATATAGCGTAACCTGCATAACATAACCGCAAAATTATTTTTACCGTGACCTTTTTAAGGTTAGTACATTTTTCTCAAAATAACAGACTTGAAATACCTCCCTGCCTACAAATTTGCAAGAGTCTCATGCATTAATCAGGGCGGGAGCATACTTTTAATGATTCTCATTTAGACGCAAATACCGTATCCATTGGCCGTGCTCCTTGCTGAAGACGCCGTGAATCCATCCCTGGAGGCTTTTCGGCAGCGGCCCTGATGCATTAATCAAACATAGAAAAAGGATGCACAATGACCCGATCACCTGCTTTGATACTCTCAGCTTCATGGGGCAGATAGACAAAGCAGTTACCGCGGCTCATGGAGCTTAGAACACCGGAGCCCTGCCTGCCGGTGGTCTGTACGGTCAGACCGGATTCTGTCTGCTGCAGGATGCCCCGCTGAATTTCTGTTCGTCCCGGTAATTTACGCATATCGGACTGGCAGACCACCTCAAAATCCTGTAATTGCGTGTCCTTGCGCCCTAACAGCTGTAATAGTGCCGGACGAACAAAGTACATAAAGGTCACCATAACCGCGACCGGATTACCCGGCAGGCCGAAAAACAGGGTATTATCCAGGTGTCCAAAGGTCAGAGGTCGGCCCGGTTTAAGGTGCAGTCTGGAAAAATGGATTGCACCGTTGTTATCCAGTGCCTGTTTAATATAATCGGCATCTCCAACAGAAACACCACCTGAAGTGATGATCATATCCACTTCTGAGGCGACCGATTTCAGGGTCTGTTCAATAATCTCCTGAGTGTCAGGTATCACGCCCAGATCCACCACCTCTACTGACAGCTTTTCAAGCATGCCTGAAATGGTATAACGATTACTGTCATAAATCTGGTTACCTTCCAGTGTTTCTCCGATACTGCGGATTTCATCACCGCTGGAAAATACCGCCACCCTTGGCTTTCTGCGGATACTGACCGACGCAATACCCAGAGAGGCCAGTACCCCCATCTGAGCCGGGCCAATTAAACTGCCGGCAGGCAGTACCACACTGTCACGGGCAATGTCTTCTCCGATATAGCGAACATTGGCACCTTTTTTCTGGCCGCTGGCAATAATAATATAATCTTCCAGCCGCTCGGTTTTTTCCTGTTCAATCACCGTATCCACACCATCGGGGATTCTGGCTCCGGTCATAATACGCACACATTCAAACTCACCAATAGTCTGCTCAAATGCCTGGCCGGCCAGAGCCTGACCAATAAGCTTAAAGCTGCGGCTGCCTTCAGCAGGTAAATCCTGATGTCGAAAACCATAGCCGTCCATAGCGGAGTTATTAAAATTAGGCACATTAATGGGAGAAATAATATCTTCTGCCAGAGTCCGGTTCAGCGCCTGGGGTAAAATAACGGTCTGTTGATTATCCAGTTCACTGATCTGCTGCTGAATAACATCCAGAGCCTGCTGTACACTTAAAACATCTGTATTCATAGTTTTTAAACCAATTTGTGAGTCATTTTTCCCTGATAAAGATGGACATGCTGATCAAATGACAGCTCTCCTATCAAGGGGTCATGACTTGTTAGTACAATAGCAATATCCTGCTGGCACATCTGTTTTATCAGGGCATAGGATTTTTTTCTGGATTCCTTGTCCATATTGGAAAACGGTTCATCCAGAAGAATAATATCGGGCCGGGTGATCCATGAACGAACAATGGCCACCCGCTGTTTTTCTCCTCCGGACAGTTCATAACAGTCCCGATGGATTAAAGATTCCAGTGAATATTCCTGCAATGCCTGAACAACCCGCTGCTCTATCTCCTGTTTCGACATTTTCTGACGTTTAAGACCATAAGCTACATTATCATAAACAGTGCCGTGAAACAGGTAAGGATGCTGATGCAGGTAACAGACTTTCCGGAGCAGCAGTTTTTTTAATCTCGGCCAGGAATAACTCCCCTGCTGCCCGTCGTGAGGCACAAAGCTGACCTGAGCCTGCTGCGGCTTTAACAGGCCGGCGGTTATTTTAAGCAGAGTAGATTTCCCGGAGCCGTTCTGACCGGTCATTAACACCAGCTCCCCCTGGCTGACACTAAATTCTACGTTATCGAGAATGGTTCGTGTACCACGTTTAAAACAGACACGTTTTAGATTCAGGCTGACTTTTTTAATTACCGAAGTCATTGATGGATTACCTCAGCCTTACCCTGGATAGCCGTCAGAAAAAAGTTCAGCAGCAGAGCCAGAGTTAATAGCACCATGCCCAGAGCAATGCCTTCTACAAAACTGCCCTTACTGGTTTCCAGTGCAATCGCTGTGGGGATATTGCGGGTATGATTGAAGATATTGCCGCCCACCATCATAGAGGAACCGACTTCTGCAATAATACGCCCAAACGCCGCAATAACAGCCGCCATTAAACCAAAACGTACTTCACGAATAACCGTCACTGCGGCCATAAAAGCAGAAGCTCCCAGAGTGATGGCCGTTTCCCAGGCCCGCTGATCGGAAGACTGCAAACTGGCATGGCTCATGGCCACCAGCAGCGGAAAAGCCAGAATAATCTGCCCGATAATCATGGCCTCCTGGGTAAACAGCAAATGCAGATCACCAAAGGGACCGGAACGGGATAATAATAAATACAGGGTCAGCCCGACAACCACGGCGGGAATAGCCAGTGCCGTATTAAACAGGGTTATTACAAAACGTCTACCTGGAAAGGCATAATAAGCCAGCACAAAGGACACAGCTATGGCTGGTACTGTAGCAATCAAAATAGCCTTAAGAGATACGGTAAAGGACACACTAATAATGTTCCAGACTTCGGCATCCCCGGATAATAATAACTGCAGTGCCTGGATACTGGCATCGGTCAAATCATTCATTTAATAACACAATTTAAAAACTCTATTTACAAAATTAACTTCGATGCCCGCAAATCTCACAATTTGTTCTGCGCGGTACCTCCATACTGTCCCATTGCATGGTCAGGGCGTCAAACAGCAGGGTGCGCCCCGGTACAATATCGCCAGCTCCGGTGATCAGTTTAATGGCTTCAATAGCCTGCATACTGCCGATAACACCAGTCAAAGGCCCCACTACCCCATTACTGCTGCAGTTCTGATCCAGTTCTGTTCCCGGCTGATGGAAACACTGATAACAGGGACTGTCCTGACTCTGCGGAATAAACACCGAGATCTGGCCTTCCCAGCGGATAGCCGCACCTGAAATCAGGGGCTTATTATACTCGAAACATACCCGGTTGACCTCAAAGCGGGTAGCCAGATTATCACTGCAGTCCAGCACAATATCAAGCCCGGCTACAGTCTGCTGCAACAGCTCACCCTGTAATTTCTGAGCAACCGGCTTAATATCAACTTCACGGTTAATAGCCCGCAGAGTCTGCTGACAGGCCTCAGTTTTCTGCTGTTCAAGCATGGATTCATTATATGCAATCTGCCGCTGCAGATTAGCCAGTTCCACTTTATCCGGATCCGCCAGAGTCAGGTGACCAACCCCCGCTGCCGCAAGGTACATGGCAGCCGGAGACCCCAGACCACCTACCCCCAGCACCAGCACTTTAGCCTCAGTTATGGCCTGCTGCCCCTTAAAATCAATTTCCGGCAACATAATATGCCGTTTATAACGTAGTAACTGCTTATCAGTAATATCCATATTTATTCCAAGTTTTTCCCCGTCTGGAATTTTTACAGGTTTTAAAACTCAATGAGAAATTATTCTTAACGGAAAAGTTAATCAAACAGTACAAGAGTGGATTCCCATACAGAAGCATGAAAATCAGAAGAACTGGCAGAATTAATAACGTCTTTACTAACCGCCGGCCACTTCCGGCCAGAGAGCCAGAGTGTCACCTTCCTTTAACAGGGTGGTATCTCGCTCTTCACCGCAGACATAAACCCCGTTAAGGATCACCAGGTAAGCATCCTCACGATCAATATGCCAGGCATCGATGACATCATTAACACTGGTACCTTCTTCAATTTCAATTTCTGCTGCATTACGCTGAGCATGTGAA
>JALUZF010000243.1 GCA_027012135.1 Gammaproteobacteria bacterium
GTGAATAAATATAGTTCTAATTTTTTAAAAATACAGTTATTTAATAGAAAACATCAAAAAAAGACTTAATTTATTGAATTCACTTTAACTTTCCTATTAAATCCCACATGGGCAGGAAAATACCCAGTGCTAATATTAATACCATACCGGCAATAATCAGAATCAGGGCCGGTTCAATCTGGGCACTTAAGAACTTGATTTCATAGTTTACTTCTTCTTCATAAAATTCAGCCACTTTGGTCAGCATTTCATCCATCTGACCGGTTTCTTCTCCGACAGCTATCATCTGTAATACCAGGGGAGTAAAAAGCCCCATTACGGTGGCGGTATTGGTAATGCTATCGCCGCGTTCAACACCGGTACGCATCAGGTTGACTCTTTCTGCTACATAAGTATTACCGACTGAATCGGAGACCAGCTTTAAGGACTGAATCAGGGGAACTCCTGATTGTTGTGTTAAGGCAAAGGAACGGCAGAAACGGGCCAGAACCGCTTTATGTAAAATATCACCAATATAAGGAATTTTAAATTTGGCCCTGTCCGTATTGTAGCGTCCTCTGTCACTGTTTACATATTGTCTGAAGGCAAGAATAAGAACAGCAAGTACTGCCAGCATCCATGGCCAGTAGTTAACAAACAAGTGTGAGGTGGCAATCAATATCTGGGTATAATAGGGCAGTTCGAGGCTTATTTTAGAAAAAACACCCTCGAAGGTCGGGATGACAAAAATATTCAGAGCCACAAACGCAGCCACCAGAAAAACAATAACAAAAGTGGGATAACGAGTGGCCTCTTTTATTTTATCCCGGATCATTTTATCCCGTTCCAGGTAAAAGGCTAATTGTTCAAAGGCATTATCCAGATGTCCGGTACTTTCTCCGACTTTCATTACACTTAAAAAGACGCCGGGGAAAACATCCGGATATTTTGATAAACCAGCCGATAAAGGTTTGCCGGCTTCCAGTTGCCGGACAGAGTATTCCAGTATTTCTTTTAAATATTCATTTTGAGTGGTTAGTGCCAGACCGTTCAGAGCACGGGTAATGGGGATCCCGGCTTTAAACAGGGTAGCCATCTGTTTGGAAAATAAAATCAGCTCTTCAATTTTAGGTTTGCACAGGCCCAGTCTGCGCTTAAGGCTGACCTGCTTTGGTGCCTCTTTATACGGAGTGATTTCTATCGGGGTAATATCGGTATTCATTAAATGGGAGGCAACCGCATCTTCTGAAACGGCCTCCATGGTGTTTTCTACCATTTCACCGCGAGCAGTTCGGCCTTTGAAAAAATATCTTGCCATTAAAAAGAGCTCTTATTGTTTGTTTTAATGTTCGTAACTGTTCAGCGCATTTATCTTTTGCACCATTTCGGCGTTATTTTCGTACTCAAATGGCCGCGTATTGATATACGCCCACATTTTCCGTGCGAAAATGCCTTGAACTGGCACAAAATCTAAACACGCTGAACAGTTACTAGGGGCTGTTGATCTTTTGTGTACAAAATTTAACCATTCCACATAGGAAGCCACACCATACAACAGCCTAATGCTAATGTGCTGGCATAATTTCTTTCCAGTTTATCA
>JALUZF010000244.1 GCA_027012135.1 Gammaproteobacteria bacterium
CAACAGGATAATCATCAAAAGTTCTAACATCAAAGACCTGACCCAATGGAATATTCTGCTGTAAGGTTGAATCATAATCCTGAGTACCATCAATAGCCAGCTGAACATTTGAGTGCAGAAACGCACCATTTTCCAGAGTAGCGTCATTACCATTGCCTGATTTATCTGCAAGTGGATTACTGCCGTCAAAGTTATAATAAGCAACCAGACCATTGTTGACATCTATACCATTAACAATGTCACTGATCTCAGAGGCATTAAGTGTGGTATTGTAAATTCGGATATTATCAAGCTGACCTTCAAAAGGCTGGTTATTATGGCCGCGCTCACCAAACAATAAATCATTATTGTTGTTAATTAAAACATCCGGTACATTCTGGTTGCCGGAAAAAACTGCTATACCATTATCATAAAGTGTTACCGTATTAGTATTACCGTTAAAGCTGAAAGTAATATTATGATTTTCATTAGCGGGCAGATCATAACCCGTATCATTCCAGACCCAGCCACTACCGTCTGATGCCCTTAGGGCATAGCGAACTGAGCCATTGGCCTCTACGGCTATTTCATAGGCATTTTCCTTATTAAAAATAATCCCGCCATTACCTGTAGAAATAACATCCAGAGAAACTGTAAAAGCATCCGTAAAATCAAAAGCGGCTTCACCCGCATTGAGGCGAGCATGGTTAGCCGTAACATCCAGAGAATTATCCAGTGCAGCCTGTACACCGGTTGCAGTATCATCCATCAGCTGAATATCAACACTGCCTGCCTGCTGATCAAGTAAGGTGCTACTGTTAAAATCCGTTGTGCCCGGCTCAAAGGCATAAGCAATATACTGTGCTGAAGCGCCTTCACCCACAGTATTTAATAGTACAAAATCACCATTTCCATCCACGATAGGTGCACCATTTTCTGCAGCTACCAGCTTGATGATTATGGTTTCCTGATCGGCTTCTATGGTGTCATCACCGGGGATATTGGGTGTGCCCGGCTGTGAGTTATCCACTATGGTGGTAATAACGGGATCAGAAATAATTGCTACGCTTTCATAACCCCCGCCACCTGCTGGAGGCTGGTAGGAATCTGGACTGATCTGTGCTGCAAATGTTTCACCATTATCTGCCATATAATCATCCAGTACATCGGTACTGATAATAGCACCCAGTGCAATGCTGTTCTGTGGAGTATTATCGTAGTCAACTGGAACTGTTATAACGCTGGCACCATTAGCCAGCAGCGCATCATTACCGTTACCGCTTTTATCCTCTAAAGGATTATTACCATCAAAATTATAATAAGACACCAGGCCATTACTGGCCTGATCAATAGCAGAGACTTCTGCTGCATCCAGGGCGGTATTAAAAATACGAATATTATCAAACTGTCCTTCAAAGGACTGGTTATTATGCCCGCGTTCACCAAACAGCAGGTCTCTGTTATTGGAGTACAGCTGCGCCGGTACATTTTGACTGCTGCTGGCAACTTCCACACCATCTTCATACAATTTAATGGTATTGTTACTGCCGTCATAAACAAAAGTCAGGTTATGCTGCTCATTAGCTGGCAAATCATAACCGGTATCATTCCATACCCAACCGGAACCATCGGATGCTCTTAATGCATAACGAATAGAACCATCCGCTTCCTGAGCAATTTCATAGACGTTTTCTTTATTAAAAATAATACCGCCATTGCCGGTGGCCGTTACATCCACAGAAATGGTAAATTCGGTAGTAAAGTCATAAACGGACTCACCGGCATTTAAGTAGGCATGAGCAGGTGTAACATCCAGTGCAGCTGCATTGGTACCGGTAGCCGTTTGATCAGTGAAGGTTAAATCAACGGTACCCAGCTGCTGATCCGTCAAAGTGGACGCATTAAATACTGTAGTTCCCGGTTCAAAGGCCAAGGCCATAAACTGAGCAGAATCACCTTCAGGCACCTCATTAATCATGACATAATTACCATTGGCATCGGTCAGTGGCGCATTATTTTCTGCGGCCACCAGACGAATAATAACACTGTCAATATCTGCTTCTATGGTGTCATCAGTCGGATCATTGGGTGTGCCAGGCTGAGAATTATCATAAATAGTCGTGGTTACAGCCGTAGCATCATGAATAACATTTTCATAGGCCGAAGCATTGCTGTAGGTGTTATCAACAAGCTGTACATTAAATGTTTCACCATTATCGGCAATATAGTCATCAAAAATATCGGTACTAAAGGTACTACCAATAGCTACCGTCTGAGTGGCCGCATTAAAGTCATCACCGCCGGTGGCTGTACCATTGCTGAAGCTCACCTGTACGGTTCCACTGGCAGTATTAATACGGTTGCCATCCGGATCTTCCAGCACCACACGATAGGAGGCGGCTCCACCTTCCGCAGCGCTATTGGCAGATACTTCATTACCACTGGCATCCAGAGCAATAAGTTTCAGGGTGACGGATTCCATATCGGGTTCAATGCCGTCTGTCGGATCATTGGGTGTGCCGGGCTGGGAGTCATCGATAATGGTTATTTCAAGTGTATTACTCTGCTGACTGATATTTTCATAATTACCCGCCTGAGTATAACTGCCGGGTACCACCTGAGCGCTAAAGGTTTCACCATTATCGGCGATATAGTCATCCAGCACTTCAGTACTGAATACATCACCAATATTAACGGTTTGTGTAGCAGTATCCACATCGGAACTGTCCCCGCCAAATGCGACATCAACCTGTCCACCGGGATTAGTAATTTCATTGCCATCGGGATCCAGCAGAACAACCTTATAGTAAACCTGCTCACCTTCTGCTGCATTCTGACTGCTGACGGGATCACCATTTATATCCACCCTCTGTAACTGCAGGCTGACACTTTCCATATCGGACTCAATGCCGTCGGTCGGATCATTGGGTGTGCCGGGCTGGGAATCATCGATGATAGTGGTAGTGACAGGATTAAGGTTATAGCTGACCTGTTCAAAATCACCGGTATTGCTGTAAGTATTATTAACAATCTGTGCAGTAAAAGTTTCACCATTGTCTGCAATATAGTCATCAATAATTGCGGTACTAAACGGAACACCCAGCGCAACAGTCTGAGTGGTATTATTAAAGTCATCCCCACCAGTGGCCGTACCGTTGCTGAAACTGACATCGACTGTGCCTGGGGCATTGATACGATTACCGTTCTCATCAGTCATAACGACCATATATGAAGCTGTACCGCCCTCAGTACCGGTGTTTGCAGCCAGCTCATTACCGTTTTCGTCCAGAGCAATCAGCTGCAGAGTAACGGTATCTTCCGGATCGGGATTATCAGGTGAAGTTTCATCTAAAATGGTGGTTGTCAGGTCAGCATTGATTATATTGAGCTGATCATAACCACCTCCTGAAATCCCGGTAATTTCAACCTTAAAGTCTTCATTGGGTTCGGCCAGCAGGCTGTCTATGGTAGCAACTGTAAATTCAACTGAGCTGGTACCGGCAGGGACATCCACATAGATAACCTGTGCCTGCAGATCATTTTCATCGGTAGTTATATGACTTATGGTGATTTCCACTCTCATCTGGGTCAGAGGCGGATTATTCAAGCTCAGAGTATAGGTGGCGGTATCTCCCTCATTAACAACACTTACACCCGCCAGAGTCAGATCAGCAGTATACAGAGGTGTATTGGGTTCATTGCCTTCTATAAAGTCATTGGCCTGGCCGATACTATCATCAATTCCCGTTGTTTCCAGAAAATCAAATCTGACATCTGTAAGATTATGGGTAATAATGACAGGTTCGGCAGTACTGTCGCCGACTGCACCGGCACCGCCTGCTGCTGTGGCTTCCAGTTCAGATGGGTCAAAATTAGGATCGTTTAATAAGGCCTGCTGAATATCTTCTACAGAGGCAATACTTTCTTCGGGAGGCAGACTGTTGGGATCATAGATATCCTGATCCAGTGTCAGGCGGTCGTTACGGCCCAGGGTAATGGTCTGGTTATTATCCATTTTTAACAGCACACGGCTACCGGCACCACCGGTTACAATGGTTTCCCCCAGGTAAACCATGGAGTTTATTTCCAGAACACGCTCATTACCTGCCGAATCCACGGCTTTTGCGGTACCGGATATAAAGATCACCTGACCAATTGACTGTGCCATTTTTCACCTCTTTAACGAAAAGACTTCTACTATTACAGAAAAGTATAGAGGGTTCGGCAAGAAAAGATATTGTACCTTAGTACAATAGGCTGGAATGCAGGATAACCTTGAGATAATCAGAGCACGTCCAGATAACCCCGTTCAATGGCAGTTTCCAGTGCACTGGACGCATGCAGCAGCTCTTCATAGGTTTCCCGATACTGTTTTAATTTTTTAATCTGTTCAGGTGAGGGTAAGGCATTTTCTGACTCAGTGGCCATTTTAAAAAGTGTTTTAAGATAATCAGCCCTGGCTCGGGCCACCATTATGACTACCGGGTTCAGGTCAGTAAGCTTTAATTCCGCGATTTCCGGATTAATAATATCCCGGTTAATTTCCTTAATGGCTTTGTCCAGCTGCATTAACAGGCGTTTGGTATCAAGTTCGCTCATAAGTGTCGTTTGCTCTTCAAATTATACTCTTACTTTTTGTTCTTAGTTTGTGGTTTGTGCTCTGAAAGAGTTTATTCTGAAAGTTTAGCGGTTATCTGGAAATTGTCCAGTTCAGGCAGCGGCTCCATTTTCAGCGCCGTTACCGGATGATTTCTGCTTTGGCTGTTCAGTATCTGACTCTGCTGACTCCTGTCCATTTTCATTTTCTTCCTGATCCTGTTCTGTTTTGTTACTGGATTGAGTGGTTCGCTCTGACATATACCTGGACAGATCAGAGCTTGTTTTTTTAAGCATAAATTCAGCCTGTTCGGTCAATTCTGCTATTCTGGGATGATCAGATACCCCGGAAGATTTAAGAGCATGCAGGATATAATGGTAATTTTCCTGAGCCACCAGATATTTATGCTGCTGAGATTCACGATTAGCCTTGTCAGAATAAAACTGAAATATCATCTCACAACGCAGAACTTTCAGGCTTTTAATATATTCATATAGTTTCTGCGATTTAACCTTTGAATACCAGAAACCGGTATTCAGCTGGCGGATCAGCAGACCGATGGCCCGCATTCTGCTATTAAAGTCTTTTTCGTCTTTAATGGTATAGTTATCTGGAGGAGGCGGGGTTTTATTTTTTTCCTGGACATCACCGGCTTCTTCTATCAGTGCCTCAACGCCGCGAAAATTGCGATCAATACGCTGTATCATTTCGATACGGGCCACAATCTCATTAAGCAGCAGTTCGCGGATTTCTTCACCGATATTACAGCCCTGCAGACGTTCCAGCAGATCGCTGATATTATCCAGGCCACGTTTAATGGCCAGGATTTTCAGGCGTTTTTCACGTTGTCTCTGCTCCCAGGCTTCGGCCACACTGTTAACAAACAGTGTCAGTAAAATAAGTCCGCCTATTGCCGCAAAAATCAGATAGTCTTCCATCAGCGTATTTTTATTAGAGTTATTATTTCCCGACCGGCCTGAGAAATAATTGCTCCAGTAAAAATAAGCAGAGCTTTATTTCTCAGTTTTGCCGGTTAAACGGTTCGTATGTTTTTCTATCGCAGATAAAATGCCGCGCAGAATATTCAGTTCTTTTTCATCCGGCCGGGCACGATTAAACAGCCGCTTCAGGCGCTGCATCATCTGCCCCGGATGCTGAGGAATAATAAAGCCAATGTCCTTTAGAACCTTTTCCAGATGACCATAAAAATAAGCCATATCCCGGTTGGCAGGAAAATGGAAATGATAGTCTTTAGGCCGAGCCTGTTCCAGCTCAGCCGCCTGAAAAATTTCATAAGTAAAGGTCTGTACTGCAGCCGCCAGATTCAGGGACGAATATTCCGGATTGGCCGGAATATAGGCATGAAAATTACACTGCATCAAATCTTCGCCACTCAGGCCGCAGCGTTCCTGTCCAAAAACCAGAGCCGCCTGAGACTGAACCGCCTCAGCGGCAATTTTTTCTCCGCATTCTCTGGCGGTTAAAATCGGCAGGCTCATACCCCGATCCCGGGTACTAGTGCCCACGACCAGCTGACAGTCACTTATTACCTCACTAAGAGTATCGGCAATAATAATTTTTTCTAAAATTTCTGTTGCACTGGTGGCCCTTATCCAGGCCTCCTTGTCCAGTTTACAGCCGGGGTTCACCAGGTACAGACGTGACAGCCCCATATTTTTCATGGCCCGGGCGACAGCACCAATATTACCGGGAAACTGGGTATTAACCAGTACGATACGGACATTATCCAGAGTGTGGTGAATGTGTTCAGACATAATCGTTATTAGCCTTTATTGAATACTCAACTGCAGGGCACGCTCAATTTTAAGCTGCAGCTCCGGTTCAATAACACCCCGAAACTCCAGTTTGGGTTCTGAGGTATTGATTTCAGTGGCATAAATAATGACATTTTCAGGCTTGTACATTCTGACCAGTTGCTGAACATCGTAGAGAAATTCTGAGGGTATATCACCTTCATTTTTAACAATAACGCCTTTTTCAATAATCATTTTAAATGTGTTCCTGCGCTTTTTCCGGATATGCAGGATCAATAGCGCATCAAAAACCAGCAGAACGGCTACGCCGATAATAATGATTGTTAATGTATCCATTAGAGTATTAACCTTTTTAAAATTTATTTAAGCCTTTAGCCCTTATTTAAGCCTTTAGCTTTTATTTAAGCCCCAGGATCTTATGAGTCTGCAAAGAAACCCGCCATTGCGGATGCTGTAGACAATAGTCCACAACCGCCTGCTGGTTATCCACCTGCCCGGCTTCATCAACCGCCTGCAGATAAAAATAGCTAAAATCCAGTTCGGCAAACTGTTCCGGCGGCAGATCATCCCGGGGAAACAGCAGCTTGAGTTCATCTCCGCTGCGCTGTTCCAGTTTATCCAGCTGCTTAGGGCTGACGCACAGCCAGTCAATACCCGGCGGGGCATTTATTGTGCCATTGGTTTCCACTGCAATTTCAAAACCAGCCTTATGCAGGGCATTAATCAGTTCACTATCCAGCTGCAGCAATGGTTCTCCCCCGGTAAAGACAACATAGGGAACACCTTCAGTATTCTCCGGCCAGGTTTTGCGGATCTGTTCAGCCAGCTGCGGTGCCGAAGCAAACTTGCCGCCGCCTTCACCATCGGTACCGACAAAGTCCGTATCACAAAACGGGCAGACGGTATTATGCCGGTCCTTTTCCAGACCGCTCCAGAGATTACAGCCGCTGAAACGACAGAACACGGAGGCTCTACCGCTTTGATGGCCTTCACCCTGCAGGGTGTAAAACAGTTCTTTGACAGTATAGGTCATATTCAGTCCGGCAGGGCAGGGCCTTCTTCACCCCAGCATAAAACAGCACCACATCCCGGTGTTTCAAATAAATCAATACGATCCAGCTGTGGTAAAGCGGCCGCCATTTTATCCTTAATCCAGTAGAGCAGATGGGTGACATCCGCATCTTCTATGCCTTCGAGCTGATCCAGACGCTGATGATCCAGTTGTTTATAGATGGGCTTAAAAAGGGCTTTAACATCCCCGTAATCCACAGTCCAGCCCATGACCTCGTCCAGTTCAGCGGTTAAATGCAGACGGATAAGATAGCTATGTCCATGCAGTTTGCGCCGTCTGTCATGCTCCGCAACCCGGTTTAATTTCAGGGCACTTTCAAACCGCTGTTCTTTCCAGATACGGTAATGTTCGCCATTATAATGACAGCCGGAAGTATGGGTTTCATACACAGTAACCCAGGACAGCTGGCTGAACTTCGGCCTGAGCCGCTGCCAGATCCAGTTGGCCAGCACCTCGGAGGTGGGATTTTCCAGCCCGTCAATATCATTAAGACAGCTATAATCCAGCTGTTCAAACAAAGGCTTCCAGAGCTGATCCATTCGAGCAAAATCCACACCCATATCGGCCTGTTTCTGCTCCCCGTCCAGATCCTGGTTGGCATGTAAAATGACTTCAAAGCCGTGTCCGTGCATACGCCCGCATTGGTGGCCTTCAGGGACATTAGGAAGCTGATGCGCAGCTTCAAAACGATACCGCCTCCAGATATGCGCATGCCCCTGCCGATCCAGATCCACACCGCTGTCATGGGTACTCTGAATAGCCACCCGATCAATCCCCTGCAGATCAATTTTCTGGTGTACCCAGCGAGCCAGGTTCTCATCAGTAGGTACTGACAGGTGATTATTTAACAGAGTGTAATTTAAAGGGGCAATGGTTTTCTGTAAATGTTCCCTTAAAAAGGCCACTGGCTCTTCTGCAAAGCCATCGTGCTCATTACTGCCGCTCAGTTCCATGGGAACCCGCACAGAAGCCAGATAGCTGTGCCCATGCAGTTGTGCCGCAGGATGCTCCTCCGGCAGAATATTTATCTGGCAGGCAGATTCAAACGGCATAGTCGCCAGGTAATAAATAGTATCAGTCATATTTAGAGGATATTAATTTATGTAAAGATGGTATACAAATCGTATAAAAAGTTATTTTTCAAAATATTTAAAGCGCTCAATTAAGGGATCCGGACGCTGAGCTTCAGCAAAACCTTTAGCTCTTAAAATACAGGCTGAACACTTACCGCAGGGCGGCTGTTGGCCATTATAACAGGTATGCGTCCAGGCCATGGCATCCATTGCGCCCAGACGCTCGGCCAGCTCTACCGTATCAGATTTGCTCAGGTTCATAAGCGGGGTATGAATGGTGATATTATACTCCATACCCAGACACAGGGTCTGTTCCAGAGCGCTGAGGGTATTTTCCCGGCAATCGGGATAGCCACTGTAATCCGTCTGTGCCACACCGGTTATCAGGTGTTCTATACCCCGGCCATAAGCATAGGCACCGGCAAAGGTTAAAAAAATCAGATTACGCCCGGGGACAAAGGTATTGGGCAGCTGTGTCTGTTCGTCCACTTCCTGCTGCACATCAATATTATCGGTCAGGGCATTACCACCCAGTGCAGCAAAGGTATTAATGGGCAGAATTTCATGTGCAACACCGGCAATCTCTGCCACCTTTTGAGCCGCTTCCAGTTCAATGTTGTGCCGCTGACCATAATCAAAACTGATACTGGAGACATTTTCCGGCCCGAATTCATTGATTGCCCAGTACAGACAGGTGGTCGAATCCTGACCGCCGGACAGTACTACCAGTGCTTTTGCCATTTAACTACCTGCTAATCTATTCTGCTAATCTGTTTTGTGATTATGAGTTATGAGATTGAGAAATCTTAACACATCCCATAAGATAGATTAATTTAATGACTTATAAAAAGAAGAACTATGAGTACAGATAAATCTCAGCGACATAATAAACGCATGCAGCGCCATAAAGAAGTAGTGGATGCAAAAATTGAGCAGGCCGATATTGAGCGCGGCGTAGTGATTGTCATTACCGGCAATGGTAAAGGTAAAACTACTTCAGCACTGGGTACTTTATTACGTTCCCTGGGCCATGGTCACCCATGTACACTGGTGCAGTTTATCAAGGGACAATGGGACTGTGGAGAAACCCGTTTTTTTGCCGATCCTTCCTGTTCTTTAAACCGCAATCTGACCACATTTACCATGGACACCGGCTTTACCTGGAATACCCAGGACTTTAACAGTGACAAACAGGCCGCCGAACAGATCTGGCAGCAGGCGCTGCCTTTTTTCATGGATCACGACTGCCGTCTGATTGTGCTGGATGAAATCACCTATATGTTTAAATATAAGTATCTGGATATTAATGACCTGCTGCAGGCCATAGACAATCGTCCTGAACAGCAGAATATTATTATTACCGGCCGCGGTGCTCCCAAAGCACTGCTGGATATTGCCGATACTGTAAGCGAGATTCAGCCGGTAAAACATGCCTTTAACCAGGGCATTAAGGCTCAGGAAGGCATTGAGTGGTAAAACAGATATGACCGGTACCAAACCACACTCTAAACACCGCTTTCCCAAGGCCGAAATCCGCGGCGTTTACCACGCCATAGAATCCCGCCGTGATATCCGTCATTTTATCCCCGGCGAGATTGACCCCAAACTGCTGGAACGTCTTATTAAAGCCGCACATCATGCCCCCAGTGTCGGCTATATGCAGCCCTGGCATTTTGTACGTATTACCAAGCCTCAATTACGCCATGCCATCCACGACCATGTTGAACACGAACGACTGAATACCGCCGATGCCCTGCAGCAGCGCCGGGATGAATTTATGAAACTGAAAATTGAAGGTATTCTGGAATGTTCCGAACTTCTGGTGGCCTCTCTGACCAGTCAACGTGAACAGTATATTCTTGGCCGACGCACCATACCTGAAATGGATCTCGCCTCCGTGGCCTGTGCGATACAGAATATGTGGCTGGCGGCACGAGCCGAAGGCATTGGTCTGGGCTGGGTGTCTTTTTTTGAACCGGAGGTTCTGGCCAGCTTAATTAAAGCACCACAGGGCGCTCTGCCTGTGGCTATTTTATGCATAGGTCATGTAGAACACTTTGCTGACAAACCGCTGCTGGAAGAAAGCGGCTGGGATAGCCGACGCCCTTTATCTGAGATTATTTCTGAAAACCTGTGGTAAAATCTGTTCTAACTATCATTGCTCAAATCAGGCATTGGCCAGGGTATCAAGGACGGTATGCAGGTGCTCCACCATTTCACGACCGCTGTCGGTCAGATAACCACCGTCAAGCTGGGAAATCATACCTTTATGGAATAGTGATTCTGCCGCTTTAATAATCGTCGGATCGGCATTATTGTGGATTTTCAGACCTTCAAGGTGTGATTCTTCGGGAAATTTAGCCAGTAACTTCAGTTCATCAAACAACTGATCGGGGTAGGATTTAATCATGGAATACTCGTATAAAAATAGGGTGGATTCAATGTCTATAATTCAATTATCATACCCTCTTTGGCAAAAAAAGTCTCTGTATCACCGCAATAATCTTTATTGCAGTACTTGGCGGTAAACTCATCAATCTGATCATCGGTACGTAATGGATCGTGGTGAAACAGAGCCAGTTTCTTTACCCGGCTGCGCTGGGCAGCGGCACAGACATATTCAATATAGCCGTGACCCCAGCCAATGTATTTTTCTTCGTATTCCTGCTGGGTGTACTGACTGTCATGCACCAGCAGATCCGCATCATGATAAAAGGCTTCAATCAGGCTGTTCTGCTCAGCCGCCACCTGTTCGCCTTCTTCTGCCATCTCGGGATCATAATCCGGATGCCCCGGATCGGTAATAAAGACATTGCGGAAAACTTCGGTATCGTAGGCGGTGCAGAATACCTTGCCGTTGTATTCTATTCGGTAACCCAGGCAGAGAACTGGATGATTCAGGTATTTGGTTTTCACCACAATACCATCACCCAGATCCATCACTTCTTCTTTTAAGCTGAAATACTGAATATTAGCCGCCAGTTCCGCCTCCCGGATAGGAAAGTAACGATAGGTCATCTGCCCGCCGACCACCTTTTCCAGGGTGTCTTCTTCGTAAGTAACCGGGCCGTAAACCCGGATATGGGTACCAGGTACATAGGCTGGGACAAAAAAAGGAAAACCCATTATATGATCCCAGTGGGTGTGGGTCAGAAACAGGTGTGCCTCCACAGGCTGAGGCCGGGACATCAGGTCATTGCCCAGTTCTCTAAGACCGGAACCGGCATCAATAATAATCAGACGGTCAATATCCGGAAAACGGACTTCTATACAGGGCGTGTTGCCCCCATAATGGACGGTATTGGATCCCGGGCAGGGAATAGAGCCCCTGACGCCCCAGAATTTAATTTGCATTGTCAACGTAAGAACCTTGCACCTGTGACTTAAAATTGATTTTAAACGGCTAAAGCCGTTTTAGCTTACCTGCAAAAACACGGCGGCTTTTTCTATGGATGCCTGTACGGCATCATATTGCTGTAGCAAACCTGGCCATAAATCGGTCAGTTCCGGCATATTTTTATACTGCTCACTACCGGGAGACAGGTTGCCTGCTGAGCCTATCTCGAAAATATTAGCATAAAGATCGGCAATTGCCACACCTGATATTAAAAGTCTGTGATCTTTATCTGCTTTTTCCAGAGCATGATGATACTTTATAACTGAAATCATAGCATCATTAAGCTGCCATTTTTCAGCAATCATGGCACCGCAAAAACTATGGTCAAAGCCAAATATCTGCTGTTCAGCTTTATGCAGATCAATACTGTCCATTTTGGCTCGTTGCAGGCATTGTGCATATTGTTCCTCAAAACAGTGCACCATAGGCACTTTGCCTAAATCATGCAGCAAACCCGCCAGAAAATACTCCTCCCTCTGGGATACAGGGATTTTATTGAGAACGGCCAGTTCTTTAGCTGCCACCCCAACACATAGCGAGTGCACCCAGAATTTATCCATAGATAAATACGGGTTTTTATGCCCTTTTAAAGCCCTTACCACTGCAGTACTCAAGGCCAGATTTTTAACCGTATTAATACCCAGAATGATAATGGCCCGTGTTAACGAGGTGATCTGGTTAGGCAGGGCATAATAGGCTGAATTAATCAGTTTAAGCACATTACCCGCCAGCACCGGATCCAGAGAAATAATTTTATTCAGATCATTAGGCGATACATCCTGCCGGTTACAGACCTCCAGGACTTTTGTGACTGTAGTTGACAGACTGGGCATTTTATCAATATATCGTTGCAGGGTCTCGGTATACTGGTCAGACACTTAATCTCATCCTGGAAAAAAGGTTCTTAATGGTTTAACTATAGCGCTTTCTGCCAGAAATACCTGACTATAGGGACAAATTCTGGATGTTTCTGCTAATATAGTGAACATTGTACAATCTGTACCAAAACCTGTGAGAATTCTATGAGCCTGATTAAACAAGAAGACATCATTCAAAGCATTGCCGATGCCCTGCAGTTTATCTCCTATTACCATCCTGTTGATTATATTCAGGCTCTGGGTGAGGCTTATGCACAGGAACAGTCAGCACCTGCCAAAGATGCCATTGCTCAGATTTTATACAATTCCCGCTTATGTGCTGAAGGACACCGGCCTATCTGTCAGGATACCGGCATTGTGGTGGCTTTTGTTGAAGTGGGTATGAATGTGCAATGGGAAGGCCATCTGTCTCTGGATGACATGATTAATGAAGGCGTAAGACAGGCTTATACCAACCCGGATAATATTCTACGTGCCTCGATACTGGCCGATCCTGCCGGTAAACGGCAGAACACCCGGGACAATACCCCGGCGGTGATTCATGCCCGTATAGTACCCGGTGACAAGGTTCATTTTAAACTGGCGGCCAAGGGCGGCGGTTCTGAAAACAAGGCCTGTTTTGCAACCCTTAATCCCAGTGCCGATCTGGTACAGTGGATTATTGACAGTGTTGAAAGCATGGGCGCCGGCTGGTGTCCGCCGGGTATCCTGGGCGTTGGTATTGGCGGTACACCTGAAAAAGCCATGTTACTGGCCAAGGAATCTCTGCTCGAACCGGTAAACTTTCATGAACTGCAAAGCAAAGCCGAACAGGGACAGACCTTAAGTCGAGCTGAAGAACTGCGCCTGGAACTTTACGATAAAATCAATGCTCTGGGTATTGGTGCCCAGGGGCTGGGCGGGCTGACCACCGTAGTGGATGTCAAGGTACTGGATTATCCAACCCATGCCGCCTCGTTGCCGGTCGCAATTATTCCCAATTGCGCAGCTACCCGCCATACCCACTTTACCCTGGACGGATCAGGCCCGGCGGTATTAACACCACCTTCATTATCCGACTGGCCTGATGTCACCTGGAGTGCCTCCCCCCAGGCCCGGAGGATCAATCTGGATAGTATATCTCACGAAGAGGTTCAGAGCTGGAAGGCAGGTGAACGTCTTTTACTCAGCGGCAAACTTCTAACTGGTCGTGATGCAGTCCATAAGCGTATTGTTGAAACCCTGGCTAAAGGTGAACCGCTTCCCGATGGGATCGATTTTACCAACCGTTTTATTTACTATGTCGGCCCTGTAGATGCCGTCAAAAATGAATCTGTTGGTCCAGCCGGACCAACAACATCCACCCGTATGGACAAATACACAGAAGCCATGCTGGCAAAAACCGGCCTGATCGGCATGGTCGGCAAGGCCGAACGCGGCCCTGCAGCTATAGAATCCATTAAACAGCATAAAGCCGTTTATTTAATTGCAGTTGGCGGCGCAGCCTACCTGATTGCCCGGGCTATTAAAAAAGCCACCGTTCTGGCTTATGAAGAACTGGGTATGGAGGCTATTTATGAGTTTGAGGTGGAAGATATGCCGGTAACGGTGGCGGTAGACAGTAGCGGGAATTCTGTGCATCAAAGCGGGCCGAAGAAATGGGCTCAGATCATACAGAAAAAGTAAATAAAGTCATTATTTACCACAGCAGGAACTGGTAAACGATCCCACGCAGGTGCATGGGAACAGGGTAACGTCCTGTATCTACCTTTTTCACCTTAAAAGGCTTACTTGCCTCGCAGAATTTTTAAGGTGGCCTGGCCAATACCCTTTAGAGCCAGCAGTTCCTTATCGCTTGCCTTATCAATAGCTACCTTGGAGTCAAAACCGGCTTCCGTCAGTACTTTAACAAAGTTTGCCTTTAAACCCGGATAAGCATCCTGCAAACTGTCCGCAGCGGTTTTTTCTGGTTCTGGTTCTGGTTCTGGTTCTGGCTCAGGTTCTGTTTTTTTCGGCTCACTTTTTGCCGGTTCGACAGTATTTGTCTTTACCGTTGCCGCAGGTGCAGCTTGACTGGTCACACTGAATGCATTATCCGATGAAACCGGTTTATCTTCTTCAATGCCAAGTAACTTTAGAAACTTATCAAACCAACTAATAGCCATAATATATTCCTGTAAAATTTCCAGAATTAATCACTAATCTTACCTCACTACCAGACAGAATCCTTGACGGGCGTCAATAAACATTATAACTATCCGTAATAATTCCGCTTCTAAAACAGTTTATACCGAAAAACATCTTGATTTAAAATAATGCGTTCACAGATTATGTCTACTAGTATTAATTCATGAGCTTTAAAGATAAACCCCGACGAGAGCAGATCCGCACCCTGACCCGCAGCAGTTTTTTTCTGCTGTTTATTCTGGCACCGTTTCTGGATATTTTCCGTATGGACCTGACGCTGGGTCACTTTATTATTTTTGGCCAGCCCTGGACACTGGGTCTGGACAGTTTTCAGCAGGGTCAGGGTGATGCCGCCAGTGCGTCAGTCACTCTGCTGACTCACGCCTTTATTCCAGTGTTAGGCTTTATTATTATTGCCGGCCTGATCATCTGGCGCATGGGACGAATTTACTGCGGCTGGCTGTGCCCGCATTTTTCCGTGGTGGAAATGTTTAATGATATGATGCTCAAATACCTTAACCGTGTCACCCTATGGGAAAAAGCCTCTAATAAAACCCGTAACGCCCTGCCCTGGCTGCTGGTATTTTTTTCCTGTGCGCTTATGGCCTTTATCTGGGCTTTCAGCCTGCTAAGTTATTTACTGCCGCCCAGGGAACTGATCCCGGATCTGCTTAACGGACAGCTTAACCCCGGTCCTACCCGCTTTTTAATCGTCGCCACAACTATTTTTACTATTGATTTTTTCTTCGCCCGACACCTGTTCTGCAAGTTCGGCTGCGCAGTCGGTGTTTTTCAGAGCTTAATCTGGATGGCCAATAGTAAGGCCATGGTGGTCAGCTTTGATAAACCCCGCGCTTATCTGTGTCAGTACTGTGACCGGGAATGTGATAAAGCCTGTCCTATGCGTCTGCATACCCGCAGCATTAAACGCGCCAAGTTCACCTGTACCCAATGCGGCCAATGCCTGAATGCCTGTGATAAAGTGCAGCAGAAAAATTCTGGCGCAGTTAACGGCCACAAAGGAAATAAAAGAGTCATAAACTGGGTCACTGATGAAAAAGCCAGGGCCGTGGATCGTAATGCGCCGGCATTTGAACTCAAACGCCTTAAAAAACAGCAATAAGAAACCTTTACGCCTACTGTTAAATCCAGCCTCTCTTTACTCCTGGTTTTATTATTAACTGGTGGATAATAGCCATAGTTACTGATAACCACCAATCCAACTGGGGAATATTCACCATCTCAAAATCACACCTCTAGTATTACTTGATATATCAACAACTTAACTTCTGGCATCCTTCTTGCTCAATAGATAGAGAACAATTAAAAACAACAGCAATATAAAGGAAAAGGATATTAACAATGAAAAACATACACAAAAATTCATCTTTCGCGGGTAAAAAATTATTAACACTCAGCCTGGCGGCCTTACTCAGCAGTGGCAGTATATACTCTGTATTTGCAGCAGACACCGGTGTACAGAAGCCGGTAACCAGTTCTCATTTGATGAAGGCCGGTCATAAGGAGAGCACCAGCCCGGATTATTCTGGCTGGAATGAGCCAGCCATGAAATATGTTGCGGTTCATTCTGGTAAGGCTTTACTGAGACATTTAAATGCAGCCTATCAGGAGCTGACTAAAAAAAACATCAGCAGTGCTATAGCTTCCTTAACTGCCGCACAGGATTTTGCGGTGTCACTTAAAAAAATGATCCCCTTTACACGTATAAGTGAAGAAATAAGAGATTCTAAAGGTAATATTCTGCAAATCAAATATGGCTATCTTCTGGATGATATGCTGCCTGTTTACGAAAATCTTGAACAACTGGATTTATATACTCCAGAACTGAAATCCAGAGTAGCAACTAAAAACACACCTGAAAATAAAACACCAGGTACTCATGTAGAAGAACTTTTTGAAGCCGCAGATACTACTGTGTATTTACCCGTTTTACACGTTAGTGGTTTAATTGATAATGCGCTGGCTGCGCTTGACAGAAAAAATGCCGATATCAATACAGCCAAAGTTGCACTTGAAAAGGCTCTTAATAGTCTAACGGGCATTATTACCACTGCCACCGGTACGAATACTCTGCAAACTCAGGCTTCCGGAAATAAAAATTCAGATTCCGCAAAACCAGTATCACCCATGATCCGCGCAGAATTAATCCGGGTCAAACAAAGCATTGCCTTTGCTGAAAACCTGCAAAAAGAAGCCCGGCATGATCCTCAGTATATATACAGCAGTATAAAGGATGCTTTAACAATTGTTGATAAACTGCTCAGTTCCAGTACTCTGACTGCAGATACCCGAAGCAAACTGGAAGCTATTAAAAAAGGTATTGAGAAAATTAATGCTGATGTTAATAACACTGCAGCCTATACAGAAGTTCGCAGTCTGCTTGAACCTTTAACAGATAATCCTGGAGAATAATTATATTCTGATTTAATCTGTTTTTATTTATTTACGCTCCCTTCTTAACTGAAGGGAGCTCAAATTTATACCATTTGTATTCATAAGCCTTATTGTTATACTGATAACACATACAAGCAACAAGATCCCGCCCGATGAAGGTTTTAAAAAAATTTAATATCATTGGTATTCAATCTGTCTGGATACCCATTACAGTATTAGGTGCCTTCCTGTTACTGTCTCTGGTTATACAGCTTACCCTGTCCTGGTTTTCATACAATCGAATAATTCCAGTTAATCAACATGCCCGCAACCTTGAACAGATGCAGGTTTTTTTATATGAAGTGGAAACCACTCTCGCCCGGCAGCTACCCGAGGATAAAAGCATCAGTCCAGCAGACCGAATTAAACTTAAAAATCTGCTGACTCAGTTACTACTGCAAAAGCAGCATCTGACTGATTCAACCCCTGCTGCCATACGTCTTGGGCAGCAATTACTGGACAGTAACAAAACACCCCGCGATATTCTGCTTAATATCCTTTATATTATGCGCAGGAGTTTTCAACATGAAGCTCGTGAACATGCCAGACTCACTAATGAGCTGCATAAGTCCGCCCTGGTAGAAATTAAAGTCGGTATTATTGTACTCATTGTTTTACCCCTCAGTGCAGTTATTATTCTGCTGCTGTTACGCTATCGTATTTTTAAACCATTACAGCAAATGAGCCTGTTAATGGAGTCACTAGGCAGTGACCATTATAAAACCATTGCATCTGATGAAGTTGATCCCCTGTTTTTTAATTTATTTAAAAATTACAATAAAATGGTTAAACGACTATCCAGACTGGAAGCTGAACATCAGAACAATGAACAGCAGTTACAGGAACAGATTGATAAAGCAGCACGAACCTTAATTGAACAACAGCGCATGCTGGCCAATACAGAACGACTGGCAGCACTGGGAGAAGTCATGGCCCGGATGTCTCATGAGCTGCGCAATCCTCTGGCTGGAGTGCAAATGGCCTGCAGCAATCTTAATGCTGAACTGGCTGAAAACCAGGCCTGTCAGGAATATCAGCAACGCCTGGCTGTTATGTGCAGTGAAATTAACCGTATGATTAATTTACTCAACAGCTTTCTCAGCCAGTCCCGACATAACCCTGAACCTTTAAAAGAAATCAGTATCAATGACACTATAAAGGACCTACTGACACTGGCTCGTTTTCAAATACCAGAACATATTAAACTGAATTTTAAAGCAGCACAGAATATCAGCTGCTCATTACCAGATATACAGTTTCGACAGGTATTATTAAATTTAATCCTTAATGCCCGTCAGGCCATGGCTGATAAACCAGGAACCATCAGCATTACCGCTTACTATGAAAATCAGCAAGTTATTATTAAAATCAGCGATAACGGCCCCGGTTTTCCTGCTGATATTATTGAACATTCTATTCGCGCCTTTAACACTTACCGAAGCGGCGGCACGGGACTGGGGCTTTCTATGGTAAAACGTTTTGTTAATAACCAGCACGGCCAGCTGGAGCTGACTAATTTAACTCCCTCCGGTGCCTGTGTTACTCTTAAACTGCCCTGCACCTGAAACGGACACCTGCAAAGCTATGCTTGATACTATTTTAATTATTGAAGATGAAAACTTACTCGGCAGTGAACTGCAGCGCCACTATCTGAAGCTGGGTTATGAGGTTATCTGGCTCCAGAGTTATACAGAAGCACAGCGTAAACTGAACAGTAAAAAGTTTGATCCCTCATTAATCCTGTCTGATCTTAACTTACCCGATGGTAACGGCCTGGATCTGCTGGAAGAGTATGGCCCAAAGATGTCTTCCTGCGAATGGATTTTTCTTACCGGATACGGTGACATACCGGATTCAGTACGTGCTCTGCGCCTGGGAGCCTTTGATTTCCTGACCAAACCCTGTCCACTGGAACAACTGGATCTGGTTATTCGCAGTGCCTTACGCAGTGCCCATGCCCAACGCCGACTACAGGAAAAATCAAAAGATGCCAGTCAACGTTATGCCCTTGATACATTTGTCGGCAACAGCAAGGCAGCTCAGCAGACCCGGCAACTATTACAGCAGTTAAGTCAGGCACCCTATACAGCGCTGATCCTTAGCGGTGAAACAGGCACCGGTAAAGGACTGGCGGCACGCATATTACACTATAACAGCAGCCGCGCCAAAGAAGCCTTAATTGAACTCAATTGTGCTGCCCTGCCCAAAGATCTGCTGGAATCTGAACTGTTTGGTCATGAAGCCGGTGCCTATACCGGAGCCACCAGCCGTCACCGCGGCCTGATTGAGCAGGCCAACGGCGGAACCCTTTTTCTTGATGAAATCGGTGAAATGCCTCTGGATTTACAGGCTAAACTGCTTAAAGCAATAGAAGACAGAAAAATCCGGCGTATAGGCAGTGAATCTGAAATTGCCGTAGACATTCAGATTATAGCTGCCACCAACCGTAACCTTCAGGAAGATATTAATAACGGCAGTTTCCGTGCTGATCTGTATCACCGGCTCAGTGTGTTTGAGTTACGCCTGCCTGCTTTGCGTGAACGACTGCAGGATTTACATCAGCTGGTACCGGAAATTATTGCCGAGTTTAATCTTAAAGCCGGTAAAAATGTCAGCGAAATATCCCCCCGTGTCTGGAACATGCTGGAACACTATCAGTGGCCGGGTAATGTCCGTGAACTTAGAAATGTACTGGAACGCTGTGTTATTTTATCCACTTCCAGCAGCCTGCCGGAACAGTGGCTGCAACTGCAGGCCAGCACTGCTGGCAGCAACTGCATCAGCAGTCCAGACACTACTGCTTGTGATATCTGTTTTCCAGCTGACGGCAGTCTGGGACTGGATGAAATGATCAGTGAAATTGTACAGACCATGCTTAAAAAATACGATAATAATGTTTCTGAAGTGGCCAGGGTACTTAAAACCACACGTGAAAAAATTCGCTATCGAATAGAAAAATACCAGTTACGCAAATCCAGTTCCCAGCAGGGAGAACAGCTGTGATTTACCCCAGCAAAGCCGCCACCGATTATAAATTATTCAGCCTGTCTATTTTAACTATAGCCGTCCCGTTCCTGTTATAAAGGGGGAAGAAAAAACTGAATTAACGTACTGGCACAACCTGAAGCTTTCAGACAACACAGTCTGGACAGGAACATTATAAAAATTTAAGGAAAATAATAATGGTTACTGCTGCACAATTATTTGTTCGTTGTCTGGAAAATGAAGGCGTCGACAAAATTTTCGGTATTGCCGGAGAAGAAAACCTGTTTGTTATGGACGCCTTACGCGACAGTTCCATTGAGTTTATTACAGTGCGGCATGAACAGGGGGCTGCTTTTATGGCCGATGTCCACGGCCGCTTAACCGGCAAAGCCGGGGTGTGCCTGGCCACGCTGGGACCGGGAGCCACTAACCTGGTAACCGGCTTTGCCGATGCCAATATGGATCGCGCCCCCATTATTGCCATTGCCGGACAGGGTTCAACCACCCGAATGCATAAAGAAAGCCATCAAATGCTGGATCTGGTCAGTCTGTTCAAACCCATTGCCAAACACAGTACCGAAATACTTCAATATCCAATAATTCCCGAACTGATACGCAAAGCATTTAAAGATGCCCAGATGGAAAAACCCGGCGGGGTATTTATCAGTTTTCCTGAAAATATTGCCGGGGAAGAGATAGAAGAAGCATTATTACCCTTAAAAGTTCAGCAACCGGTATTACCCGAACCTCCTGAAGCAAAAATAAAACAGGTTGCGGATATTATTGACCACGCGCACTCACCACTTATTATGGCCGGTAATGGTGTTATCCGAGGCCGGGCAAGTGAAGCCTTAGTTGAATTTGCCGAACAACTTAATATACCGGTAGCCCAGACTTTTATGGCCAAAGGCTGCATCCCTTTCTCACATCCTTTATCACTGGGCAGTGTCGGTCTGCAGGCTCATGACTATGTCGCCTGTGGTTTTGACTGTGCCGATGTCATTATTTGTATTGGCTATGACATGGTGGAATATCACCCACGCCTCTGGCATCCGAATAAAGATAAAAAAATCATTCATATTGATGTCAATTATGCCGAAGTAGATGCACATTATATTCTTGAAGCCGGGGTACTGGGTGATATCAGTGATTCTCTGAGAAAAATTTACAAACAGGCCAGAAACCGGCATTCGGGACGGCCTGAGCATTTAAAAGGCATTATTCGAAACGAGCTGGAGCAATATGCTGAAGATAACAGCTACCCTTTAAAACCGCAGAAAATTCTTTTTGATACCCGCCAGGCCATGAGAGATGAAGATATTCTAATTTCAGATGTCGGTGCTCACAAAATGTGGATTGCCCGCTTATACCGTTGTGAACGTCCCAATACCTGTATTATCTCCAATGGCTTTGCTTCTATGGGTATTGGTATTCCCGGAGCCATTGCAGCCAAAATGGCCTACCCGGATAAAAACGTCATGACCATTACCGGTGATGCCGGTTTTATGATGAACTCTCAGGAAATAGAAACCGCAATGCGTTACAACATTGCCATTGTGATTATGATCTGGAATGACAGTGAATACGGCTTAATCAAATGGCATCAGCAACGTCGCTTCGGTCATTTTAATAACATCAGTTTTAATAATCCGGACTTTATCCAGTATGCACATTCTTTTGGTGCCAAAGCCTATAAAGTTGAAGCCGCTGCCGATCTGCTGCCTACTCTAACAAAGGCCTTTGCTGATAATACTGTAGTCATTGTTGATGTGGCCGTCGATTATTCAGAAAATATGCGCTTAACCAGAAAACTGGGGCAACTGGTCTGTCCGGTTTAGTATTCTTTCTAATTGCAATAGCCGTTTTTATTATTATCGCAGATACGAGTAATACATTATGCCATTTCGTCCGTTATTTTTTATTATATCCATCAGCAGCATCCTGGGTACTTTATTTTTAGGACAGTTCTGGGACGATGCCTACGCTCTGTTGTGGCTATTAATACCGCTGTTGATACTGGGGCTGTATGATATTTTTCAACGCCAGCATACTATTTTAAAACTGTATCCCGTCATTGGCCATTTCCGTTTTCTGTTTGAATCCATTCGTCCTGAAATACAGCAATATTTTGTCGAATCCAATACCAATGGCATGCCCGTTAACCGGGAGTTTCGCGCCCTGATTTACCAAAGAGCCAAGGGGCAGCGTGATACCCGCCCCTTTGGTACGGTATTTGATGTTTACCGTAATGGTTATGAATGGGTGAATCATTCACTGTCACCCAAAACAATCAGCAATCATAATCCACGAATTCGTTTTGGCGGCAGGGACTGCACTGAGCCTTATTATGCATCACCATTAAATATATCCGCCATGAGTTTTGGGGCACTCAGTAAACATGCCATCCTGGCACTGAACAAGGGTGCAAAAGCGGGCGGCTTTTATCACAATACCGGTGAAGGCGGACTTAGCCCTTATCACCTGGAACATGGTGGTGATATTGTCTGGCAAATTGGCACGAGCTATTTTGGTTGTCGCAATGATGATGGCGGCTTCGATGCCGATCTATTTGCTGAAAAAGCCGCTCTGGATACCGTTAAAATGATTGAAATTAAATTATCTCAGGGGGCCAAACCGGGTCATGGGGGTATTTTACCGGCCGTTAAACTGACCCCGGAAATTGCCGCTATCCGACACGTTCCGATGGGACAGGATGTAGTCTCTCCACCGGCCCATAGTGCTTTTTCCACACCACTGGAACTGCTTGAATTTGTGCAGAAACTGCGCCAGTTATCCGGCGGTAAACCGGTTGGTTTTAAACTGTGTATTGGCCGTAAAGTTGAGTTTCTGGGCATTTGCAAAGCCATGCTGAAAACCGGTATCACTCCTGATTTTATTACCGTCGATGGTGCCGAAGGAGGCACAGGTGCAGCACCGGTGGAATTAACCAATTCCGTTGGTACACCCTTACGGGACGGGCTTATTTTTGTTCATAATGCCCTGCTGGGAAGCGGCCTGCGTGATTCCATACGTATTATTGCTTCAGGTAAGGCCATGTCTGCTTTTCATATGCTGCGTCTGATGGCATTAGGTGCCGATACCATTAATGCGGCTCGCGCCATGATGTTTGCCTTAGGCTGTATCCAGTCACGCAAATGCAATGAAGATACCTGCCCCACCGGAATTGCTACCCAGAATCCGGCACGCTATAAGGCTCTGGATATTGATTTAAAAGCAGAACGGGTGGCTCGTTATCATGCCTCCATGATAACCAACCTGACCTCCCTGCTGGCCACAGCCGGTCTTGAAAACTTACAGGAACTAAAACCCTGGCATATCAATCGACGGGTCAACGGTACAGATGTCCGCCACTATGGAGAGCTCTATCCCTGTATTGCTGAAGCCTGTTTATTAAATGAAAAAAAAATACCCGACTGCTGGAAAAATGACTGGGAACAGGCACAATCCTGCTGCTGGTGATTGGTGAATAAGCCCCATACCGCCTTTATACAATTGGTTAATATTCACCAATTATTCTGTTTAATTCACTTTTAAAAACAACATTCCTTTGTAAATCAACAGGTTAAAAAACTGGCACACAATATGCTTTGTTAGTCCGTAAAGATGCAAACTATTTGCACATAACGATGACTGAATTTTATGGAGTTTATTATGACCAGCGCAAACACCGCCGCTAAAGTACAGGACAGCCCTGTACGCAACACCCTGCAAAACCGTTTTAAACAACTGAAAGATGAGCTTTCAACCCGAATTATTGGCCAGTCCGAACTGCTGGAAAAAATTCTGATTGCATTACTGGCCGACGGCCATTTATTAGTGGAAGGCGCACCCGGTCTGGCAAAAACCACGGCCATAAAAGAGCTGGGCGATCGCATTGAAGGCGATTTTTCACGTATACAGTTTACCCCGGATTTACTGCCTGCTGATTTAACCGGTACCGATATTTATCGTCCAGCCAGCGGTACCTTTGAATTTCAGCCCGGTCCACTGTTTCATAACCTGATCCTGGCCGATGAAATCAACCGTGCACCGGCTAAAGTTCAGTCTGCCTTACTGGAAGCCATGGGCGAACGTCAGATCACCGTTGGCCGCAAGACCTACCGACTGCCTGAGCTGTTTATGGTTATGGCAACGCAAAACCCCATTGAACAGGAAGGCACTTATCCTCTGCCCGAAGCACAGATGGATCGGTTTTTACTGCATGTAAATATTTCCTATCCACAGGCAGCCACCGAACGGGCAATTTTACGTCTGGTTCGAAATGAAGAAATCAGCAAGAACAAACCGGTGGGTGTTTTTGAATTATCTCAGGAAGATATTTTTGCCGCCCGTAAGGAAATCAGTCAGCTGCATATTGCTGATGCCCTGGAAGAATACCTGGTGCAACTGGTACTGGCCACCCGTAACCCATCCCTGTATGGCGATGATTTAAACAACACCATTCAGTACGGTGCCAGCCCCCGGGGAACCATTGCCCTGGAAAGAACCGCCCGGGCCCACGCCTGGCTGCAGGGCAAAAATTTTGTTGGCCCTGAAGATATTCAGGCCATGGCGGTAGATACCCTGCGTCATCGGGTTGGTTTAAGTTATGCCGCTGAATCCGCCGGCATGACCCGGGAGAAATTTATTGAAATTCTGCTCCATAGAGTGCCCTTAAGCTAAACCAGATCCCAGAAATACTGACAAGCACCTGACGAGATACTGAATAATGAACACTGAAATAGCAGGCAATACCCGGACAGTTACTGAACTACCCGCTGAAATTGCCGTTAACAGAGATGAGCTGATTAATTTACGGGCAGGCGCACGGGGCCTGACACTCAAGCCCCGTCAAAGCCGCGGCTCCGTATTATCAGGGCAGCATCAGTCCCGGTTTCGCGGTCGGGGTATGGACTATCTTGAATCCCGCCACTATCAGCCAGGAGATGATGTACGCAATTTTGACTGGCGTGTTACCGCCCGAACCAGTCAGCCGCATATCAAGCTCTATGTGGAAGAACGGGAAAAGCCGGTAGTGATACTGACGGATCTGTCCGCCAGCATGTCTATGGCCAGTCAGGGTGCCTTCAAGTCCGTAATAGCCGCCCGGGTAACGGCACTACTTGGCTGGGTCGCAGTTGCCCAGGGCGACCGTGTCGGCGGCCTGGTATATCGCAGTCCGGAGGAACATATTGAACAGAAGCCCCAGGGCGGACGGCGCGGTATTCTGCGCTTTATTGATGCACTAACCCGGCTGGGACAGCCGCATACAGACTTTGACGCTGAGCATGCCGGCCTGCCCGTTAATATCCTTGAACGCGTCACCCATATGACAAGACCCGGCTCTCAGTTAATTATTATCAGTGATTTTTATTATCTCAATGCACAAAGCCGTGAATATCTGCAGAAACTGCAGCAGCACAATAATGTGCTTGCCATACAGATTGTCGATCCACTGGAACTGTCCGCACCACCCACCGGTGAATACGGCATCAGTGACGGTGTACACAGCTGGCGCATGAACCTGGACAGCAGCCGGCAGCAACAGCGCCTGGAACGAGTTTTAAGCACTCGTCAACAGCAAATAGACGCTTTATTCTCAGAACTGGGTATTCCCATGCTGCAGATCCAGACAGCTGATGATGTCAAAACAGTACTGCATCATGAACTGACCCGAAAGCCCACCAGTTATATGGGTAATATATTAATGCAGGGAGAAGCCTCCGTATGAATCCAGTCACTCAAACTCCGCTTAACAGCTCTGCCGCTAACCCACTACAGGGACTGCATGATATACACCTGCCGGCCAGCCCGGAACTATGGCCGCTGGCACCCGGCTGGTGGATTGTACTGGGCATCAGCAGCCTGGCGGCTATTTTTATTGCCTTCTGGTGGTGGCGTAAACGTCGTTGGCAGCAATTTATTATGACTCAGATTGAAGCGGTTCTTAAGCAGCCAGACAGCACTCTTAGTCAGCAACTGGCAGGCCTCAGTGCTATTTTGCGCCGGGTGGCGTTAAAACGCTACCCCCGTGAGCAGGTTGCCGCATTACACGGTCAGCAATGGCTGGATTTTTTACAGCAAACCAGTCACCACAAACACTTTAATAAAAGTCTGTTAAAACCGCTGGCAGAAGATATTTACCAGCACCAGCCTGACAGCCGTTTATTAACCAGAGACGATCCCATGGTGCAATTAATTATCCAGTGGATTCAGGAGAATCTGTCATGAACATACACTTTTTATGGCCCCTGGTCTTTATTGCCCTGCCACTGCCGTTACTGATTTACTGGCTGATGCCTCGGGCCGAAGACAGTACTCCCCAGGCCATCAGAATGCCCATGTATGTGCATTTAAGAACCCAGCTGGGCAGCCGGGCTCAGGCTAACGTTAAAAGTCGCTGGCGCATCTGGATGGCTATTTTAATCTGGCTGTTACTGGTTATTGCAGCCGCCCGGCCACAAACGATTGGTGCCCCTGTGGCCTTACCCATGCATGGCCGTAATTTAATGCTGGCCGTTGATATTTCAGGCAGTATGCAGACTCAGGATATGCAGATTGGAAACCAGCTGGTTTCCCGTTTAACAGCCGTCAAGGCCGTTGCCGGTAATTTTATTGAACGCCGCGCCGGTGATCGGCTGGGACTTATTCTGTTTGGTGAACAGGCCTATCTTCAGGCTCCTTTAAGTTTTGATCGCAAAACTGTAAAAACCCTGCTTAATGAAGCCGTTATCGGTCTTGCCGGAAACAAAACAGCCATTGGCGATGCAATAGCCCTGGCAGTAAAACGACTGCGCAAACAACCCGAAGGTAATCGGGTATTAATACTATTAACCGATGGTGCCAATACTGCAGGTAATATTGCCCCGCTTAAGGCAGCCGAACTGGCGCAAAAGGAAGGTATCCGAATTTATACCATTGGGGTAGGTGCCGATCAGTATGCCAGCAGCTTTTTTGGACAGAGCATAAACCTGGGCAGTGATCTGGATGAAGCCACATTAAAACAGGTAGCCCGCATCACCGGTGGTGAATATTATCGTGCCCGTGATTTAACAGCTCTGCAGGCCATCTATAAAAAACTGGATAAACTGGAACCACGAGCCAAAGATACCGTGTATTTTCAGGACGTGCATGAGTGGTATGCCTGGCCCCTGGGTATCGCTCTAATACTTTCAATGTTAAGCGGCCTGTTTATCAGTGGAGCGTTAAGTTCATTGCACACCGTATCAGCTCAGAGAGAGAAACATTATGTCAGTTAATATTATTAAACAGTTCCATTTTATTGATCCTCAGTGGCTGTGGGCTCTGATTCCTGCAGTGCTGCTTCTCGGCCTGATCCTTAAATACCATAGCAGCAGTCAGTCGGCCTGGAAAAATGTTATTGATGCAAAATTTTTACCCTATTTACTGGTTAAACAGGGAGCCTCCAGGCGTTCCACAGTGCCGCTGATTCTGCTTGCAGCAGGCTGGATAGCGGCCGTGCTGGCACTGGCCAACCCCAGCTGGAAAAGCCTGCCCCAACCAGTCTACCAGCAGCCTGAAGCCCAGGTTATTGTCTTTAATCTTTCCAGCAGTATGTTAAGTCGGGATGTTAAACCTTCACGGCTGGTACAGGCACGTTTTAAAATTGAGGATCTTCTGCGTCGCAGTCAGGGCAAACAGACCGGCCTGATTGCTTATGCCGGTGATGCCTTTACTGTCACGCCGCTGACCGATGATATTGCCACCATCAAGTCACAGCTGAGAGTCCTGGAACCCTCCCTGATGCCTGTTGACGGTAATCGTACTGACCTTGCCCTGGCACAGGCAGGACACTTATTGCAGCAGGCAGGATTTAAACAGGGCAATATTATTCTGGTCACCGACAGCGCGGGTAATAAAGCCAGCATCAGCAAGGCTCAGAGCAATGCCAGACAACTGGCAAAAAACGGTTATCAGATTTCTGTTCTGAGTATTGGCAATGAAGACAGCAATAAAACAGCCAGAGCGGCATTGCAGAGCATTGCCAGGGAAGGTCACGGCATCTATGCTCCCTTTACCGGTAATCAGCAGGATGTTAAAGCCGTAGTAAATGCCGCTCAACATTCAACCAGTCAAGTTTACCAGAACAAAAAAAACAACAAACAGGCTAATCGTCCCGTTGAGGAAGGCCCCTGGCTGGCCTTATTACTATTACCCCTGGCATCACTGGCTTTTCGTCACGGCTGGTTACTGGTTTTTCCAGTATTACTGGTTGGACAGTTGTTAACACCCCAGCAGGCAATGGCATTTAGCTGGGATGATTTATGGCAACGTCCCGATCAACAGGCCGCAGAAGCCTTTAACAAAAAAGATTATCAGAAAGCCGCTCATATAGCACCGGACAGACTGATGCAGGGTTCAGCTCTATATCGTGCCGGTCAATATAAAAAGGCTGCAGAATCCTTTAGCAAAAACAGTGATGCACAATCAGCATACAACCTGGGTAATGCCCTGGCACATACCGGCGACTACAAACAGGCCATTGAGGCATACGATAAGGCACTTAAACAGCAGCCTGATATGCAGGATGCTATTGCCAACCGTAAGCTGGTTGCTGAACTTTTAAAGCAGCAGCAAAAGAAACAACAACAGAAAAAAAATAATCAGGGCAAAAATCAGCAGAATAAGAAAGGCGGAAATAAGAACAACAAAAAGAATAATGGCAACAATAATAAATCAGGAAATAACAGTAATAAAAACAATAATGATAAGGGCAATAAAGCTCAGAAACAGAATCATAAGAAGGGAAAATCCTCTTCAGATAAAACTAACAACCAGTCCGGCAAACAGGACAAAAAATCGGCCAATAAAAAGCAAAAAACAGGTTCATCTTCTCAGCAGGCGAAAAAAGGTCAGCAGCAGAAGCCTGATTTTAATAAAGCAGGTTCAAAAAAAGAGCAGAAAAAGGCCAATGATGCCGTTAAAAAGGCTGCCCAAAAAGCCGCTCAAAAACAGGCCGGTAAAAATAATGCCGAAAAAAATAACCCCGCACAGGCTAATTTAAAACAGGACAAATTAAGTCCCGAGGAACGCGAGTCTGTTGAAAACTGGCTGCGTCGGGTGCCAGATGATCCCGGTGGCTTATTAAGGCGTAAATTCCTGTACCAGTACCAACAACGTCAGCAATACTAATTTCTTAGGAGTAACACCATGTCGACCAAACCTTTTTTTATAAACTCTGTTCGACCAGCACCTGCAGCCCCCGGCATGGCCTTTTTTGCTATGCTGTTAATGGCTCTGCTGTTTGTTTCAGATAACGTACTGGCTGCAACAGTCTCAGCACGTCTGGATCGCAGTACCATTACCCTGGGTGAAACGGCCACCCTGACTATTGATGTCTCAGGTACAGGCAGTATTCAGCCCGATCTCCGTTCCTTAAAAAAGGATTTTGACATTGTCAATACCGGCACCAGCACTCAGATTCAGATCATTAACGGTCATCGCTCCGAGCACAGAGAATTAAATATCAGCCTGCAGGCTCATAAACCCGGACAACTGACCATTCCAGCCATCCATATTGGTAAACAGCAAACACGGCCGCTTAAACTGACTGTTAAAGATATTCCTGCCGTTAGCCAGTCTGCCTATGGAAAATCTGTCTGGATTGAAATGGACTCGCCCATGAAAAAAGACAACCGGGATATTATGGTACAACAGGAAGTACCGGTAACTGTGAAACTGTTTACCTCATTACCCCTTACAGATGTCAGCCTGAGTGCTCCCTCTGCAGAGCATACCATTGTCGAAAAACTCGGTGATGATATACAGTATGACACCCAGCGAAACGGCAAACACTATCAGGTTGTCGAACAGCATTATGTGTTATTCCCTGAACAGGCCGGAGATCTGGTGGTAAAGCCCGTGGTATTACGTGCTCTGACACCGGACGATAGCCAACGTCAAAAACGTTCAGGCACTAATCCCTTCAATAGCGGCTTTGGTGATCCATTTGATGATCCGTTCTTCAAAAATGCTTTTGGCGGCAACTCCCGTATACAGCAAATGCTGCAGCGCAGCCGAATGATGCTGGGCGGCTCACAGGGTAAAACCATTACCCTGCGCAGCAATGGGATACGATTTGACGTTGAGCATATCCCTGAAGAAGCCAGAGGACAGTCATGGCTGCCCGCACGTAAAGTTAGCTTAAGCAGTTCCTGGCAAAAGAATCCGCCAGCTCTGGTTACGGGTGAACCCGCTACCTTAACTATTACAGTAAAAGCCGATGGTTTAACCGGCACTCAGATCCCAACTCTGAAAATTCCGGAAAATGGTACTCACTACAGTGTCTATGCAGAGCCAGCAGAAATGAAAAGCCTGACTGATGGGGAACACGCCATTGGTATCAGTAAACAGACCTTTACCATTATTCCGGAACAGGCAGGAGCTATGAATCTTCCGGAAATAAAACTGCCCTGGTGGAATACCCAGACCAGACAGTTACAGTGGGCCAGATTACCCAGTCTGAAACTTAACGTTAAGCAGGGGATTGCCAGCAACTCCCCCCAGCAACCCCTTACACCGGATAATTCTGGAAATACGCCTTTGCCTGATGAAAGCATCAGTAATACAACGCCATCAGCTGCCATCCAGACTCAGTTAATGCAGTTTATAACTGAAAACAGGGAAATGTTCTGGGGATTTGTCACTATCCTGATTCTGGTGAGTATTGCCTTTTTCCGTTATAGCAAACAGGTTAGCCGTAACACGGCTGTCATTAATGAGCAAAAAACACCCGCCAGAGAACAGCAAAAAATTGATACTCATAAACTAAAACTGATGTTACAGAAGGCCATTACAGCCTGTGAAAATGACAATGCTCAACAGACTGCCAGTGCGCTACTGCAGTGGGCAAAACTGGCCTGGCCGGATCTGTCACCGGTATCCTTAATCGATATTGCCGATAATATTGTGGCGGGTGCTGACAATATTCGTCAGTTACATCAATACCTGTATCAGCCCTCTGATCCGGACAGCCGCTGGCATGATCCACAGCTGGCGGAGTTACTGCACAAAGGATTACAACGTAAAACAGTCCAGACTCAGGGAGATGATATAAATACCTTGCCTCCCCTCTATCCGGCTTAATTCATTGACAGAAAGTCTCCCTCTGTTTTCCCTCTCACTCCAGGAGAGGGAAAACTCATATCCCGCACTATTTTTTCCCCAGCTGTTCCGGCGTAACCACACTGTCAAAATACTTATCTGCCGTTTCAAGAGGCACTATATTACCATTGGAAAACACCAGCGGCAGCTCATAATCGTTCCAGCCTCTTAATCCCGTTTTTAATGAATAAACATGCTTATACGCCATCTGCTGCATGGTATAAGCTGCCAGAATACTGCGATTTCCCGAACGGCAGATTAAAACAATATTTCTATCCCTGGCTTCCACTACTTCCGGTTCGGTTTCTTCATAGCCGTAATCACAGGCGACTTCTAAAATCCCTCTGGGTACATTTAATGATCCCTCAATCTGCATAACCTGATATTCCGATGGACAACGGACATCAACAAACAGAAATTCCTTACCCTGCTCCTGCTGTTCAATCACTTCCCATGGAAATAATTCGTTAACCAGTGGTGCGACTTTAGCAACCATGGTTTTATAAGTTTCTCTGTGCATTATTCTACTCTCACTGCTTTAAGAAATTCTGTTAACAAACCACCGTGACTTTTAAGCCGGTTTATCAGCTTATGTCCGGCACCCTTGATAATAAGCAACTGTGACTCCTGATTATTATTATGAATTCGATAAGCATCGGTTACCGGAATAGTCCTGTCATCTTTTCCATGCACCAGCAAAACAGGCACTGTAATTTTTTTAATGGTATTTTCCGGTGCTATTTCATCAAACTTATGTCCAATTAGCCATTGCACATAAGCCAGAAAGAAATTTGTCATCAGATCGGGCAAGTGGTATTTCTTAAAATAACGACTCATTACCTGCTCAGGATTTGCGAAGGCCGCCAGACTGATAACCGCAGCAATATCGCTTCTTAATGATGCAGCATACAGGGCTGCACCAGCCCCAACCGAATGTCCCAGTAAAATAATTTTACCCTTATAAGCCAGTTTATTACGCGCAAAATCAGCTACCGCCTGAATATCTTCAGTAAATCGGGGCAGGGCAGCATAACTGTCATTATCGCTATTGCCATGACATCTTGCATCAAATAAAATTACATGACAGTCAACCTGATTAAACAACTCAGCAACCGGCAGCATCAACTCCGCATTACTTCCCCAGCCATGCACCATAATCACTAACGGTGTTGAGTGTTCCAGATGATGCGAGAAACGCTCTGTAAGTGCCTGCATCTGATTTTGTGCTGTTATTTTTGCAGGAATAAGCCAGGCAAATAATTGTTTATTTTTCTGAGTACTGATACTTAGTTGCTGATATTTCATCCCTCTGTTTAATGGGGTTTTATGCTCCTGCATACGTGGCGGAATAAAACTGATATGCAGCATAAGTATCATTAAAGCAATAACAACAGGGGGTATTAAAATGATATATAACACGTTTTATCCAGAAGTAATAATTATTGTATTTTATGCAGGATAGAACAGAATCTATGTTTTATCAGTGATAATATCACTGATATTAGTATTATTGTAACTACTCAGTATAATTTAAAGTAACATAGAGTGAATAGCTGCAGGTACTGGATTCACAGGGTTTTGAAAACATGGATGTTTTTGCAATCACTGGGATAAGAACTTTTTACAAAACAAGTTTTGAAAGGTTCTTAACCGATACATCGAATATAAACAGAGAGAGCCTCGATGAGGATTTCATCGAGGAACTTGTTATTGACTGGAAAGAGGGCTTGAATCGTCTATCCAATTGAAACACAATTTTAAATCATATTATTTGCTTTAATTAAGATTATTTGTCAGCAATTAATTTCTCCAGTTCCCTGGAGAGTACTTTAAACTGTTCATATAAGTGACTGACAGGAAGATTTTCCAGCTCTCCTGCACGCCCTTTAATTTCTATTTCCTTAAATGTTTTTGCAATCATACTGGCACCTAGTGCTGCACTGGACGATTTCAGACTATGCGCCAGTTTCCAGAGCGCTTCAGTTTCTCCGTTAGCTATCAGGCTTTCCAGTTCCTGTAGTTTTGAGGGTAGCTGTTGCAGATAGTAGCTGACCATTTTATTAACAATATCCGGCATACCGGGTTGTTGAATACTACGTAATTCCTCTATTACCCGCATATTCAGTACCTGATTTTCTTTCTGCGTTAGCTCTTCTGTCTGCATAACCTGTGTTTGTTCTTCTATTTCGGCCTCTACTTCAGGTGCACAGCTAACAGAAGACAAATGAGGCAGCCATTTATTCAGTATTTCCAGCAGCTCTTCAAGAGACATAGGTTTATTAAGATAATCATTCATTCCCGCCTGCATATAGTCTTTCTGAATATCATCAAATACATTAGCGGTAATAGCAATAATTGGAATTTCAGGCTGATCTCTCTGGCTCTCTATTAAACGAATTTCTCTGGTGGCTGTAATACCGTCCATAACCGGCATACTGATATCCATGAAGATCAGATCAAAATACTGTTTTTTGAATAGATCCAGAGCTTCCTGGCCATTGTTGGCCAGGATTACTTCACAACCAAAATAATTCAGACTACCAATAGCCACTTCCTGATTCACCAGATTATCTTCTGCTAACAGGACTCTGGCATTACAATGTGCATTTTCTAACTGTGTTTTTCCTTCACTGGCATTAAATTTCTGCTGTTCTGCTTCATTGGCTTCTCCCAGCCAGACCGAAAACCAGAACGTTGAGCCGAGCCCCAGTTTGCTCTTTACACCAATAGTACCGCCCATCATTTCACATAATTTTTTGGCAATAGCCAGTCCCAGCCCGGTACCACTATGAAACCAGTGCTGATCATGATGTGCCTGAAAAAAAGCATCAAAGAGATGTACCTGCTTTTCTTCAGAAATCCCGCTGCCGTTATCTTCTACTTCAAAGTACAGCTGAATATTACCTTTTTTTATTTCTTCCAGTCGACAGTTAATCGAAATTCTACCATTTGGAGTAAACTTGATGGCATTGCCTAACAGGTTATACAGGATCTGGTTTAAACGACTGGAATCTCCTATAACAATATCAGGAACATCATCAGCAATATGACTATTATAATTAATACCGGATTCATGAAGCCGTTCTATAAATAAATTACCCAGTTCATCAATAAGCTTATATAAACTAAAGGGCTCAATATGCAAATGGAGCTTGTCAGCCTCAATTTTGGAGAAGTCCAGAATGTCATTAATAATGGTTAATAATGTTTTTCCTGAATTTTTAATGGTTTGAGTATAATGAAGCTGGGTTTTATTCAGCTGAGTCTGCATCAATAAATTAACCATCCCCAGGACACCATTCATGGGCGTTCTGATCTCATGGCTCATAGACGCCAGAAAGTTTGATTTTGCCCGGTTAGCCTGTTCTGCAATCGTGTTTGCTTCCTGTAATTTATCCAGAGTCTGGGCCAGAGTCCTGTCGCGCTGAAATATCTGTTCCAGCATCATATTAAAGCCATCCGTCAATTCACCCAGCTCATCATTATTATATTTTTCTGCTTTAAGCCGATAATCTCCGTTTTCTGTTACCTCCTTAATGGTTGAATTAAGTCGGCTGATAGGTTCCAGGATATAATTCTGCAGCCAGCTGATTAATAAAAAACCCAGGAAAGAAACCACAATCAATGTTAAAACTATAACCATACTCTGCCATTTCAGAGTATTGTGCATTTGTGTCAGGTCACTGTAAATTCTGATTTTACCTAGTTTTCGACCTCTTACTATAATCGTTTGTTCCAGAACAAAATAGTCATCAAGAAAAGCATATTGCTCATTACCAGATTTCTTCTGTGAATCTTTCCAGGGAATATTTTTTGCTTTTTTTATTTTTTTCAGAATTATTAAATGCGGATTCTGCTTGCTCTCATAGCGTGCAAATAACCGACCATCAGGCAGAATGATTTCTGACAGGATATTCTGTTTTTTTTCTGCCAGTGCCTGCAGATTTTCCCTGGCAGAATCTTCATCTTTAAACATAATGGCTGCCTGAGAATTTAAGCCTGTAATTCTGGCCAGTGAAGACACCGAATCAATCAGAATATTTCGATTCATATTATATTGAGTAATAAAAAAAGACAGGGCAGCCAGGCCTACGACTACCAGACTGGTAAACATACTAATAGCAATAATTTTTTGTTTAATGGGTAAATATCGAACTGGATTAAGCAACATTTTACTGTACCTTTGACAGGCGTAATAATTTAGAACTGATATTTAACTGTCCCTGTTTTACATTTTCTAAATCAATTTCAATTACAACATGATTTTTGTCATAGTCCAGGTTAATCATCCCTCCTTTTTTAAGAAAGTCAGGATCCTCGCCAACAGTTAAAATATGTTGTCTGGCTAAAAATTTTAAAGTAGATTCAGTTTGATATTTATCATCCTCCCCAAAAAAAACAATATGACAGCCATGCATTTCCGCATCTGATTTAAGCTCTCTTACAATTAGTTTTCGTTTTTTATAATACTCATCTTTAAGCACTGAGCGTAAATTTTTAAAAACCCGGAGATTACCTGAAACACAATAAGTAATTGGCGAATTTTTATGCTTGAATATCTGACTCGGCCATTCCACATAGTTTACAAAATTAAACAGGAACAACGATTTTAGGGCGTGAATATTTGAACTATAAAGTACATTAGAAAAACACAATAGCATAACCAGACAGTTAATTACTATTAACTGTCTTACACCCGCATACCATCTGATTCTGCTGCTATCAGATGTATTTTTTCGCAGACGACCAGTTAGCCTGATGATAGTGTTCACTTAAATACGTTTATGAGTGACAGAAGTGTCTATACATTAGAATTTCCATACCGCTCTGGCATAAAAGCCTCTGGGTACTTCTGTACTTTCTATCATTCTCAGTTCATCTCTGTATTCTTTTTGACTACTATCAAAAATGTTCTGTCCTACCAGGGATAATGTCAGTTTTTTATTAACCAGCCAGGCCAGGCGAGCATCCAGTGTCCAGTAATCAGGCATATCTCCACTGGCATAAACATCATCTGTATAACGCAGCCAGAGATCGGTCTCCCAGTTAGTGGCGGGATCATAATCGAGCCTTAAACTGAGTTGCTGTTTCGGACTGCTCTTCTCCGCTGCATTAAGGGATACATCAGTACTGCCATTATCCTTTTTCAGATCCATTTCAAGGTAACTATAGGCCATTTGTAAACGTGTTTTTTCTGTCCATCGCCAGTCTACTGCTATTTCAGTCCCCCAGGAGTGGCCCTTACCATTATTATCAAAATAGTAAAGTTGCTCCAGATAGGCCGGTAAGTGAGCGTAATTTAACTGTCTGGCTTCAATAGTACGTAAGTCTGAATAATCGTTATAAAAACCACTAATATCAAATGAAAATTGATCCGCCACATGAAAACGATAACCCACTTCGTAGGCAATTAATGATTCCGATTTCTGCTTTGGATTGCCAATACCTGTGATTAGAACCGGAACAGGCAGAGTGGGAGGATTTGCCGGCACATATTCCTGATGCCCCAACAGGGATGTTTCTGCTCGCGATGGGGTTCTGGATGCTTTTGAAACAGCCATCCATAATGCATGTTTATCCTTTGGTTGCCATAGTAAGCGTGCTGATGGCTGAATTTCTGTATTGGTATATTCATTATCTTCAAATTTGCTGCCAATGGTAAAAATCCAGCGTTCATTTATCTGTATTTCATCCTGAATAAAAGCATTGTAGTTTTCCTGGGTTTCTTTTTCAGGAATATAGTTAAGATAATTGGGAACGCCATTGATATCATCTTTATTTCTACGATAACCCACTCCCATTGTTAACTTGTGCTGACCCATTGGGGCAAAATGATATTGAAAGTCCAGGTCAATGGTATGCCGCTTATCATCAGTTTCATCTCTTTTTTGATAATCGTAATAGATCTGCAATATAGTCTGATCAGCATTATCCAGGCTGTGTTTCCAGCGTGCCAGAATATTCCCCCCCTGATCATCCAGGGTTTGCGGGTACTGTTTCTGTCCCAGCAGCGGATCAGGATACAGGGTCGTTTCTGATGCCCGGTTCTTATAGACATCCCCCTGTACGGTAAAGTCATCATCCGCAGTCAGCAGGCCATCAACCCTGAATCCCATCCGGCGGCTTTTCCAGTCGTCATTAGCCTTATTGGTACGGGTGTCAGAAAATTTATTGTTTTTTCTAAATTTGGCATAAACCCGGTAATCGATATCGTTATTTATGGCTCCGCCGTGACGCAAACCTATTCTTGCCGCCTTGGGATCTCCGGCACTGACACTTAACAGGTTACCCTGTGTGTCCTCAGCTGAACGAGTAATTATATTAATAACACCATTTACCGCATTGGACCCCCAAACGGATGCGCCGGGTCCACGAATGACTTCAATACGCTCTACATCTTCCAGCAGAGTATCCTGAGCATTCCAGTAAACCCCGGAAAACTGAGGCGAATATACCGCTCGTCCATCCATTAAAACCAGTAGTTTATTTGCAAAACGGCCATTAAATCCCCTGGAACTGACTGCCCAGTGACTACCATCTATCTGCGCTACATTTATACCGGGCACCATCCTCAGTAATTCCGGTATATCTGTAGCTGAGGAACGGCGAATGTCTTCACTAGTGATAACAAACACGGCAGCCGCTGTTTTTTCAATGGATTGAGGTGTTCTTGAGGCAATAGAGACTTCCATATTGGCCAGCTGTTCAAGACTCATGGCTTTTAGCTCTTTAATATCATCTGCCTGAACACTGCTACTTATTATTAGTAAACAACATTGAGCGGCACTTATAACAAGCTGCTGTTTATAGCGATTAAACATAGTAAAACTTTTTAAGGCCATAACTTAAACTCCATACAATTTTATTTTCTGTCATTTCAGGATGAAACATTTAACACTCTTTAAAATATGCAAATATTATGATTTTTTAATATTTAGAACAACGAAAAAAAACCATCCTGCTAATGCATTTGCTCTCTAATATCGGTATTAATGTGATCATCATATTTATTTTTTATTTCGATAATTCTGGCTGATATTTCAATAAATTTTTTTACCATTTCAGGATCAAAAAGCGTTCCGGCACCCTCTTCAATCATTTTGAACGCTCTGTCAACCGACCATGCCTGTTTATAAGGGCGTACTGTTGTCAGGGCATCAAACACATCGGTAATAGCACAGATACGCCCAAACACAGGAATTTTCTCTCCTGCAAGGCCATTGGGATAGCCGCTGCCATCCCAGCGTTCATGGTGAGTTAAAGCAATAATGTGAGCCGCTTCCATAACTGGGGAGTGATTTTTCGACAGCAGTTCTGCACCAATAATGGTGTGTTTCTGCATCTCCTGATATTCTGCCTGGGTCAAACGACCGGGCTTTAACAAAATAGCGTCCGCAATGCCTATTTTACCCAGATCATGCATGGGAGAGGCTTCAAGGATCAGGCTGCACATTTCTTCACTAAGACCCATGGCTTTACTCAGCTCAAAAGAGTAATGACTCATACGGATTAAATGGCTGCCTGTTTCCATATCTTTATATTCGGCTGCTTTAGTGAGCCTCTGAATAATTTCAAACTGACTATTGACCAGCTCCTGCTCACGCATCGCCAGGGTTTGTGCTATATTGGCTGTGCGTAATAAATAATTGACCTTATGCCCCAGCAGGGTCCAGTTAACTGGCTTGGTTAAAAAATCCGTAGCACCATCACGATAGGCCTGATTAATGGAATCCACATTATCCAGTGCTGTTAACATAAGTATGGGTATATGTTTACCAGCAGCTGAAGTCCGGATCCTTCGGCAGGTCTCAAAACCATCCATTTCCGGCATAATAACGTCCAGAATCACCAGGTCAGGTTTGCTTTGCTGGTATAATTCCAAAGCCTGACTGCCGTTTTCGGCTTCTTCAACCAGAAAACCAGCCCCTTCTAAAGCAGCAGACATGGGTAAACGCTGCATATAATCATCATCTGCAATCAGTACCAGCGGTTTCTGGGTTTTGTGAAAATGTTTACGATTATTTTTCTGCTGCGATCCTTTCAGATGCTGTAAGGGATCGTCAATTTCATAGGTTTTGACACAGTTTCTACCTGCCGCTTTAGCACGATAAAGAACAATATCCGCTCGTTTTAGTAAATTATCAGCACTGTCACCTGCCTGGCATTCAACTACAGCAAAGCTGCAGGTAATATGCCCAACCGTATGATATTCTGTTTGTTCTATTTGCTGGCGTAAATGCTCCGCAGTAAGACGACCTTCATCCAGAGAACAGTTATTGAGCAGGACAACAAATTCTTCACCACCCCAACGAGCAAAAAAATCTCTTTTTCTAATGTGTTTACTAACCGTTCTGACCATTTCCTGCAAAACAACATCGCCCACATCATGCCCATAATCATCATTGACACTTTTGAAATGGTCAATATCAAAAAAAATCAGAACAAACTCTTCTCCCTGTAACCTGAAACGATCAATATAACGTTCAATAACCTGCTCAAACATGGCCCGGTTAGCAATGCCCGTCAATAAGTCCGTCGTTGCGGATTGTTCCAGACGCATGTTTTCATCAACCAGGCGGGTAATATTGGTCAGTGAGAAAATATAATAGTCTGAATCTTTCCTGTGATTCATGGATACCATAAATGAAGATCGGGCAATATCGGTATCCTGTTCACCTGCGGCCGGCCTGAAGCGCAAAATATGCTGAGAGTCACTATTATCCAGAAAATACTGCAGAAACATCTGCCGCGACTGGATAATATTATCGTGCTCATCAATTGCCTGAATATAATCTAACAGGCAAAAATCAGAATAGTCCCCCGCTTCTGTGGGCTGGTAACCAAGAAAGTCAAGCATACTCTGATTAATATATTCAACCCCGTTTGCAGATAAAATTAACATTAAACTCGGATTTGAGTCTGTCAGTACCTGAAAGTTATCAGCCCCCTGTTTTAATTTTTTACAGATCTGTATTTTATGTGCAACACGATAGAAGCTTTCCAGTATCTGATTGATATCAAAGGGTTTAACAATATAACCGTCAATACCTGCTGTAATGACGTTTAATAAAGCCTGAGGCTCAGAAAATGTCCCACTGAGTAAAACTGACTGCACAGGATTGAGTTCTTTTATCACTTCAAGCAGATGCAAAATAACAGATTCAGAAAGCTGGCTACCAATAATCACCAGTTCAGGCAGATTGTGCTGATAAACAGACAGACTTTCATCAGGCGTGCTGATAATTACTTCATCAACATATTGTTGAATAAGATCTAGAAATTCTTCACCATTCTGAAAGTTATTTCCAATAAACAAAACTTTTATATTTTTTAACATGGTGTAATTTTCAAACTATTTCTGACTTATTCAAGTAATCACTTAAAAAACAACATAATGTAACAATCTATTATGCACCTGGCACCCCCAAAGTTGGGTGTATTAGGGTTTGTACCTATTTCAACAAGTATAGTCCAGTTTTACAGATAATACAGTTGATTTCTATATTAACTTGTTGTTTTTATAGTAAATGTAGTATTATTCTGTCACCTGTTTTAAACTACCGCTGCCTGTATATCCTTCATCTCATGTAGGTGCTGTTTAAAAAAACAGTCATAATAATATGCCTGTTGTTAACGAAGACCTTCTGCTATGACTTTAGCCCCAACCCCCTCTCTTTTAGATAATTTATACTGGATAACCCTGCTGGCGGTTATTGTGTCTTCTGCATCCGCCGTACTAAAAGCCGGTTTTAAACAGTTTGATTTATTTGGGGTTATCATTATTGCCATTACAACCGGACTCGGTGGTGGTTCTCTGCGTGATATGCTGCTGGATCGGGCGGTATTCTGGATCAATGATCAGTCTTTTTTTATTGCTTCACTGGCCAGTGCTATTGTTATTTTTATTGCTGCCCGGCTGATCCGAGTGTCTCCCAAATTCTTTTTAGTTGCCGATGCGGCCGGCCTGGCCACTTTTGCCATAGCCGGCACCCTGGTATCCCTGATGTTTGGAGTATCCCCCCTGATTGCCAGTTTTATGGGGGTTATGACCGGAACCATGGGGGGTATTTTTCGGGATGTTTTATGTAATGAAACCCCGGTGGTTTTTTTAAGCCCTCTATATGCTACTGTCTCCTGGGTTGGTTCTCTGTTTTTTATAGGGCTGTTGTCTTTCACACAGGATATTACTCTGGCAGCCCTGATTGCCGGATTTAGCATATTTATCGGACGGCTTGTGGCTCTTTATTACAATATCAGCCTGCCCCGTTTTCGCTTTAAATCATAAATATTATCAGCCTGGACAATCTGATTACCTTATAGCTTTCCTGCTGTTTTAACTGTCCTGTCCTTTATTGTCAGAAATACCCTACACAGGCAAATAAGCAGCACTTCTATATTTATTGCATTTCTATGTTTTCTGGTTTGTATGAGTTATATTAGGTTCAGTTTCAAGCTATATATGACTTAAACGGGGGATTATCTGGACACTCAGGCAATGAAGTGTTTTTAATAATCAGAAAAAAGGAGTAAAATCAATGGCAAAACTATCAGATATTGAAGGAATAGGCGAAGCCTATTCAGGTAAACTTGAAGCAGCCGGTATCAGTTCTCTGGAAAATTTACTAAGCTCTGCCTGTGAAAAAAAGGGACGCAAAGAATTAGCTGAAAAAACGGGGATCAGTGAAAAACTAATTTTAAACTGGGTTAATCGTGCTGACCTCAGCAGAGTAAAAGGTATCAGTACCCAGTATGCTGATCTTCTGGAGGCTGCAGGGGTGGATACCATACCTGAACTGGCCCAGAGAAATGCCGAAAATCTGACCGCAAAAATGGCTGAAGTTAATGAAGCCAAAAACCTGGTGCGCAAACTACCCACCGCTTCCCAGGTGGCAGACTGGATTGCACAGGCCAAGGAATTGCCCAGAGTCATTAACCATTAATAAAGAATCATTGTAACTATTCAGTATAAATTAAAGCAACATAGAGTGAATGGCTGCAGGTACTGGATTTACAGGGTTTTGAAAAGTTCTAAACCGATACATGGAGGTACTTGAGCGCCCCTGGAAATTCAGTACCTGCAGACAGTCACGATCAGGTATACTGAATAATTACGAGTCATCAATCACTTAATTTTGCCAAAAATGACCTGAACACATTTTATCTGCTGTTGTTCAGGTCATTTTAATTTTTATAGCTGTCCTGAATATCCCAAATATCATTTTTTTATAACAATTATATATTGCTATAGAATTACCTATACAGTTCACCCATAATAATCACACTCCTCACTGATTATTAATGGATACATACATGTCTGTAAAAAAACTACTGGTGTTAATAATTATCGCTCTGGGCTTTGCCGCCTTTTATGCCTTTGACTTATCCCAGTACCTTAGTTTTACTTATCTTAAAGCCAACCAGCTGCGCTTTATTGACTATTACCAGGCCAATCCCCTACTGGTAATCGGCAGTTTTTTTGTGCTGTATGTTATCTCTACGGCCCTGTCTATTCCCGGCGCCACGCTGCTAACCTTATTGGGCGGGGCTGTGTTCGGTTTTGCTGCAGGCCTGCTTATTATTTCCTTTGCCAGTACTATCGGTGCGACACTGGCCTTTCTGGTTTCCCGTTTTTTACTGCGCGATACTCTGGAAGCCCGTTTTGGCGAACAGTTAAAAAAAATCAATGCCGGTATTGAAAAAGAAGGCGCTTTTTATCTTTTTACCCTGCGTCTGGTACCGCTGTTTCCTTTTTTTATTATTAATCTGCTGATGGGTTTAACCCGAATAAAAACCTGGACCTATTACTGGGTCAGCCAGCTAGGTATGCTGCTCGGTACTATGGTTTATGTCAATGCAGGCACTCAGTTGGGACAACTGGAATCGCCATCAGGCATTTTATCCCCGGAGCTGCTCCTGTCCTTTAGTTTATTAGGCATCTTTCCTCTGGTTGCCAGGAAAATGATTGCACTGATAAAGGCGAATAAAGTTTACCAGGGCTTTAAGAAACCGGCCAGGTTTGATCGTAATATGATTGTTATCGGTGCCGGTGCCGCCGGCCTGGTTAGCGCTTATATTGCTTCTGCAGTAAAGGCCAGGGTGACTCTGATAGAAAAGCATAAAATGGGCGGCGACTGCCTTAATACCGGCTGTGTGCCTTCCAAGGCCCTGATCCGTTCTGCCCGGCTGATGTCACAGATACAACGGGCTAATGAATTTGGTATTCAGTCTGATCCACCCACCATCAACTTTAAAAAAGTAATGCAGCGGGTTAAACGGGTGATTAAAGACATTGAGCCCCATGATTCCATAGAACGTTATACTCAACTGGGCGTGGAATGTCTGCAGGGCGAGGCTAAAATTATCTCCCCTTTTGAAGTTGAGGTGAACGGCCAGGTGCTCAGCACAAAAAATATTGTGATTGCCACTGGTGCACACCCACTGGTACCTGAGATAGAAGGGCTAGAGCAGGTGGATTATCTAACCTCCGATACCCTCTGGGAGCTGCAGGAATTACCCCGACGCCTGCTGGTTCTGGGCGGAGGCCCTATTGGCTGTGAGCTGGCCCAGAGTTTTGCCCGGCTGGGCAGTCAGGTCATACAGGTTGAGCGCAACAACCGTTTAATGAAACGCGAAGATCCGGAAGTATCCGATATTATTCACCAGCGTTTCCAACAGGAAGGTATTCATCTATGTCTGAAACATCAGGCGAAAACCTTTATCAGAAAGGGTGCACAGCAAATTCTGCAATGTACGGATGCACAGAATCAGCTCATAGAAATTGAATTTGATAAGGTGCTTATTGCCCTGGGCCGTAAAGCCAATACCTCCGGTTTTGGCATGGAAAATCTGGATATCCCCCTCAGCAAAAGCGGTACCATTGAAGTCAATAAGTACCTGCAGACTAAATACCCCAATATTTATGCCTGCGGTGATGTCGCCGGCCCGTATCAGTTTACCCATACCGCCGCTCACCAGGCCTGGTATGCTTCTGTTAACGGCCTGTTCCGGCATTTTAAAAGTTTTAAGGTGGATTATTCTGTTATTCCCTGGGCCACTTTTACCGATCCTGAAGTGGCCCGGGTGGGTCTCAATGAACAGGAAGCACAGCAGCAGAATATTAACTATGAAATCAGCCGCTTTGAGCTGAATGATCTGGATCGGGCCATTGCCGATGGTGAAACAGAGGGGTTTATTAAAGTATTAACAGTACCCGGCAAGGACAGAATTCTGGGTGTTACCATTGTGGGTGAACATGCCGGCGATCTTATTGCCGAATATGTCAGTGCCATGAAAAACGGCATTGGCCTGAATAAAATTCTCGCCACCATCCATATTTACCCGACTATGGCAGAAGCCAATAAATACGTGGCCGGCCAATGGAAACAGGCGCACAAACCGGAAAAAATTCTGGCCTGGCTGGAAAAATTCCATCAGTGGCGCAGAAGTTAATCAGCAGCAGAAAATAAGGATTGGCTCATAAATGCTGTGATTTCATCGGCATTAAGCGCTTTACTATATAAAAAACCCTGGCCATGTGTACAGCCTTCATTTATAAGAAAGTTTCGCTGTGCCTCTGTTTCTACCCCTTCTGCAATAATGTTAAACATCATACTTTGCCCTAAGGCAATAATAGCGACATCATTTTCATCATCAGGCAGTTCATTTACAAAACTGCGATCAATTTTTAATTTATTAATCGGCAGCTGTTTAAGATAGGACAGTGAGGAATAGCCCGTACCAAAATCATCAATTGCCAGGGATACACCAGCTTCCCTTAACGATAATAACTGTTTAATAGATAAACGGGCCTGTTCCATAATAAAGGTTTCTGTAATTTCCAGTTCCAGATACTCCGGCGGCAAACCGGTTTCCTGTAAAATACTCAATACCACTTCAGCCAGATCGCCCTGATGTATTTGTGGTCCTGCAATATTGACGGATATGCGGCCGAATTCCACACCCTGATCCAGCCATAACCGGGCCTGACTGCAGGCTTTACGCAACACCCATTCTCCCAACGGTACCATGAGATTAGCTTCCTCAGCCAGGGGTATAAACTGCCCTGGTGAAATTAATCCAAATTCAGGGTGCTGCCAGCGAACGAGTGCTTCAAGTCCTGTTATCTGAGCACTGTTTAACACGACCTGAGGCTGATAATGCAGGCATAATTGCTCCTGCTCAATGGCTTTTCTAAGCTGCCCACCCAACAGCATATGTTCAAAAGCATGCTCATTCAGCTCCTGAGTGTAAAACTGGCAGGTATTTCTCCCCATGTCCTTGGCACGGTACATGGCCGAATCCGCATTTCGCAGCAACTTTTCCACACTGTCTCCGTCCTGGGGAAACAGGCTGATCCCGATGCTGGTGCCTACAAACAGTTCATAGCCCTGAATATTAAACGGGGCATCCAGTGACTTTCTGACTTTTTCTGCCAGAACAATAGCTTTTTCACTATCATCTAACTCCTCTGCCAGAATAACAAATTCATCACCGCCCAGACGGGATACGGTATCTTCATTTCTTATAATATTTTTAAAACGCAGGGCTACTTCACAGAGTAATTTATCACCAATAGTATGACCAAGACTGTCATTAATGTATTTGAATCGATCCAGATCCATAAACAGTACGGCTAACAGATAATTATTACGCCTGGCCCTCTCTATAGCATGCTCCAGTCGGGCACTGAATAATAAACGGTTAGGTAAGGTAGTCAATGGATCATGGTGGGCCAGAAATTCCAGCCTGGACTGCGACTGTTTAAGCCGGGAGATATCAGAAAATACACAGATATAATTTATCGGCTTCCCCCTATCATCTTCTACCCGGCTGATGGTCAGCCATTCATAATAAGTTTCACCGTTTTTACGCTGATTTTTAATTTCTCCCTGCCAGCCACCTCGTTCTTCCAGAGCCGACCACAGTTCACGATAATAGTTTTCCTCATGGTGTTCTGCTTTTAACACCTCTGGTTTATCACCAATAACTTCTTCTTTTGTATAACCCGTAATATTGGTAAAGGCCGGATTGACGGTAATAATATTAAAGTCCAGATCCGTGATCATAATACCCTCAATGGTATTTTCGAATACGGCCTGTGACTGCAGCAGCTTTTCCTGCACCTTGCGGGCACGGGACAGATCACGAATCGTCATTAAAATGCCGCAGGCTCTGTCATCCTGATTTCGAATAATACGGCAGATAACCTCTATAGGAACACCGGCCGGATTATCCGGATGTTCAGGTTCCATGGTAATGACTGCATCACGTAATTCTTCCTGTGCCTGACACACCGGACAGGGTACTTCCTCACCTTCAGGGTGAATGATTTCAGTAATATGACGTCCAATAACCTCCGCTTCACCCGCATGAGCCAGCTTATAAAAAGCCTGGTTAGCACGAACCACACGCCGTTTTAGATCCAGCAGATAAATTGGCTCATCATAAAAATCCATGGCATAATTCCATTCCTGCCTGCCCTGCTCTATCTGCAACGCTTCAGATTGTTCATTTGAAGTATGTTGTACAAACAGACACAGATATTCCTCATTCCCGGCAGTAAAAAACTGAACCTTAACGATAACGGGAACCTGGAGTTTTTTACGCTTTTGATAAACTCGTTCTAACTCTTTTGAATTCAGTAATTTGTATTGCTGCCAGACGTAAGAGCTATCTCTGTTTTCCAGCAACGGATCAATATTCTCCAGCGTCATCTCAAGCAGTTCTTCACGGGAATAGCCCAGTAATTTGCAGGCTTTATTATTGACATCAACTACTTGAGCATTAGCAGCAATAAGCAGTACAGCACTGGAACAGTTTTCCAGAATAAAATGAGGTAAAACACCTGCCTGCGGCATGCGGGTATATTCCTGTTGTCTTGATAAAAAAGGATACCTGTCCGTTTTTTAGAAACTTTATTATTTTCCGGATACAGGTTGAAATTACTGCAATAAATCTGATCTATAAATTTTAAGCATAGAAAACTCATTACAAATTTTCAATCTACTGAGCTATTTTTTAATAATCTTACTGTGGATTATATCCTGCCATTCAATACCTATTGTAATGCAAAGCCCATATCAACAGGCATAAAAAAAGGAAGTGGGTTTTAACCGCACTTCCTTTTTTCTGTTAGCACGGTTTTTAAACCGTGCCTGTACTTTTATCCGTTTTTACTGATGCCGGTTTCCGGCTTAGTTCTGACGGGGTACATAGGAAACCCAGCGGGCTCCATCAACAATTCTTTCAATATGATGGGTATCGGTAACAGTTACGGTTTTGTCACCATTAACTATTACACTTACAATACCTTCATCGTCATTAGTAATTCTGGTGCCGTCTTCCAAATCACAACCCCAAACCTGAATCGAACGTTTTTTACCTTTTCTAGCCATTTTCTTTATTCCTAAATTTCTTTAATTATTTATGCTCAAGCATTCTTGAAACTAAATTTATGCTCAAGATTATTCTTGAGTAAAATACTTGGTTATTATAATAGGCATTTTATTGATCTATGTCAACAATTTATTTAATTTATTCGAGTTTTAAAAATTGGACATATTGACAATTTAGGAAATAATTTTATCTGACACGCCAGAAATCCGTGTATAATGAGCAGTAATTCCTGCTTTGATCTATAACCTATAAAAATATAGACATTAGTAGTTACTGCTATGCTGGAAAATACTCTAGAAGTGGCCGTTGATAGTAAAATGAATAAACCAGTATACCCGTAATGCACACCTTAAAACTCTTAGCTGCCGGCCTTGCTCTGACCGTTCTGAGTGCCTGTACCGTGCTGGGCCCGGATTATCAGGAGCCGGATGTTAACTGGCTGAAACAGTGGCAACCTGCAGCTTCTGCCGATAAAGCAGCCGATCAGGCGCTGGATACCGACTTCTGGTGGATAATTTTCAATGATCCGGTACTTAATGACTTAATTGCCACCGCCAGAAAAGAAAACCCTTCTATAAAAATTGCCGGTCTGCGGATCTTTGAAAGCCGGGCTTTATTGAGTATTGCCCAGAGCACGCTGTATCCGCAATTACAGCAGGTAAACGGTTCAGCCACTTATATCAATACTGACAATCACGGCGGCAAAGCCCTTAAACGCAACCAGAATTTTATTGATTACGGAGCCGGATTTTCACTCGGCTGGGAGCTGGATTTCTGGGGCCGTTTTCAACGCGGTATTGAATCAGCGGATGCGGCCTTCTTTGCTTCTATAACCAATCAGCAGGACATTCAGGTACTGATAGCAGCCCAGGTGGCACAGGCCTATTTTGCCTACCGCATAGCCCAGGGCCGGATTGCCATTGCCCATGAAAATACCCGCATCCAGAAACGCAGCTATGAAATTACTGAAAACCGTTTTAAAAGCGGAGAAGGCTCAGAGCTTGACCTGCAGCAGGCCAAAACTCAGTATCTGGCCACCCTGGCCACGATTCCCAATCTGGAAATTGCTCTGAACAAAAACCTGAATGCTCTAGCCGTATTGCTCGGTAAACCACCGGGCAGTCTGGATCTGCCCAAAGAATACATTAAAGGCTACCGGCTGCCCTATGTTGCGCCGGAAACGTTTAACCCCATCCCGGCCAGCCTGTTAACCCGCCGTCCCGATATCCGTACTGCTGCATGGCAGGTGGCGGCTCAGTCAGCCCAGATTGGCGTGGCTGAAGCCGACCTCTATCCCAGTATTACTCTGTTCGGCACTCTGGGCTGGTCAACCAATACTCTGGGCAGTACACCGGAAACCACGCTGTTCAGCTTTGGACCGGGCTTTACCTGGAATGTTTTCAATTATGATCGTATTGAAAATAATGTCCGCATTCAGGATGCCCGGCTGCAGCAGCTCATTGAACAATACCAGAACAAGGTTCTGCAGGCGGCTCAGGAAGTGGATAATGCCAGCTACAGCCTGCTTAAAACCGATGAACAGCAGAAAATTCTGGATCAAAGCGTAGCGGCCTCCAGGCGGGCCCTGGCCATCGCCAATATCCGTTACCGGGAAGGCTATGCCGATTTCCAGCGGGTACTGGATGCCCAGCGCGCCATGTTTGCCCAGACTGAACGGCAGTGGCTGAATCAGGGCAGTTATGTCTCCGGAATTATTACCCTTTATAAGGCACTGGGCGGCGGCTGGTCAGCTACGCCTGTTAATGAGCTGATCCCTGAAGAAACAAGAAAGACCATGCAGGAACGCAGTGACTGGGGTGACTTACTGACCAGCCCTATTTATGAGCAGAATATACCCGTGCATAATCCTGCTGAAACCAGACAAAGTGAAACCCAATGAGTGATCCAAAAAACAATAACAGGCCTGATGCCAATACCGAAAGCCAGAACCCTCAAACTGCAGAAACCAGTAATAGCGAAGCTGCCGCACAGGCCGGCAGTGCCGCTGAAACTGAGCCGGCACAGAAGAGTGTAAAAAAAGGCCTTGTTATTATTCTGGCCGCGATTATCCTCAGCCTGCTGTGGTACCTGCTGGCGGATCGCTATACTCCTTATACTCAGCAGGCCCGGATTAACGGCTATGTTATCGGCATCAGTTCGGAAGTATCCGGAACCGTCACCAAAGTGATGGTAAAAAACAACCAGGCAGTTAAAAAGGGGCAGCCTCTGTTTCAGCTGGATCGTACCCAGTATGAAATTGCCCTGAACAAGGCCAGGTCCGACCTGGAAAAGGTACTCAGCCAGATAGAAGCTAATACAGCCGGGGTGCTGTCTGCCCAGTCCAGTCTTCTGGCGGCTAAAGCAAATGCTAAAAAAGTCCGTCAGGATGTCGAGCGGCTGGAAAAACTGTATAAGGAAGATCCCGGAGCGATTTCAGTACGACGGCTGGAATCCTCCCGTGCCAATTATGAACAGGCCGTAGCTAAAGTGGCTCAGGCTGAAGCCGAAGTAGTTCGCGCCATTGAAAACCGCGGTGCTGAAGGTCTTAATAATGCCCAGTTAAAAAGTGCCCAGAGTGCCGTCGATCAGGCTCAGCTCAATCTCAGACGCACCCTGATTAAAGCCCCCCTGGACGGCAGAATTACCGATTTACGCACCGATGCGGGTCAGTTTGCCTCGGCCGGTAAACCCGTTATGACACTGATCTCCATTCACGATATCTGGATAGATGCCGAGTTTACTGAAAACAACCTGGGACATATGAAAGTTGATGATCCTGTTGAGCTGGCACTGGATGTCCTGCCCGGCAAAGTCTTTACCGGTAAGGTGCGCAGTATCGGCCTGGGTGTGGCCACCAGTCAGCCGCCGCCGCCCGGAACTTTACCCACTATCAATAACAACCGCGACTGGCTGCGCCAGGCCCAGCGTTTTCCGGTGGTTATCCAGTTTGACCGCAAACATATTGATGAACTGCGTCCGCACATCCGCATAGGCGGTCAGGCCGAGGTCATGGTTTATACCAGAGACAGCAGTATTTTAAATGTTCTGGGCAAAGCCTTTATCCGTTTTATGAGCTGGCTCTCTTATGCTTACTAATAAGCTGACTCTTGCTCACCTGGGCACGGTATTCTTAAAAGCTCCGGCCTTAACGGCATAAGGCGTAATACTATGCATATTCAGGCCAGACGTGTATTTCGACTTGCCCTGGTGCCGGCACTGACACTGGCAGCGGCTTATGCTCTGGCGGTTCCATTGCCCTTTATCGCGCCCCTGTTTGCCTTTATTCTCAGTTCCATTCCCGGCCCGCCCTTACCGGCACCTAAACTTATCGGCCTGATCATTATGGTCATAATGACCACCGGCCTGGGGATAGTACTGATCCCGCTACTACTTAATTATCAGGTAACCGCCGTTTTACTGGTGGCCGTTGGGCTGTATCTCAGTACCTATCTGACCGTTAACCTCAATAAAAACCTGCCCGGTGTCTTTATGGCCATGGGGCTGACCCTGGTTTCTGCCGCCGGAACTCTCAGTGATACTCTGGCAACTACAGTTATACAAAGCCTGATTTTCGGTATTATTATTGCCACATTGTGCCAGACGCTGGTGTATCCTTTCTTTCCCGAAGATCCCCTGCCGCCTCAGACCGCCCCGCCAAAGGAGCAGGCCAAAAATGCCGAACAGTCTAACTGGATCGCCATTCGCAGTACCCTGATTGTGCTGCCGGCCTATCTGCTGGTACTCATCAATCCCGCCATGTATATGCCTATTATGATGAAGTCTATTATGCTCAGTCAGCAGAGTTCCACTATGGATGCGAAACATGCCGCACGGGAAATGATCGGCTCCACCTTTTTAGGCGGTGTATTTGCCATACTGCTCTGGCTGGGGCTGGGGATCTGGCCGACCCTGTGGATGTTTTTCTGGTGGATGTTATTGATCAGCCTGTATTTTTCGAGCAAAATCTATCAGCTGGTTAAAACCCGTTTAAGTGCTTCGTTCTGGATGAATACTGCCATTACTATGTTAATTCTCATTGGCCCGGCTGTGGAAGATACGGACAGCGGTAAAGATGTTTATACCGCCTTTTTTATTCGTCTAAGCCTGTTTGTACTGGTCACCCTGTATGCCCTGGCGGCTATTAATATTCTCGAATATTTAAAAACTCATAAAAGGAAGTCATCATATGCTGACTAATTTATTACTCGGCTTTTCTACCATGCTGTTATGTCTGTTTCTGCAGATTTATCTGCTGGTGGCAACCATCGGTTACTATATGCGTCACCGCTTTGGCGTTAAGCAGACCGGAATGCTGGCTCATCTGCTGACCTTCAGTATTGTCATGATTATGCTGCTGGTAGGCAATATGGCACAGATTTCCCTATGGGCCTTTTTATTTATGTATCTGGATGAATTTAATATTTTTCACACCGCGTTTTACCATTCCATGGTCAATTTCGGCTCACTGGGCTACGGTGATATTGTAATGTCAGAAAAACACCGCCTGCTGGGTGCCTTTGAGGCCATTAACGGGGTGTTAATGATTGGTATCTCTACGGCTGCATTATCCACCCCGTTTAAGGATCTGTTAAAAGCCAGGATTACTATTGAGGATTAGAGTAATAACTCACAAGTAAATTCCGGAGGACTTTTATCAGTTTCATTGTTATTTTGATATCACTATGCCCTGATAATTCCAAAATGGTGCGTATATCGTAATTTTCCCACGCAAATGACTGGCAATAAAATGCCTGTAAATATGAGAAGAAGCTATTTTGGATTAGCCGAATAGTGCAAATCAATTAATATCATGAAAAAAACCTACGGCAAAAACCCCAATAAAAGCGAAGTCACTTTGTACAAATATATTGCTCTGGCTTTGGTAGTCTCCTAGAAATAAGAATTAAATTAAAATTTTTACTAGGGGCTGTTGATCTTTTGTGTACAAAATTTAACCATTCCACATAGGAAGCCACACCATACAACAGCCTAATGCTAATGTGCTGGCATAATTTCTTTCCAGTTTATCATAGCG
>JALUZF010000245.1 GCA_027012135.1 Gammaproteobacteria bacterium
GTATTAAGGGGAATATATAAAGCCTCAAGTTTCTGACTTAGGTTAACATATTGTAATTATAGTGTTATTTTGAAATAATCGTTGGCTGTTTTTCAACATGTCTATTGCGCTCGACATAACTGCCTCTAAGATGGCATTAATAATCTCTTCTGAGGCTATGCCTGCTGCACGAATTTTATCAATAGCAAGGCTAATGATACGTTGGAGCGCCTCAATGAGACTCAAATCCTGCAATTCTTCAATGCAGGCATAAAACAGGCTGCCTAAGGTTCGGGGATCTTCACTATGGCGTTGCTCATAGACCAAAAAAACATATCGGCTCATTGCAATAGTGACATGCCCGATAAGACCATCATAGTCTCGAAGCTGAACCTCACGCTCCAGATTGAGATAGTGCTTCATCATCTTGAAAAATACTTCAATATCCCAGCGTTTCCCATATATCCTGACAATTTCCTCATCAGGAAGTTCAATATCAGTGGACAAAATAGGAATCCAGCTTCTTTTGTGACGGTGGCGGACAAAAACTATCTTGACCTTTTGTCCCAATCTTGTCTCTGTAACGACAGATGCTATAATTTTTGCCTTTCCCCGTTTTTTCTTCAATTTGCTGTAAAGCCTGCTGAGCCTCAGCCATTGCCCATCATATTTGTAGAAGACTTTAGGCATGTCCTTGGCCATGCAGATTACCGGAAGGTATTTCCCAAGGGTATAGAGATTAGCAGGGAAGGAAAACCAGCTATCCATGAGAATATAATCAGCCTTAATTCCTCGTCGCAAGGCACGTTTAACCATAATTTCAAGATGTTGTGTGGATTTTACAATAGCCTCCATACGGCGTTTATAACCACAGGTCCGCTTATCCAGATGTTTGGTTATTCCCTGTATGCGTTTTTCTTTCTTGGCAGAGGAACAAAGTACAAAATCAACAGGCAAGAAGTTGATTCCGTCGGACCAGCCAAGCGTAAGCATCTTAAAACCCTTCAGGTGCCTTTTTGTATTATGGTCGTGTATCCATGCCAGCAATTCAACTACCTTGGAACGATTGCGATCATAAGTACTATCATCGAAAATGAATACTTTTTCTCGTTTCTCATCAGTAAGTGTGCAGAAGAAATTGATAACCTGCACAACCAATGCGAGCAGAAAACATCGCCAGTTGTGTCTCGGATTTTTCAAGAAATCATATGCCGCATCCTTTTTGAAATCCAGATTACCATTTTGCACGATCCCCCTGGAAAAATTTACACCGTAAAATGGCAATATAAAAATGGCATTAAACAATTTCAGCGGTTTGACTCCACGTTGTTTTCGGATACCATTCTTATTGAGAAGCGTGCCAATTCGAAAACTCTTGATGAAGTTGGCAATCTTAATATCCAGTTTGTCAATCTCTTGTTGAACTTGAAATTTTTCAGTAATATTCATATAAGCCTTTCCTTTCTTTTAGTATTGTTGGTGTGCACCTATCAATATATCAGAAAGCGAAAGGCTTTTCATTATTTATTTAATTATTTTAGCATGTTACTCTACTGGCTGAACGTGAAAAACAAGTCAGAAAGTTGAGTATTAATGA
>JALUZF010000246.1 GCA_027012135.1 Gammaproteobacteria bacterium
TGTTGGTAACTCAAGCCATTTCTGTGTTGCGCACCTAACCCATATATGGACTCCTCATTTATTGCAAGCCAAGTTTTCACTTTTTGATGTCGTAACATAGGTTCAAGATTGCAGCCATATATCCGGTCTCTTAATTGAGGTTTTTTTACCTCAGGACTCCTGATGAATCTATCCGCACGCTTTCTCCTCTACCAACCTACCGGTTTCGCTATGAACTCTCTGGGTTAAACGGGCTTTGAAAGCGTTGGTCTGACCTGTTATGCCATCATTGGGTGTTAACTTGCCTCCGCAATACTTGTTACTCGGTTAAAATCTTTTGTCAGGGTTATCCACGCTTTGTCCACGGACGAAGTGCTTCAATCACACGCAGTCGGTGGGCAAAGGGTGGATAACCCGCCTCCCATTATCCTCTTAGGCCGATAACGGGCTGTAAATTTCATTTTTGCTTGCCATCGCCCAAAGTATCCGGGCATTTTTATTGGCCAGGGCCACGGCAGCTTTGTTAAAACCGCGTCGTTCAACCAGGCGTTGTAGCCATTGGTTTAGGGGATCGCTCTTGCCTGAACAGTGTTTGACGACCGCTCGAGCGCCATGAATCAGGAGCGTCCGTAATTGCCGGTTACCGCGTTTGCTGATGCCTAAATAAACGGGTTTGTCTCCACTGCTATGTTGCCTGGGTACGACGCCTAAACTGGCGGCATAATCACGACTGCTCCGATACCCTTTGCCTGTTCCAATATCCGCTACAGCCAATGTGGCAGTCATCGGGCCGATGCCCGGCACGTCTAAAAAACGTTTGCTGAGCGCATTTTCCTGACATAGCCGAGTGATACGCCGGTCATGCATCTTGATGTCTTCGTCCAGCGTTTTGAGTCGTTCATACGCTTGCGCAATAAATTCCCGGGCAGCTGGCGTCAAGCCGTTGTCCGCATCTTCCAGAATCAACGGTAACTGCTTTCTGGCCTGGTTGAGGCCTTTATCAATCATCACCCCTCGTTCCAGCAATAATCCCCGGATCTGATTCACCAGCGCCGTTCTTTCATCCACCTGCAGCTTTCTGAGGCTATGAGCCATTTGCAAGTCCTGTTGATCTTCCGTTTTGATGGCAACCACGCGTTTGTTTGGCCGGGTCACTGCATCGAATATGCCTTGCGCATCGTTATAGTCATTTTTATTCCCCACCACGAAGCTTTTAACGTAGCGCGTATTGAGCAGTACGACTTCATGGCCCAGTTTGCTCAGCTCCCGTGCCCAATAGTGCGACCCACCACAGGCTTCCATGCCGATCAGACTGGCAGGAAAGTTGGCAAAAAACGCTAACATCTCTTTACGCTTAAGTTTCTTTTTCATCACCTTGCCATCTGCTTTTACGCTATACAGGTGAAAAATATTTTTTGCGATGTCAATTCCCACTACGCTATTATGCATTTCGGACTCCTCTTTATACCGGATTAAATTTTTTGGTGCATTATATGACACCGTGGGTAAGGGAGGAGTCCATATCATCAACCTACTGATAATATTATTTATCCCCTTAAATGCAAATTAAGAGCTGATGTTACGCAGATTTATAA
>JALUZF010000247.1 GCA_027012135.1 Gammaproteobacteria bacterium
TTTGGTGCTAATGGAGCGGGTAATACTATTCTAATGGGTGTCTTTGAAATGTCTGCACCGTTTGAACTGGTTTCAGCTTCAGTTTTAGTTTCAGCCCTGGGCCTGGCCTGTATCTGAATATCTGTAACATCAGCAGAAAATACCGGAAGATAAAAACAGATTAAAATTACAAAAATAACAAATTTCATAATCAATGCGGATCACCTGCTATGGTATTCATATTTCTAATAAGCATTTTTATTCACAAAACCCTTAAAAACAGTCATTATAATAATTTTAATATCCCAGGTTAATGACCAGTTACGAATATAGTATAGATCATATTCAATACGCTTTTCCATTTGCTCAATTGTTTTGGTTTCTCCACGGTAACCATTAATCTGAGCCCAGCCGGTAATACCGGGTTTGACCAGATGCCTGAGCATATAACTGCCTACCTGATGACGATATTCTTCGTTGTGAGCAACGGCATGAGGCCTGGGGCCAACTACTGACATACTGCCGTCCAGCACATTAAAAAACTGCGGTAATTCATCCAGTGACGTTTTGCGCAAAAAAGCCCCTACTTTAGTGATTCGGGAATCATTTTTTTCGGCCTGTTTAATGACATCGCCATTGTCACAGGTTGTCATGCTGCGAAATTTATAAACCATCAGCTCCTTACCATTGATGCCATAGCGTTTCTGTTTAAAAATAACAGGGCCGGGTGATGTCAGTTTAATGGCTATGGCAATGAGCAGCATGGGCAGGCTCGTTAATGCTACAATGATTGATGCAACTATCATATCTTCAGCTTTTTTTACCAGGCTTCCGGCACCATAAAAAGGTGTGTCATAAATACTTAAAGCCTGATAGGGACCAATATTATGCCAGCGGGCATGAAGAATATTGTAAATAAAAAAATTAGGAATAATATGAACAGCAATGGCACTGTCACTTAACTCATCTAAAAGAGTGATAATTCGTTGTTCAGCTGCCAGAGGTAAAGCAATGTATAATACATCAATTTGTCTTGCACAGGCACTCTTTATAACATCATCAAAGGAACCCTTAATGCTGCCGACAAGTTCTTTAGGGATTCTTTCATCCGCTTCAGTTCGGTCATCAAAAAAACCAATAAAATTATAACCTAACGAGATATCCTCCTGCATTTTTCTGGCAATATCATTGCCCACTTTATTGGCGCCTAAAACAGCAACCCGTTTTAAATTCTTATTTTGCTGGTATTTTTTAACAAGCATTCTACAGGCAATTATACGCCATAAAACAAGAATGACTGGCATTAGAATAAACCAGATGCTTATCGTGACCCTGGAATAATTACCGGTGGTTTTTGTTAAATAAGCCAGTACCAGTAAAGCAAGGAAAGTTAGCAAGGAAGATAAAATAACTGACCCGGCTCGACGTTTCATCGCTTTGCCGGGCTCAATATGGTAAATATTGAAGGTAGCTGAAATCAGGAGATAAACCAGCATGGCAATGGTACCAGCAAAAATATAATAAATATTAATGTTAATACCATAAAGCCACATGGATATAATTAATGATAAAGCAATACCTGATAGATCAAGGAG
>JALUZF010000248.1 GCA_027012135.1 Gammaproteobacteria bacterium
ACATATTGGCTGGAATGATCTTATTATTAAAAAAACTACGGAAACATTTAATACATTACACGAAGATAAAAATTTCTATTTTGTTCATAGTTATTCCGTTAATTGTTCTGATAACTTTATTACAGCTACCTTTGACTATGGAAAAGAATTTACCGCTGCTGTGGAATATAAAAATATTATGGGTATGCAGTTTCACCCTGAAAAAAGTCAGGCTAATGGTTTAAAAGTACTGGCTCAATTTATTAAATGGGCAAAAGGTCTTAAAAATGCTTAAAGTAAGGCTGATTCCATGTATTGTTACTAAAGGACATCTGGTTGTTCAAAGCTTTGGCTTTAAAAAATATCTGCCAATTGGCAATGTTAAGACCGCTATTGAATTTTTTGTTAACTGGGATGTTGATGAGATCATCATACTTGATATAGATGCAACACGGGAACAACGTTCACCGGATGTGAAACTTGTGGAATGGGCTGCTATCGAGTGTTTTGTCCCCTTAACTGTCGGTGGTGGTATAAAAAACCTGAAGGATATCAGTAATCTGCTTAATGCTGGAGCCGACAAGGTTTGTATTAATTCTGCAATAAATACTACACCTGAATTTATAAATGAATCCGCCCAAATCTATGGTAGTCAATGCATTACTGTTTCAATAGATTCTATAAAAACAGCAACAGGTTATCGTGTTTATGATTATTTATCTAAAGCACCGCTGGATATTACTCCACTTGAAATGGCCATACAAATGGAGCAATCGGGTGCTGGAGAGATTTTTCTTAACTCAGTTGACAGGGACGGAAGCAGAAAAGGTTATGATACAGAGTTATTAAAACTAGTCAGTTCACAATTAAAAATTCCAGTTATTGCCAGTGGAGGGGTGGGAAAATCATCTGATTTGGCTAAAGGTGTTCTGGAAGGGCATTGCCAGGCCGTTGCAGCAGCCAATATTTTTCAACATACTGAACATAGTACAATTGCTGCAAAATCTCAGTTATTAAGAGCGGGTGTTCCAGTCAGATTAAATTCAAATGTAAAGTATGAAGACTTCGAATTTGATTTGTTGGGTCGACCCTATTAACTTTTTTTAGGAAAAAAATGAAATATTGTCAACGTTGTCTTTACCCGGAGAATCATCCACTGAATATTATTTTTGATGAACGTGGAGTTTGTAGTGGTTGTCAGGTGCATGAAGAGAAATATGCAATAGACTGGAAACAACAGACTCAGGAGCTCGAACAACTCTTACGTCACTATAAAAATCGCCCTGGTACAAGTTATGACTGTATTATCCCGGTTTCAGGAACAGGTGATGATTTTTTTATTGTTGATATGATTAAAAATACCTACGGGTTAAACCCATTACTGGTTACTTACAATACCCACTTTAATACTAAGGTTGGTGTGCGTAATCTGGCCAGACTGATTACCAGACTCGACTGTGATCATATGATGTCAACAGTGGGCCCGGATACAGTTAAGGAAATCACAAGAATTACTTTAAGAAAAATAGGTGATATGTACTGGCATGTACTGGCTGGAAGTCAGACATTTCCTGTTCAGGTTGCGACAAAGCTGGATATTCCTTTGATAATCTGGGGCGTTAATGGCTGGCTGGATCAGATCGGTATGTTTTCACATCTTGATCGAGTTGAAATGACAAAAAAAGTGAGAAAAGAACATGCTTTACGTAGCCTGGATGCAGAACAGCTAATTGGTGAGAGTGATAAAATTTCAAAAAAAGATCTGCAGGCATTTACATATCCCTCAGATGAACAGTTGGAGAAATCCCGAGTACGAGGATTGTATCTTGGTAATTATGTTTTCTGGGATTCACAAAAACAGGTTGAATCAATGATTGATAAATATGGTTATGAAACTAATGTTCAGGAACGAACATACAATCATTATGAGTCTATTTATTGCTGGAATAATGCCAGTGTACATGATTATATAAAGTTTTTAAAATATGGTTATGGGAAGGTTTCCGATCATGCATCAAGAGATATAAGGCTAAAAAGACTGACAAGAGAAGAAGGTATCAAACTGGTTAAAAGATATCAGGATATAAAACCAAAGGCACTGAATAAATTTCTCCAATGGATCGGAATGACAGAAGATGAATTTATGAGTTGTATTAATCCGTTTCGTGATCCTGCTATATGGAAAAAAAATGAGCGCGGGGAGTGGGAACTACTGGATTCTGTTGTTAACCACATTCATGATACAGGTGTTGATGGCGTAAGGCCTGGTCTTGATGATCCACATGACTACAAATTAACCGGTTTAATGGAGCATGAAAACATTAATGATGATTATATCCTCCTTGGCAGAACTTATATGGATGATAAAAACTTTAAGGCAATTGAAGGTTGAGCATGAAATATTGTACAAATTGTGTAATGCCCGATACTAAGCCGGGAATTGTTCTTGATGACAGGGGGTTCTGTAATGCATGCCGTACAAAGGAAATAAAAAAAGAAATTGACTGGAATGAGAGAAGCAATCAACTCGATGAAATAATAAAAAAAATAAAATCTGAAAATCATCCATTTTATGACTGTGTTGTTCCTGTCAGTGGTGGAAAAGACAGTTGGTTTCAGGCAATGATGTTGACTCAGAAATATGGTTTAAAAACTTTATGTGTAACACTGGCAGCTCATCTCCCAACAACTGAGGGTATTCAAAATTTAAACAATATGATTAAAGACTTAAATGTTGATCATATGAAAATAACCATTAAACCAAGTGTTTTTCGAAAAATTCGCCGTAAATGTTTTTTAAGACAGGGGGAACCAAACTGGGCAGAACATAGTGCAATGTTTTCAAGTGTGGTTAACACCGCTTTAATATATGAAGTACCACTGGTTGTTTGGGGAGAAGATATTGCATTTGAATTTGGTGGTTTACAAAGGCAGGAAAGTAAGCCAAGTGCACTGGAAATTGATAATAGTGATCTGATAAAAGAAAAGACAATAAAAGACTGGCTTGATAATGATGTATCTGAACGGGATGTTTTCTTTTATACCTATCCTGATTATGATAAATTAAAAGAGGCTGGAATTAATAGTATTTATTTGGGGCACTTTTTGCCATGGTATGGTCGAAGAAATTATGAAATTGTCAAAGCAAGGGGGTTTGTCGGAAGACAGAACGGCCCACTTTCAGGCAATTTTCTCGATTATGACAATATTGATGAAAAATTGTGTGAAATAAATATCTGGTTCAAATATTTGAAATTTGGATTCTGGCGTGCAACGGATCAGTGTTGTTATGATATCTGGAATGATCAGATGACTCGTGATGAAGCAATTGAAATTGTTAATCGTCTGAGTGATGAATTTCCCAAGGAATATTTTCAGGATTTTTTAAGGTTTCATAGTGTTTCAGAACAGGAATTCTGGGATACGGTTGAAAAGTTCCGTAATAAAGATATATGGGAAATGGAAAATGGACAATGGAAGCTTAAATATCCTTTAAAATAATAATTGAATAATGGAAATAAATAATTGACAAAAATTCTGTTTTGCTCATATGGGGGAGGGCATGTAACCGCTATTATTCCGGTCTTTAAAGCCATGGAAAAGCGCGGTTATTCCTGTCAGTATCTTGCGTTAACGACAGCGGGTGATATAGCAGCTCGTGCAGGAATAAAACACACTCGCCCCATTGATTACATTAATATCAACGATCCAGTTATTCAAAAATGGGGTAGAAAACTTGCGGCTGTTCATCATACTGATGGCAAAGGAATTTCAATAGATGAATCGATTGCTTATCTGGGGACATTGTTTAGAGATTTAGCGATAGATATTGGTGAGTCTGATGCCTGGGAGCAATATAAAAAACATGGGCTAAATGCATTTTGTCCGGTCTACTTTATGCATGAAGTATTACGGAAAGAAAAACCTGATGTAGTTGTGGCAACTACCTCTCCACGAATGGAAAAAGCCATTCTTAGAGCCGCTTATCAGTTAAATATTCCCAGCTTGTGTATGATTGAACTATTTGGAATTCAGGAAGAATCCTGGCTTAGCAGACCTGATAACGGCGATTTTCTTGCAGTTTCAAGAACAGAAGTTATCAACAGGTTAACAGCTTGTGGACGAAAAAGAGATGATTTTTTTCTTACAGGAAGTCCGATGTTTGATCAGCTGGCTAATCCGAAGTTAAAAAAGAAAGGTTGTGAATGGCGTAAAGAAAGAGAAGTTGATGAAAATCAAACGCTTATCTTCTGGGCGGAACAACCAGAACCACTGGAGCCAGAACTACCCAGGAGGGTGCGTAATCATCTGGCTGAAATCTGTAGGAAAAATGGGTGGAAACTGGTCGTTCGGTTGCACCCCAGCAGTACTGATGAGAGTAAGGAGCGCATTCCAGATGACTGTATTCAAAGTTATTCATATGAAGATTTACCTTCGGTTATACATGCATGCGATGTGACGGTAACTTTAACATCAACAGTAGGTTGGGAAGCATTACTATCCTTAAAACCATTGTTAGTGATAAAGATATCTCATTATCAGGATATGGTCTCATATGGTAAGGATGATGGTGCATTAACTGTCTCAACATTAAAGGATGCAGAACAGGGACTTGTTACATTATTAACTACTAATAAAGTATCAGAAAAACTGGCAAAACTTAGGGAAAGCTTACCAAAACCCGGCAAGGCAACTCAGAATATTTGTGAACTATTAGAAACACAAATACTAAGAAAGAAAAGATAGTAAGGGAAGGAGTGTATTAGATTGAATAAACCAGTTTTATATGTTGTACACTGTATTGATACAGAAGGGCCAATGGATGAGGATATTTATGCCACTTTTCAACGGATAGGCGAATTGTTTAATGTCTGGCTGGAGCCATCGGAAAAGACCTTAAAGCAGTTGCAGAATATGGAAATAAAGCTAAATGGTAAGGAGCAGGAAATAGCCCAGGTTATATCTCCCAAACTACTCAATTACAATCGTTCATGGGATGATATAGAACATATGCTGAACAGTGCTTTAAGTGAAGAATTTAGAAACCAGCTTTGTGATGACTTTGATAACGGATGGGTTTATAGCTGGCATTGTGTTGATCATATGGGCTTTGCTGAAAATCCCCGCCGGAAGGATATAGGCTATGGTAAAATTTTTGATTTTTATCAGAATATACTGGATAGAACAAATAGTCATCAGGATGAACTGAACTGGCATTTTCATCCACTGTCCTTAACTGGAAATCCGTTAAGTGCGGCCACATCCTATAATAATAATATGTCATTACTGCTTGATATTATAGCCCGGCGAATAATAGAGCATCAGTGGTTTCCCACTACCAGTCGTCCTGGATTCCATTCAGAGAGGCCGGATTCTCATGCTTTTATGGAACAATGGATACCCTTTGATTATGCAAATCAGTCAATTAAAGGTGAATGTCTGCAGCAGAATGATACAGAATGTGGACGTTTTGGTGATTGGCGATGGGCTCCTCAGAACTGGCTTGGTTACCATCCTCATCATGATGATTATCAACAGAAAGGTAATTGCCGTCGGTGGATTTTCAGATGCCTGAACCTGGGCACCCGATTACGCTTACTGACTAGAGAGCATTTAGTAGAAAGTTTTAATGATGCCAGGAGTTATGGTTCAGCTATTGTTGCATTTGCTAATCATGATTACAGGGACATACGTCCTGATGTTCAGTACATGAGAGAACTCATTGCCGAAGTAAGACAAAAATATCCTGATGTTCAAATTTGTTTCGCGGGTGCAGAGGAGGCTGCTCGCAGACATATTGAAAGAATTGAACCGGAAGTTTATAAACAGCCACCGGTTTTTAAAATACATATCCAGAATGGAAGATTACATGTTTACCTGGATTCTGGAAGTCTTTTCGGACCACAGCCTTTTCTGGCCATTAAATCACGAGACGGTCACTATTTTCATGATAATTTTGATGTAATAAAAAATGGACAACACTGGAGCTATGTTTTTGATGAGCATACATTAAAGCTTAATGATGTAGATACTGTTGGTGTTGGTGGTGCGGGACAATGTGGCGGGTATCATGTTGCCCTGTATCCGGTAGATTAAAATGAGAACATGAGCAATGACTTTAAGAGTGTTCGGATCAGATAAAACCCACCAATTATTTATCAGTATTTTTATGCTCTTGATATGTGGTGCCATTGCTTTGCCAATGTTACCTGTCTGGCAGGGAGCTGTCCGGCTTCTGGCAGGACTGATATTGATACAGCTTTTGTCAAAGTTCAAAAAGCCGGTACTGATTGTCCTGGTGAGTCTATCTCTGATAGCCCTAACAGGCTGGCTTAATAATCTATTGATGCATCCATTTGATCATATTATACATTCATTAATTGATGTTTATGGACAAATGATTAATAAAACAACGGATCTGGCTCTGCTGCTATATGACATTATCTGCTTGTTTGCGCTGGCAATTATATTGCTCAAATATTTCTGGCAAGATAATCGAATATCTGCCTTTTTTATATTTTCTCTAATATTATTCTGGTCCGGAGCTTTATTGCATCCTGTTTTAGTATTATTGTCAGACCCTGTGTCTAATGAAATAGGGCAAATGTTAACCGGCACTTCAATGTGGGCAAGCTGGTTATACTGGTCATTTATAGCAATTATTCTGGTTAGGAACAGAACTGATATTGAGATAATCTTAAAAGGCGCCGGTTTAGGAATAATTATTATTGCACTGATTGTTGCTGTTCAATGGATTACTAATGATTATTCGTATGTTATTGATTCACCAAATTTTGAACAATATTTCTACCGTGTTCGGGGTACTTATTATTACCACACAGCAGTAACTTTTGTGCTTGCCATGGGTGTTGCTGTATTACTATCATTGTTTAATGTTAAGGAAAGGAACGCATGGTGGATTTTAATTGGTATTTTGTTACTTTTTTTCCTGGTTTATGTAAACAATACTCGAGCAATGAGTCTGGCTTTGCTGGCGGGTTTAACTATAATAGCTGTATTTTCATTAAAAAATAAACACTATCTGCTCCTGTTTTTATCAGTTTTAGGCTGTTTTATTAGTTTGCAGAATATCACTTATTTAAAGCCAACCAGAATTATACACTCAGACCATGCTAAGGAAATAACCCAACAAAAAAAACCTAAAGTAGAAAAAATTCAATCACTGGTTTCTGCTAATAGCAGTCGTTCTCAACTGGCGTTTCAGGGAATATCAATTATTCCTGAATTTTTCTGGACGGGAAGTGGGGTCGGCACCCTGGACTTGCCTCTCCCGGGCAATTCATTTAACGGTATTATTACAACTTATTCAAGTCATAGTCTATATCTTGATGTTTTACTGATGGCTGGAATTTTTTCTTTTCTAGGCTTTTTTCTGGTATTTTCAATTGCTTTATGGCGATCACTTCTAAATGGATTTACGGATGATTTACGAGAAAATAATATTCTTTATATAGGACTATCAGGCGTTCTTATAATATTTCTAAGCGGTAGTTTTTTTCTTCCTCAGGAAAGAAATGAAACCATTGGTATGGCATTTTTGTTTGCGTCACTGGCTATTATAAGACCTGAAGGTAGTATTTATAAAAATGTAGAAAGCTGGTCTTCTTTCCAGACAGTTTCAATTGTATTAATAACAGCATCAGCCTTTTTCTGGTCTTTATTGACCAGTCCATCTTATATATTTCCGGCTATTGAATTTGCAGCTCGTTATGCTGACAAACCGGATGAACAGGTTTACGTTAATGAACCAAAAATGAAACCCGTACTTGAACTCTTTTTACGTTTAAGTGGAAAGAGTACAGTTCATGTACAGGTTCTGAAAGATAATCCCGATTTGCTGCCTGAAAGTGGTGCCTGGATTATCTGGAATCCAGGTCAGGATAAGAAATATCCATTATTACGAGAGACGCTTGGGTATCAAAAAAACCTTAGAGATGGTCATGAACCAAGTCTTGTATTAAAAAATAACTGGTGGGTTGTGCGTTCCTCACAGCCAGTAGATAGTTTTATATTTGTCGGTAGTCGGGATCAAATAGCCATTCCGCTAAATGAAATTGCTAAGGTTGTTTCAAAAAATAATATTGAGCTTATAGAGACTGACAAAAACGGAAAACCATTGCCTTACAAAATCAAGAGTGGAAATGTCAGGTTAAATCTGTTATTTAATACAAAATTACCACCACCTGATTTTATTAAAATAACAAAAGCCAGAAATAAAGAGGCAAAATTTAAGGATATTACAATAGACCTGTCTGAAGTGGAGTTCATAAATAATGAGTATATTATAAAACCTAATGGGCTTTTACCTGATTCAGTTGTTTTTTTTGAAGCTTATTTACGTTCTTATCCCAATAATGCCTATTATGCAAAGATAATGCTCCAGCCTGGAAAGAATAGTGGGCAGAAAATAGCAGACAAAAATTATGGTTCAGGAGTATTGCTAGGTACAAAAAATATTAATTCAGTACTTTTTGATTTTTCTAACCAGGATATACCTCCCATTGGAATATATCGAATGGTGGCTATGCATTATAGAGGCAGAAAAAACAGACAATTTTATTCATGGGATGTCTTAGCATCATATAACAATTTTGACTGGTTTAAACTTGAGACACGTCAAAATATACGCTTGAGTCAGGACCCTGAATTCCCCTCATCATTTGTTTTAAATAACCGAGAAAAATATACTTTTTACAAGTTTCGGTTTTTCCCGGCATCAGCAAAAGGTGAAGAAAGCGGAATAATGGAACTTGAATTATATCCGGTCCCATAAAAAACAAGGTAAAAAATTATTTATTTAAAGGAAACAAGGTTGAATAAAATAAAAGTTAAAGATGTTCATCACCCTGGTGTTGCAGAAGAATTTGATCGTCTGACTGTAAATGATATCCAAAAGTTATTAACAAAACGAGATCAATTCGTTGATACGGGCTGTCCAGCATGTCACTCATTGAATGTTAAATCAGCCTTTAATTATCAGGGTATGGATTATAGACGTTGTTGTGAATGTGAATTACTTTATGTTTCACCGGCCCCAACAGAGGCTTTACATCTGGAATATGTTCTCAATAGTACAGCCATGAAATTCTGGAGAGAGATTGCCAACCCCGGCATGAGAGAATCACGGCGCCCAATGTATCAAGAACGGGTTGAATACGCCAAAAAAATAATTCAACGTTTTAAGCCCAATTCAAAAAACTGTCTTGAAGTTGGTGCTGGAAATGGAGAGTTTGCACAGGAATTGACTAATGAACAGATTTTTAATGAAATTGTAGTGCTGGAACCCCAGGAGCTTACTTTAAATATGGACTCTATTGAAGTAATAACAGGAGGATTTGAAGAACTTGAATCACATGAACGTACATTTGATGTTGTATTTGCCTGGGAATTAATTGAGCATATTCTTGAACCCGACCAGTTTCTCAGACTGGTAAGAAAAGTAATGAATTCTGATGGCATATTTATTATTTCTACACCAAATGAGAATAGTGTTGAGACAAGAACACTGGGTACAGACTCTTCCAATATCATTTTTGACCATGTTCGTCTATATAATCCCGTTGCAATAACAGAATTATTAAGTCGAAATGGATTTCGTGTTCTAGATATCAGTACACCAGGATTGCTGGATGTTGAGCGCTTAAAACAGCATTTAGATAAAAAAACTGATCTGTTTTCGGATAATCCAGCCCTGCATTTTTTACTTATGCAGGATGATAAAATAACTGCAGCATTTCAAAACTATTTGAAAGAAAATCTTCATTCAAGTCATATGCGGGTAGTCGCTACAATTGATGGAGAGTGGAAAGGTTCTAAGACGCCAGTATTATGAATAAAAAAACAGAGAAATATCTTCTTTGTAAGCATGATAATAAGCAGGTTATTTCTCTGCAGGATTTTGTTAACGCAGAACAAAATTCTTTAACCTGGTATGATTTTTTACCTGGAGATAAGATATGGATAGACGGTGATAATAGTTCTGCTACAGCTGCGGAGATATCTGAGCTTTTTCTATCAGACAAATCTGTGATTAATAATGATTTAATTGATTTGCTTTCTATTAAACTAATTAATAACTGTCCCTCAATACAGGGTTATAAAAAATGGGAAAAATTATCATTTGATTTGTCAAAAGTCATGGCTAATAATCTTAAGGACTCAGGTGACCGTTCATTAAGAATGAGAACACAACGACTTATATACTATATTCAAAGTGTTGTTTCAAATGTAGCAGAAAACAGTATTGAAAAGTTTAATGTTTCAGAAACTATTCTTGAAGGTAATAAACCCTGGGATTATTACCAATATAAGAATAGTGTGTGGTGGTTGAGTTCAGATAGTAAGAATGTTCATTTTAAAAAAAGTGATGGTTGGACTCAGCACCGGAGTTATGGGTTGCCAACACAAATTGATTATTATGATGATGATTATATTTCCATAGGTTCAATTTATACTAATGGTTCAGTTATTACGAATGGAAGTGAGTGGCGAACTGTAGAGCATAACTTTCCTATTGTTCTTTATTATCAATATGAAAGCCATGATTTCTTCCTTGATAACCAGGGATGGTTATGGCAAGCCATGTCTGGTAAAAGAATAAAAAAAATTGCCAATAGAGTTCATTTTGCACGGTTTTTTGATGGAGTCCTGTATGTTTTAGATAATAGTGACTTTGGGCATGTACTTAGCTATAACATGGATTTGGATAAATTAAACAGACACTCTGTTTTACCTGTACAAGTGTGTAATGACTTGCTTGTTACAGAAGATTATTATTATATGATTGATAAACAACAGGGAAGTGTTTTTAAATTTACCAGGAATTGGGAGTATGTTACTCAGGTTTTGAAGTTTGGTCGCTGTTATGGATGCTTACTTGATCCTGTTTCCATAAAAGAGTTTAATAATCGTTTGTATGTTGTAAGCTGGTTAACTTCACGATTGACAACATTAGACTTATTTTGAAATAACCCTGATGATATGAATATGAGAAGAACCTATATTATTGCTGAGGCTGGTGTGAACCATAATGGTTCGGAAAATATGGCCTTAAAATTAGTTGAAGTTGCAGCACAAGCGGGCGCTGATGCGATTAAGTTTCAGACATTTAAAGCTGATAATCTTGTTATTAAAGGTACCGCTACTGCGGATTATCAAAAAAACAATTCAGGTGATGATGATCAATATTTGATGTTAAAAAAACTTGAACTATCAGAGGATTTGCACCTTAAACTTATTAAACATTGTAAACAGTTTAATATTGAGTTTCTGTCAACACCCTTTGATATATCTTCTGCTAAAATGCTGCTGGATTTTGGTATGAAACGTATCAAAATACCTTCTGGTGAACTGACCAACTTACCTTTAATAAAAAAACTGGCTGAATTGAACTGTCCAGTTATTTTATCAACAGGTATGGCCTCATTAGGGGAGGTAAATGAAGCTGTAGATGTTATACGACAAACCAGAAACAAACTAAATCTTCAGGAACCTCTGGAACATATTCTTACCTTATTACATTGTACATCAAATTATCCTGCAAAAACTGAAAGTGTGAATCTGAAAGCAATGCAGACAATGGCAGATTATTTTAGTCTTCCTGTTGGCTATTCTGATCATACTGATGGTATTGTTATTGCTATTGCTGCTGTAGCTATGGGAGCAAAAGTCATTGAAAAACATTTTACTTTAGATCGAGAACTTCCCGGTCCTGATCATAAGGCTTCCCTTGAACCCGATGAACTTGAACAAATGGTGAGTGATATACGCAAAGTTGAAAACTGTTTTGGGAATGGACAGAAGGAACCTCAACCAGATGAATTACCGGTCAGAAAACTGGTTCGAAGAAGTATTTGTCTGGCAAGAAATATGGAGTCGGGTGAAGTAATAAAGGAAGATGACCTGCAAATGTTAAGACCCGGAACTGGAATCCCACCTGGACAACTTCAACTGGTTATTGGAAAACAATTAAAATCCTCGTTACAATCCGGTTCAATGATAAGCTGGCAGGATCTTTACTAATGCGGAAAATATGTTATATCACAGGTACTCGAGCTGATTTTGGCTTAATGCATAATGTTCTTGATGGTATAAATAAACACCCGAATTTATCTCTGTCTCTGATAGTCACAGGGATGCATTTATTATCTAAATATGGTGAAACATGGAAAAGCATTAAAGAGGCTGGTTTTCAAATTGATGCTGAAATTCCAGTCTCTCTAAGTGGTTGTTCCGGTGCCGAAATGTCTATTGCTCTTGGTCAGCAGATTATTGGCTGTACTCAGGCATTACAGGAAATAGAACCAGATATTGTTATGTTATTGGGTGACCGGGGTGAAATGCTGGCGGGTGCTTTGGCTGCACTGCATCTAAATATACCTATTGTGCATCTGCATGGTGGAGAACTGTCAGGAACTATTGATGAATCTATAAGACATGCTATTTCAAAAATAGCCCATTATCATTTTACAGCAACAAACAATTCCAGAAAGCGGCTGATTAAAATGGGTGAAGATAAAGACCGAATTTTTGTCGTTGGCGCTCCCGGGCTGGATGCAGTTTACCAGGAAAAAATAATGAATCGTGAGAAATTATTTTCCCGGTATAAATTAAATATAAACACTTCACTGTTATTAATCGTTTTTCATCCGGTAGTACAGCAGGCAGACAAAGCTTCTGAGCAGATTAAAGCCGTACTTGATGCAGCCCTTGAAACTGATATGCAGCTCCTTATTCTAAAACCTAATGCTGATGCAGGCAGTAATATTATTTCTGAACTAATTGATGGATATGCCCAGGTTCATAACTTTCAGGTCAAGTGTCATATACCCCGTAATGAGTTTCTTTCTCTGATAGCTCATGCTGAGGTGATGGCCGGTAATTCCAGCAGTGGTATAATTGAAGCGGCATCTTTAAACACTCCGGTCGTTAATATTGGTGATCGACAAAACAGAAGAGAGCGCAGTCTTAATGTTATTGATGTTGAACCTGAAAAAAAATTGATTTACCAGGCTTTAAAGCAGGCACAAAAAATAAAAAATAAAAACTGGAAAAATGTTTATGGTAACGGCAGTGCCTCAAAAAAAATTATAAAGCATCTTCAGGAAATTTCGCTTGCCAGTAATATACTGGAGAAAGTCAATGCTTACTAAACTATTGCTAATTGGTGCAGGTGGCCATGCAAAAGTAGTGACTGATGCCGTTTATACAATGGCTCCAGACTGTCAGATTTTTATTCGAGATCAGGACCCATGCAAAATGGGGAAAATTCTGATTAATAGTATTAAAATTGAGCTGTTGCAGAACTGGAGTGATCTACCTGAAAAATATCATGTTTGTATTGGAAATAATCATCACAGACGTACTCTTGATCTTACAGCTCGGACGCAGGGAAAACAGCCTTATACGGTGATTCATTCTGAAGCTTATGTATCACCCTATGCACAAATTGCACCGGGATGTTTTATCGCTGCAAAATCAGTTGTTTCAGCTGGAGTAAGAATGACTGAAGGCTGTATTATTAATCATTCTGCTATTGTAGATCATGATTGCAAAATTGGAGCCTTTACTCATATTGCCCCAAATGTAACTCTGGGTGGGGGTGTTGAGATTGGTGCCGGCAGTCTGATAGGGGCTTCAGCAACTGTTTTGCCGGGTATCAAACTGGGTGCAAACGTGGTTATTGGTGCCGGTGCTGTGATATTATCTGATGTCCCGGATAATCAGAAGGTCGTGGGTGTTCCTGGAAGGTATATTGGTATAAATGAATAGTATAGAACAGATCACAGTTACCAAAGACAGTACGTTAAAAGATGCGTTAAAACGTCTGGATCAGGGTGGAATGACGGTACTGCTTCTGATTGATTCTAATGGTATATTGTTGCGGACGATTACTGATGGTGATATTCGGCGGTTTTTACTTCAGGATAGAAATCTCGATGATACTCTGGAACACATGGAGGTTCAGCAGCCGGTTGTCGGGTATGCTGGAGCAGAAGATACTGAACTACTGGCTCTTATGGATGAATATGAAATCAATCAGATACCGGTAGTAGATAAATCTGGTCGGCCTGTAGGCTTGTTCCTGAGGCGTGATCTGCAACCACGTATATTTCTCTCTGCCCCACATATGGGAGATTATGAAATTCAGTATGTTGAAGAAGCTTTTGAAACTAACTGGATAGCACCACTTGGCCCAAATGTTGACTGTTTTGAAAAAGAACTGGCAGAATATGTGGGGATTGGTCATGCTGCAGCCTTAAGTTCTGGAACTGCAGCTATTCACCTTTCTTTGAGACTGCTGGATATCGGGGTTGGAGATATTGTTTTCTGCTCCAGTTTTACCTTTATTGCCAGTGCAAATCCTATACTGTATCAGGGGGCAATTCCCGTCTTTATTGATTCAGAACCATCCTCATGGAATATGTCTCCAGTAGCTCTGGAAAAGGCTCTGCTGGATTTTCGTAATAAAGCGAAAAAACCCAAAGCCATTATTGTTGCTCACTTATATGGTCAGAGTGCTGATATGGAGCGAATTATTGCACTGGGAGAAAAATATGATGTGCCTGTTATTGAGGATGCAGCAGAATCAATGGGGGCTTTTTATAAAGGTAAACATACTGGTACTTTCGGTAAGTTCGGTATATTTTCCTTTAATGGTAATAAGATAATAACTACTTCAGGTGGTGGAATGCTTATCTCTGATGATAAGCAATTAATTGAAAAAGCGAGATTTCTGTCAACACAGGCTCGTGATCCTGCACCATACTATGAGCATTCTGAGGTGGGTTATAATTATAGAATGAGTAATGTTCTGGCGGGTATTGGACGAGGTCAGTTAAAAGTGCTTGATAGCCGTGTACAGGCCAGGCGAAAAATATTTGAGTATTACCGTGAAGAACTGTCAGATTTAGACTGTTTTGAGTGGATGCCTGAACCAGAGGGGGATTACTCAAACCGATGGCTATCAACGGCTATAATCAATCCGCAAAAAACCAGTATTGGTGTTGATGTATTGATTGATGTAATGGCTCAGAAAAATATAGAAGTACGTTATCTGTGGAAACCAATGCATCAGCAGCCTTTGTTTAAAGACTGTCAGTATTATACTCACTATGATGAACAGAGTTATTGTGATTATTTATTCGAAACGGGTATATGTTTACCATCTTCTTCCAATATGAGTACAGAACAACTGGAAATTGTGATCAGCGGAATAAAGAATATATTTACGCCATGAAAAAGCGGGCAAACGCTTAAATAATTTTTTTAAATTTTGCTTTTCTTATAATCAGTACAGTATATATTATCTGCAGTAAAAAAAACGGGATAAAAACATAAAGCCGCTCTGAACCGGCTATCTGTACCATCCATAAAGCACCCAGTCCCTGTAAAAACGCCATGCAGTAATGTGTCAGGGATACCTCCATATGGCTGTATCCAATTTGATTCATCAACTGATACAGGTGTGTCCTGTGAGCCTGTGTTAACCTCTCTCCATTAAGTTTCCTTCGGATTAAGGTGAAAATAACATCGTATATGACATTAAAAAGCAGTAATGGAATAACAAAAAAGGAAATATGGGACTCATCATAGCGTGCTGCAATTATAGCCAGTGTTGCAAAAGTAAAACCTATAAATGTACTGCCGACATCCCCCATAAAGATTTTTGCAGGTGGAAAGTTCAATAGTAAAAAGCCCAGAGAACCGGCTAATAAGGTGTAGCAGGTAATATAAACAAAGGGGCTGCCTCCGTAATAACTTATTACCATAAAAAACAGGCTGGCAATAACCGTAATACCGGCAAGTAATCCATCCAGCCCATCCATAAAATTGCAGGCATTGGTCAGACCGACAATCCACAGAAGAGAGATAATATAGCCAGCCCATCCTAAATCAATATAGCCAATAATCGGGAAGGCAAGTTTGTCTAATACAATTCCTGCCCATAATACAAAAAACACAGCTATAAACTGAGAAAAAAGTTTGAATTGAGCAGATTTATTATAAATGTCGTCATAAAGAGAGATGCAAGCTATTGATAGTGAAGAAATAATAAAACCCAGCATATATTTTTGCTCAATATGGGTTTTATCTCCAATAAAATAGATTGCAGCCATACCCACAAAAAAGGTGATTACAATGGCGACACCCCCGGCCCTTGGTACAGCAATAGAATGAGAGGAACGAGCATTAGGCTGATCCATAATGGCAACTTTTCGAAGCATATACCTGGTAATGGAAAAAGAAAGTAATACCTGTAGAGCAGCAAAGAATATATGGGAGAAAAATGTTAAAGTGGTCATGTTTAGATTATAAATGAAATATCATAAAATCTAAATAATGAGTTAGATATGATTACCCGGACTTCCAATGAGAATGGTTCACTAAACTTCTTTTAGAACAAATATGAATAATATTTCAAATATTCTGCAACAGCAATTTCCGTTACTATCTCGTTTTCTTTCTGGTCGTTTCAGTAGTGGTATCCTGTGGAATTTTATAGCTACGGTATTCTCACAGGGCAGTGTCTTTTTAACCGCTATTTTTCTTGCACGTATTTTAGGTAAGGAAACCTTTGGTGAGTTTGGGATGATTCAGAGCACTTTATTGACACTGGCAGGGCTGGCTCAAATTGCAACTGGTTTGACAGCAACCAAATATGTTGCTGAATTTCGTCTAATTGATAAAAAGCGAGCCGGGCGTGTTTTAGGGCTTTGCTCTATTATGACGGTGATATCAGGTCTTGTTGCGACAGTATTACTTATTTTCAGTGCTTCTTTTTTAGCAGAAAAGATTTTTAAAGCCCCTTACCTTGAAGATGGATTGCTGATAGCTTCAGCTTTTGTTTTGTTCTCCGTAATGAATGGTTTTCAGACAGGGGCTTTAGTCGGACTGGAGCGATTTAAAAGTCTTTCCGTTTATGGTGCTTTACTTGGTATTGGGTACTTTATTATTTGCGTTACCGGTGCCAGCTTCTGGGGCTTATATGGTGCCTTTGCCGGTATGGTTATTAGTGCAATGCTGCGCTGGTTGGTCTATGGCATGTTATTACGCAGAGAAGCAGAAAAACAGAATATAACCATCCTTTACAAGGAAGGATTCAGGGAAAAAGAAGTATTATACCGATTTGCCTTGCCATCAGCTGTTAGCAGTATGACGACTATGCCTTCTGTCTGGCTTGGAAATGCATTTCTTGTTCAACAGGTTAATGGTTTTTCTGAAATGGGTTTGTACAGTGCAGGAATTAATCTTCGTACTATTGTTCTTTTTCTGCCCTATGTTATCAATAATGTTTCATTAGCAATAATAAACAGTCATAAAGGCAGCCAAAATATCAGCTCATACAGCAGCTCTTTTTTTATGACTCTAAAACTGACTTTTTTTCTGGCATTAACGGGTGCTCTGGTGATGTGGTTATCCGGCGAATGGGTATTACAGCTTTTTGGCAAAGACTTTGTAGGTAAATATGTCACTATAATGATAACTTTGATGTCTATATCGGTTTTTTTTGAAGCACTGAATATAGCTGTACACCAGTTAATTCAAAGTCATGAAAAAATGTGGTTGTCGTTTTTTGCTATTGCATTGCCCAGAGATCTGACCGTGGTTATTCTGGCTTATTTTTTAACTGCACATTATGGTGCAGCCGGACTGGCAGGTGCCTATGTGGCGGGTTACTTTCTGGCTCTGGTTGTTACAGCAGGTCTGGTCTATAAAATGAACCTTTATAATCGAATGTAATAAGATTAAGTGTAACAATTACAGCTTTGGATATATAATAACCTAATGAAAAATTTTGTGTTATTAATGCTCTGTTTTTTTATTATTGGAGCCGGTCAGCTGCTTTCGTTAGATTTATTGCTCTATCGTTTAATTCCAGTCAGCTACTTTCTTGCTATTTTTTTTCTTTTTTATATTAAGCCTCCCAGTATAGATGAGTTCAAGGTCCTGGCATTCAGTCTATTGTTCTTTTTGCCTGTTTACTTATATTTAATTCTGTCCTCCAGTTGGTCTGTTATACCGGATGAAGCTTTTCGAAATGCTATCTATACTTTAATTTCTGTTCTTCCTGCCTTTATTTTTGGGTTTGTCCTTAAGCGACGATATAGCCTGGAGAGTATTGCCTCTGGTGTTGTGTTATTTGTGATGCTGGTTTTATTACAGGCTATATATAATTATTATCATTACAGTCATTTTATGATAATTGATAAAGCAATTATGCGTACTGTTGTTGCAAGTATCGTAATTCTCTTTAGTCCTATTGTATTGGGAATGTTTTTGATTAAAAAAAACATAATATATCTGTCCGGGTTTATTGTTTTACTGTTTTTATTGCTTTCAAGTGAGTCCCGCAGCTCTGTGCTAATAACCATACCAGCAGTATTTATTGTTCTGTACCTGTATAACAGGATGCTTGCTATAAAATCTGTGCTAGTATTTAGCGGTATTTTTTTAGCAGCAGTATTTATTTTTAATCTTAAATTACCAGAGCGTTTTATACATACCAATGTAAATGTGTCAGCATCGGTTATTGA
>JALUZF010000249.1 GCA_027012135.1 Gammaproteobacteria bacterium
GAGTAGTACGGCCGGCCGTACCGCCCAGCAGGAAGCCGCGCGCCTGCATATCACCGGCCATCCAGGCCAGATCACCGACCCGCTGAAAACCAAACATGGAATAGTAAATATAAAACGGTATCATATTCACGCCATTGGTGCTGTAGGACGTAGCCGCTGCTATCCAGGAGGACATGGCGCCGGCTTCGTTAATACCTTCCTGCAGAATATGACCGGACTTGTCTTCTTTATAGAACATGACCTGATCTTTATCCTGAGGGGTATATAACTGCCCTACAGAAGAATAGATACCCAGCTGCCGGAACATGCCTTCCATACCAAAGGTACGGGCTTCATCCGGAACAATGGGGAGAATATTATCACCGATGTTTTTGTCTCGGCTTAACAAGGTCAGCATACGCACAAACGCCATGGTGGTGGACATTTCCCGATCACCGGAACCTTTTAACAAAGGATCAAAAATGGATAATTTGGGAATTTCCAGCGGTGCCGCCACGCGGTTACGCACCGGCAGAACACCGCCCAGGGCTTCACGCCGGGCCATCAGATACTTGTATTCATCACTGTCTTTCCCGGGATGGAAATATTCCGCTTTAGCCGCCTGTTCATCGCTGATGGGAATATTAAAGCGGTTCTTGTAGTTAATCATTTCCTGGGCATCGAGTTTTTTCTGCGAGTGAGTACGCATCTGCCCTTCACCGGCAGAACCCATGCCGTAACCTTTTACGGTATGCGCCAGAATCACTACTGGCTGGCCTTCAGTTTCCACCGCTTCTTTATAGGCTGAATAAACCTTGTGCGGATCATGACCGCCGCGGTTCAGGCGCCAGATGTCATCATCAGACATATTGGCTACCATGGCTTTCAGCTCAGGATACTTGCCAAAGAAATGCTCACGTACATAAGCACCGTCCTTGGACTTGTAGTTCTGGAAATCACCATCCACACATTCCATCATACGGCGCTTTAACAGGCCGTCTTTGTCTTTGGCCAGTAAAGGATCCCAGTAACTGCCCCAGATCACCTTAATGACTTTCCAACCGACACCGCGGAAGGTCGCTTCCAGTTCCTGAATAATCTTGCCATTACCACGCACCGGACCGTCCAGACGCTGCAGATTACAGTTGATCACCCAGATCAGGTTGTCCAGCTTCTCCCGGGATGCCAGAGAAATAGCACCCAGAGTTTCCGGCTCATCGGTTTCACCGTCCCCGATAAAGGACCAGATTTTACGTTTACGGGTATCGGCCAGGCCGCGGTCATGCATATAACGCATAAAACGCGCCTGGTAAATAGACTGAATGGGCCCCAGCCCCATAGATACGGTTGGAAACTGCCAGAAGTCCGGCATTAACCAGGGGTGAGGATAGGAGGACAGACCGCCGCCGTCCACTTCCTGACGGAAACGATCCAGCTGGTCTTCATTTAAACGCCCTTCCAGAAAAGCCCGGGCATACATACCCGGTGCGGAGTGTCCCTGGAACAGTATCAGATCACCGCCGTGTTCATGGGTCGGTGCGCGGAAGAAATGGTTAAAACCCACATCATACAGGGTCGCAGCAGAAG
>JALUZF010000250.1 GCA_027012135.1 Gammaproteobacteria bacterium
TCTGTTAAAATAGTTCTTGGCATGGTAAGCGTTCTTGTATGTTGATTTTTCGCAAAACCATTATACTTGTTTAACAAATACCATGCTGCCTATTTTTTAACCACAAAAGATCAACAGCCCCTAATGTAAAGTTATTTTTATCATTAGTTTAACCCGCAAAAATGCACTCAAGTTCAATATTATTGGGGGTTAAGAGGGATAAATGGCGGGTAAAAATTATAAGCTGGTGTAATTGATAGAATTGATACCTACCAGTAGAAGCACCAGCAAGAATAAGAATTCATTCTTTTAGATATAATTTTTTAGCAACCTCTCTACCGACAACAGTTAGTATCTCTTATGATAATTATTTATTCTTAATTCTATGGGTAGGTTTTTGGGTAGGTTTAATTTTAAAATAAACTATATAGATTATTAATCCCGTTTTAATAGGCGTAACAACTTGTTTCATAAAGGAAAAATGGTGGGCCTGGACAGACTCGAACTGTCGACCTGCCGATTATGAGTCGGATGCTCTAACCAACTGAGCTACAGGCCCTTATAGGGGGATCGGTGTTAAACCGAGGGATCGAGAAGCTAGTTATTATATCGGGTAATGGTGATTATGACTAGCTTCTCGGGGCAGAAAAGGGACAGAATTTTTAATCCTCGCGCATAAAGCTGCGCAGCATTTCTGAACGGGTTGGGTGGCGCAGTTTGCGTAAAGCCTTGGCTTCAATCTGACGGATACGTTCCCGGGTCACGTCAAACTGTTTGCCCACTTCTTCCAGGGTGTGATCGGTATTCATGTCGATACCGAAGCGCATTCTCAGTACCTTGGATTCTCTGGCGGTCAGGCCCTCCAGAATTGAACGGGTCGCATTTTTCAGGCCGGTGGTATTGGCGGTTTCTGCAGGCGACTGAATGTTCTGATCTTCAATAAAATCACCCAGATGCGAATCTTCATCATCACCAATGGGAGTTTCCATGGAAATGGGTTCCTTGGCAATTTTAAGCACTTTACGTACCTTGTCTTCCGGCATTTCCATTTTCTCTGCCAGCTCTTCAGGAGTGGCCTCACGACCTTTTTCCTGTAATAACTGGCGGGAAACACGATTGAGTTTGTTAATGGTTTCAATCATGTGGACTGGAATACGAATGGTACGGGCCTGGTCTGCAATGGAGCGGGTAATGGCCTGACGGATCCACCAGGTGGCATAGGTTGAAAACTTGTAGCCACGTCGGTATTCAAATTTATCTACGGCTTTCATCAGACCAATATTACCTTCCTGGATTAAATCCAGGAACTGCAGGCCGCGATTGGTGTATTTTTTGGCAATGGAAATGACCAGACGCAGGTTGGCTTCTACCATTTCTTTTTTGGCACGGCGGGCCTTGGCTTCACCAATGGACATCTGGCGGTTAATGTCTTTTAAACCGGAAATGCTCATGCGGCATTCTTTTTCTATGGCCACCAGCTTACGCTGGGCTTTGCGGATCTCATCCGCATGTTCTTTAAGCACTTCTGAATAGGGCTCATCAGCTTCAATGTGCTTATCCAGCCAGGTCAGATCGGTTTCATTATAG
>JALUZF010000251.1 GCA_027012135.1 Gammaproteobacteria bacterium
ATTTATAAGGGATATATTATTTATGAAAAAACTATTTTTGCTAATATTGTTTTTGCTTTTCGCATCTCAAAATCTTTATGCGGATGGTTTTGTTTTACACAGTAAAGATATTCATGGTCAGCTATCCTTAAAACAGGTTTATTCCGGTTTTGGCTGTAAGGGTGAGAATATCTCGCCAGAGCTGGAATGGAAAAATATACCGGCAGGTACTAAAAGTTTTGCCGTTACAGTATATGATCCGGATGCACCTACCGGCAGCGGCTGGTGGCACTGGCTGGTATTTGATATTCCTGCTAATGTCCATCGTATAGCAACCGGAGCCGCTGATCTGCCTGCAGGCAGTATCCAGAGTATGACTGATTTTGGGAAAAGCGGTTATGGCGGTGCCTGTCCACCAGAAGGAGACAGACCGCATCGCTATATTTTTACAGTTTATGCCCTGGATACGCCGTCATTAGGCCTTAATAAAGATACCAGGCCTGCGCTGGTAGGTTTTGTTATTAATAAACATACCCTGGCCAAAGCTTCTCTGATTGCTTATTACGGTCGTTAATTTATCTTAAACATAAGCTGTTCAGAGGGTTAATTCTTTAGCAGTGTATTAATTTCTGTCAGCCATAATACGTTCAACCGTTTCCACAATAGCCTGAGTTTGCGGATCGATTTCTATATTGATGCGGTCACCGGGTTTACGGCTGCCGATATTAGTTCTCTGCAGAGTCTCCGGGATCAGATTGACATTAAAATAATGGAAGTCGTTATGGGACTTGTCAACATCGCCAATGGTCAGGCTGATCCCGTCAATACCAATAAAGCCCTTGCTGAATATATATCGTCCATACCGGGCAGGGATCTGAAACTCAATCTGACAATTATTCTCAGTCCTGAGCACGTCCTTTACCCTGGCGGTAAACAGAATATGTCCGGACATCTGATGGCCGCCGATTTCATCCCCAAACCGGGCGGCCCGTTCAATATTAACCCGATCACCAATGGCCAGCTCCCCCAGGTTGGTGACTTTCAGGGTTTCCTGCATTAAATCAAAAGCAAGCTGATTGCCGTCAATTCGGGTAACGGTCAGACAGCAGCCGTTATGGGCCACTGATGCACCGCATTCAATGCCTTCCAGCAGAGCATCATCCAGTTCAATAATATGCGTCCTGAAATTGTCTTTTTCGACAATATCAATAACCGGAGCGGTACCCTGTACAATGCCAGTAAACATAACCGTCTTTCCTCAGGTAATTACAGTGGGCTCGCTACGGCCGGTCAGTTCTTTAAGCTGGCTGAGACTCAGTGACAACTGAATAAGCTCCTGCAGGGCTTCCTGGGTGTCCTGATGCATATTATCAGGACGGGTTTCATAACTTTCATAATAGATACGGATAGTAGCACCGGAGGTACCGGTACCGGAAAGACGAAAAACCATGCGTGAACCATCGGTAAAACCAATACGGATCCCTTGATGTTCACTGATGCTTTGATCCACCGGATCGGTATAACAGAAATCATCACTATAACTGACTGTCAGAGAGTCTAAGGTAGTGCCAGTTAAGCTAGTGACTTTATCTCTTAATAAACTCATTAACTGACTGGCAGAATCACTATCCACCGCTTCATAGTCATGGCGGGAATAATAGTTACGGCCGTATTCCAGCCAGTGTTCATCAACAATATCGGTGACCGACTGCTGTCGGACAGCCAGAATATTGAGCCAGAATAATACCGCCCATAAACCGTCTTTTTCACGGATATGATTGGAACCGGTGCCGAAACTTTCTTCTCCGCACAGGGTGACTTTATCCGCATCCATCAGATTGCCGAAAAATTTCCAGCCGGTGGGTGTTTCATAACAATCCAGTCCCATTTTCTTTGCTACCACATCGGCAGCCTGACTGGTGGGCATGGAGCGGGCAACACCGTATAGCCTGTCCTTATAGGCGGGGACTAGATGGGCATTGGCCGTCAGTATAGCCAGGGAATCGCTGGGGGTAACAAAGATATTATTACCCACAATCATATTTCTGTCGCCGTCACCGTCAGAGGCAGCGCCAAAATCCGGGGCGTTTTCAGAAAACATTAATTCTGCCAGTTCATGGGCATGAACAAGATTGGGATCGGGGTGGCCGCCGCCAAAATCTGTTTTGGGAATACCATTGATGACAGAGCCTCTGGCAGCACCGAGCTGGTTTTCAAGAATTTCAACAGCATAAGGACCGGTAACTGCGTGCATGGCATCAAAACACAGGCTGAAGCCATTGCTGAACAGGGATCTTATGGCATCAAAATCAAATAAATCAGCCATTAGCTGGGCATAATCGGCTACCGGGTCCATGACCTGTACTTGCATACCCTCTAAATCAAAAGTCCCGGGCTGGCTCAGGTCAATATCGGCCGTATTTTCCAGTATTTGGTACTGTTCAATGACCTGACTGCGGTCATAAATGGCATCGGTGATTTTTTCCGGTGCGGGGCCGCCGTTGCCGGTATTGTATTTAATGCCGAAATCTTCATCAGGACCGCCGGGATTATGGCTGGCGGAAAGAATAATACCGCCAAAGGCCTGGTATTTTCGGATAACGACAGAGGCGGCCGGGGTGGAAAAAATCCCGTTCTGACCAACCAGTACCTTGCCGAAACCATTGGCAGCGGCCATTTTCAGGATGATCTGAATGGCCTGAAGGTTAAAATAACGCCCGTCACCGCCCAGAACCAGAGTCTGTCCCTGATAATCGCCAATCGAATCAAAAATAGCCTGCACAAAGTTTTCCAGGTAATTGGGCTGCTGAAAGTGGCTGACTTTCTTTCTCAGGCCTGAGGTGCCGGGTTTTTGATCATCATAGGGGGTGGTGGCAACGGTTTTAAGCGTCATGGGCGGTTCCTTATCTGAATAGGGGTATAGATTTGAGGGATATAATAACCGATTAATGACAAGTATTCGAACAGGATACAGAAATTTCCTTATAAAAAGCCTTGAAATGGCTGAATTTAGCCCCACTTTTTCTATCATTATTCTATTTGTTGCTTTTTTATGCAGTTTATTAACTGTTTTTAGCTATTTAGCTATAAAGAAAAAGAGCAATAAACAACCCAATTTAAATAATAAAACACTAATTTCTAAGGGGAAAATGCATGAGTGTTGAAGCACATAAGGAAACACTGGGCTTTCAGACTGAGGTTAATCAACTGCTCAAGTTGATGATCCACTCTCTTTACAGCAATAAAGAGATTTTTCTAAGAGAGCTTATTTCCAATGCCTCAGATGCCATAGACAAGCTGCGCTTTGAAGCGATCAGCGAAAGTAAGTTATATGAAGATGATACTAATTTAAAAATCCGGGTCACTTATGACAAGGATGCCAAAACCATTACCATTACAGACAATGGTATTGGTATGTCGCGTGATGAAGTGGTGGAAAATATCGGTACCATTGCCAAATCCGGCACCCGCCAGTTTCTGGAGTCTCTGACCGGTGATCAGAAAAAAGACGCCAATGCCATTGGTCAGTTCGGGGTCGGCTTTTATTCCGCCTTTATTGTGGCCGATAAGGTAACCTTAAAAACCCGTCGTGCTGGAGCATCTTCTGACCAGGGTGTACTCTGGGAATCCTCCGGGGAAGGGGAGTTCAGTATCGAGACTATTGAAAAAGAAGACCGCGGTACTGAAATTACCCTGCACCTGAAAAAAGATGATGAAGACCTGCTGGACGGCTACCGTTTAAGAAGTATTATTCGTAAGTACTCTGATCATATTACCGTGCCTATTGAAATGCTTAAGGAAGACGTTGCCTCTGGAGAGGATGATGAAAAGGACAAAGATAAGGAAACCGTTATTGAATATGAGAAGGTCAATGATGCTTCCGCCCTGTGGACCCGTCCAAAAAGTGAAATTACCGATGAAGAATACGCGGAATTTTACAAGCATGTAGGCCATGATTTTGAAGACCCACTGGCCTGGACTCATAACCAGGTAGAAGGTAAATACGAATATACCTCCCTGTTGTTTATTCCCAAACGTGCACCGTTTGATCTGTGGGACCGTGAACGCCAGCATGGTATTAAGCTGTATGTCCGTCGGGTATTTATTATGGACGAGACAGAAAAATTAATGCCTAACTATCTGCGTTTTGTTAAGGGGGTTATTGACTCCAATGATCTGCCCTTAAATGTATCACGGGAAATACTGCAAAACTCTAAAGTTCTGGACAGTATCCGCTCCGGTTCAGTTAAAAAAATCCTGCAGTTATTACAGAAACTGGCTAATAACAAGCCCGATGATTATAAGACTTTCTGGAAAGAGTTTGGCCGCGTTATGAAAGAAGGTCCAGGTGAGGATTTTGCCAATCGTGAAAAAATTGCCAAACTGCTGCGTTTCTCCAGTACTCTGGATGATAAGGAAGAGCAGGAAGTTTCTCTGGATGATTACATTTCCCGTATGAAAGACGGCCAGAAAGCCATTTACTATATTACGGCAGACAGCTTTGCGGCAGCCAAACACAGCCCGCATCTGGAAGTGTTCCGCAAGAAGGGTCTGGAAGTGCTGTTACTGTCTGACCGGGTAGATGAATTCCTGATGTCTTCACTGCCTGAATACGAAGGTAAGCCTCTGCAGTCGGTTGCCCGCGGAGAACTGGATCTGGGCGATCTGGAAGACGAGGAAGAAAAGAAACAACAGGAAAAGGTTGAGGAAGAGTACAAGGACTTTATCGAAAAAGTGGCGAAATCACTGGGTGATGATGTTAAGGAAGTCCGTATTACTCACCGTTTGACCGATTCTCCTTCCTGTCTGGTGACCGGTGAACATGATATGAGCGCCAATCTGGAACGTCTGTTAAAACAGGCCGGTCAGGATGTTATCGGGCACAAGCCTATTCTGGAACTCAATCCTGAACATCCACTGGTTAAGCGCCTGAAATCGGAAGATCAGGGCGAACGTTTTGATGACTGGGCGAAACTGTTATTTGAACAGGCTCTGCTCAGCGAAGGCGGCCAGCTTGAAGATCCCGCAACCTTTGTCAGTCGTATGAATAAAATGCTGCTGGATCTGACTAAATAGGCTGAAATAGTCTCTCTTTACAGGAGACTATGATTTATCCGGAGGAAGTCATTTCAGAATTGTTTGCCATATCCGGCAAAATATGCAATTCTTGAAATGACTTCCTTTTTTATGCGTATAACAAAATACTATAAGAGGCATAAACCTTGAGATCGCCTGTACCGCTAAAAATACCACTTTTAAGCCTGTGCCTGCTGATGACTTGTGCATCACTGTCTGCCGCTAAAGTCATATCTGAAACCAATCCTGAAACCGGCCTAAAGTCCTGGGGCTTTATTGCCAATGGTCTGGATTTAAAATTCCTCCAGAGACTGCCGGATCAAACTCGCGGTTTTTTTCTGGGCAGAGGTTTTACCGAAGAACAGGCTAATGATATTGCAACCCAGTGTGTCTTTCAGACCGTGGCAAAAAACAACCAGTCCAAACCGGAAGGTAAGCCTGTCAGTATTGATTTAAGCCAGTGGAAAGTGTTTGTAAACGGCAAGGAGGGCAGAGTGAAACTTAAAGAATACTGGAAAAAACAATGGCAGGCGCTTGAACATACCGATAAAAAAGTCAGAATGTCAGCGCAAATTGCATTTCGCTGGGCAACTTTTCCCAGCCAGCAGCAATTTGAACCGGGCGGAGATTATAACTGGGGTATGATCAGCTTTGGCTTACCGCCTGGCCAGTACTTTGATTTACAGGTTAACTGGTTAAACGGTGATAAGCCCTACACTATGCTGATTAAAAATATTCAGTGCCCTGAAGATAACTAATATTAAAAACAATAAGGAATATATTAATGCTCAAAACC
>JALUZF010000252.1 GCA_027012135.1 Gammaproteobacteria bacterium
CCCGGCCTGGATAGGTAAACCTCCGGCAGACATAATAATACCGGGAGCACGGCCAATGGGGCCATTAGCTCTGTCTCCAAGTGCTGATGTGGGTGCATTAAAATTAACTGCTGTAAAAGCTTTGCCTTTACTGATAGGCAGGGTGATGGGAGCCGCAATGGTATCACGCAGGGTAACCTGTACAATTCCTTGCCGGTCAACGACTGTAACACCAATCTGAATGCCTTTTTTGGTACATTCCACAATAGCGGCCTGGGCAATTTTTATGGCTGTGGATAAGGTCAGGTTTCTGGAACTGACCATTAAATCTTCTTCAGCATAAGCGGACACTGAGAAAATCAGACCGGTAAAAAAGCTGAGAAGCATAGGGGGGATCAATTTCATTGTTCTGTTCCTGTTGTTTGTTTTATTAGCCAGCTACATATTAACTGTTTCAGGCCCCATTAATAAATTGGGCAGAAAAATGGATACCTGGGGAATATAGGTAATAATCATCAGGAAGCTGAGCAGTAATAACAGCCAGGGATAGGTGGCTTTTATCACTTCAATCATGCTCATTCCGGTGATCCCTGAAGTCACGAATAAATTAAGTCCTACCGGCGGGGTGATCATGCCTATTTCCATATTAACCACCATAATAATCCCCAGATGAATGGGGTCAATTCCCAGCTTGATGGCAATGGGGAATAAAATCGGGGCCATAATCAGCAGAATACCGGAAGGTTCCATAAAATTACCGGCTATCAGCAACATAATATTCACAATCAGTAAAAATCCCCAGACCGGCAGGCCGATGGAAACGATCCACTGGGCAATTTCATGGGGTATGCGTTCTGAAGTCAGTACGAAGGCGAACAGCATGGCATTGGCAATAATAAACATCAGCATAACACTGGTTTTGCCTGCATCTACCAGAACTTTTGGGACATGACGCAGTTTAATATCACGATAGGCAAATACCGAGATAAAAAAAGCATAGACGGCTGCGACTGCAGCGGCTTCGGTAGGCGTGAATATACCGCCGTAGATGCCGCCCATAATAATGACTATCAGAAACAGGCCGCCAGCGGCACTGAATGCAGAACGGCTTAACTGAGCCATGCCTTTAAAGGGCACACTGGGAAAATTCTTTTTCCGGGCGACAAAATAAATGGTGATCATCATAAGGATGCCAATAAGCAGACCGGGGATGATACCGCCAATAAACATTCGTCCTACGGATACATCGGTGGCTGCGGCATAAACCACCATTACAATGGATGGCGGGATCAATATACCCATGGTGCCGGCGGTACTAATAACACCAGCCGCAAAGGACTGGGTATATCCTTCGCGAACCATACCGGCAATAACAATAGAACCAATGGCGACTACCGTAGCGGGAGAGGAACCGGACACCGCTGCAAACATCATGCAGGCCAGTACCGAAGCCATGGCCAGACCGCCGCGCAGCCAGCCGACACTGTCAACGGCAAAGTCCACCAGTCGGCGGGCGGCTCCACCGGTGGTTAAAAAGGCAGAAGCCAGAATAAAGAAGGGAATGGCCATAAGGGTGTAATGTTCCATGGAGGTAAAAATTTTACCGGCCAGAGACGCCATGGAGTCTGTGGAAAAAAACAGAATGGTCAGGGTGCTGGACAGTCCCAGTGCAAAAGCAACGGGAACGCCGATCAGCATAAACAGCAACAGCATAATAAACAGGGAGGCGGCAACCATTATTTTACCTCCTGTTCCGGTTTGGGTGAGTGATCAATCTCATCCAGTAATTCCCGGGTTTCATTAACAAAGTGCATACTGTCCACCTCGCCTTTTATGACCTTCCAGGCCACTTCAATTAAGCGGTAGAAGATCAGGGCAAAGCCAATGGGCAGGATAATTTTAATCTGCCATTCCAGTATCGGCATATCTTCTGCTTCCAGGCCGATTTTTTTTAGCTTGGCCACATAGTCCCAGCTGCCTTTAAACAGAATACCGCAATAGAGCATGCATAAGCTGATGGACAGCAGGGTGATATAACGGCGGACTTTAGCGGCAAATAAATTAACAAAGGCATCAATGCCGATGTGTATGCCTTTTTTAACGCAATAGGCCGCTCCAAACATGACCAGCCAGGCAAACAGGTAAGTGCTTAATTCCAGAGCCCAGACCGCACCGGAGTTAAATACATAGCGGGCCACGACCTGAGAAAAGGTGACGACAGTCATGGCGGTCAGTAACAGGGCAATAAAACCTTCTTCAATATAATCAATAATTTTGCTCATATAAAAACCTGACCTTTAAATCTAAACACGCTGAACAGTTATAATTGCATAAAAAAATCCCCGCCTAATATCACTATTAGTACACAATAGTGATATTAGGCGGGGAAGAGGTCAGTACAGATTAGTTATTGCACTTAAGTGCGGCATCAATATTTTCCTTGCCGATATCCGCTTCAAATTTTTTCCAGACCGGCTTCATGACTTCTGCCCATTGTTCGAGTTGCTGGTTGGTTAAAGTATGGACTTTGGTGCGGCCGGAGGCAATGATAAACTGCTTGTCTTCTTCAGCCGCTTCCAGTGCCCAGCGGGTTTCCTTAGCGGTGACTTCCCTGATAATGGCACTCAGTTCTTTCTGAATGTCTTCGGGTAAACTGTCCCAGAACTCGGTGCTGGTAACCAGCACATATTCCAGAACGCCATGGTTGGACTCAGTAAAGTCACTCTGAACTTCATAAAACTTTTTAGTACGGATATTGGACCAGGTATTTTCCTGACCGTCTATAACACCGGTGGACAGGGCATTATAAACTTCAGAGAAGGACATTTTCTGAGGATTGGCTTTAACTGCCTTAAACTGAGCTTCCAGAACATCAGAACTCATAATACGGAATTTTTCTCCGGCGGCATCATCAGGTAGCAGTAATGGTTTATTGGCCGATAACTGCTTCATGCCGTTTAGCCAGTAAGCCAGCCCCTTGATACCCTTATCTTCTGCAGCGCCTAATAAAGCCTGTCCCTGTGGGCTGTCGGTAAAACACTCAACCGAACTGGCATCTTTAAACAGGAAAGGCAGATCAAAGATTCCCCATTTTTTGGTGTATTTGCCGAACTTGGACAGTGAGGGGGCAGCCATCTGCACATCACCCAGCAGCAGGGCTTTTAAGACTTCTTTATCATTATAAAGCTGGGAATTAGGAAAAACCTCAACTCTGACTTTACCCTTAAGCCGTTGTTCCACCAGTTCCTTAAAATAATTGGCCGCCTTTCCTTTAGGCGTTTTTTCTGTGGTGACATGCGAAAATTTTATCACGATCTCCCTGGCCATTGCGGTTTGTGAGAAGGTGAGAGTAAGTAAAATTAAAAGCGCGGCCGTTCTAATCAATGACATTATTTATCCTTTTTTTAATGTTAATATTTCTGATAACTACAGAATATGATTTATAAACTATACGATTTATAAAACTAAAAGTCGGGAAAAGAGGAACGACTTCTATACATGGGACGAGAATCATAACCGTATCCGGATGAACGTCCACGGTATTGATCACTCTGGTAAATGGGATCTCTACGTCCGTAGGTATCCATCCATAATGAGTTATTGGCCCGCCGGCGAGCCTGATCCAGATCTCTTCGGCTATAACGTCTTTCTGGTGAGGGGTATTTTCTTTCCAGATCATACCAGGCATCGCCAAAGCTTCGTTGTCCGTCAGCTGAAATATTGGCCAGGGCAGACAGTGCTATAGCAGTAATTGTGGTCAATAACAGAGTTTTCATAATTGGCTGCTCTTTTGATTAAAATTTTAAATGACAAGTTTTTGAAACATAATAAATTATTTTCAAGCATAGTAAAAATAAGCCCTGTTGAAAAGTTTTAACCGCTGTTTTTGAGAAGCTTGTTTAATTTTACTTCGTCTCAATTGTCTGCCTGTTTTTCTCATTCTTTAATTCCGGTTTTTTATACTGGTTCAGAAGTTTTGAGTAATCCGGCCGGGTTCCTGTCCAGCGGTACTTAAAATTACCTACCAGTCCGGAAAATGGATTGGTTATGCCCCCCACCAGTGTTCCCTCTTTAGCTTTATTGATGATCTCATCAAAATTATCTTCCATATTACTGATGGACCCCCAGAATTTAATGGTGGGGCCTTTCCAGAAACCGTATTCATCCTGTTCTTCCTTTAATAGTCCAAGTCCGTAAAAAATAGCGGCACCTTCTCCGGACAGGTTTAAATCGGCCTGCATTTTAAGATCCTGATCCATTAGCCGGGTATCAGGTGCAAATGTAATATCTCCATCTGCTATTAAATGCAGCTCTGGGCTAAGTATTTCAAAAATATCAATATGGGTATTCAGATCCTTCTGGCGAGACATGCTCATACGGATCAGATCATATTCTATGTCCTTGGCAAAGCGTACCACGCGGTTAATAATACCCAGCCCAAAACCGGATGTGGGCAGTACCGATACCACCTCTCCCACTACAGCCATGGCCTGGCCGCCGGAACGGGCCATGACATTGTCAGACGGGATTAAATGGTAAACCCCGTTAACACCGCTGATATCAATTTTAAACATCAGTTCATTACGGATCTGGGTTAAATTGCTTAAAGGACCGTAAAACAGTACATCTACATCAAAAACCCCGTCAGCCCTGGGCACATGATCCGGTTTTAATTCTTTTAGAAAACCACCGACATTAAAATGGCTTAATGCAGTAATAAGACGAATATCATAGGGCTGTTTTCTTTTGGGCGTAAATTTAAAATCAGCATTCAGAGTCATGGGACTTTCATGAAAACGGATTGCAAAATCTTTAGCAATTAAATGTTCCCTGTTGATATCAAGCTGTCCCCTGATATTGTGATAGGACATATAATCGGAATAATACAGTTTCTGTATATCGAGGTGAGCCAGTATATCCAGTCCGGTAGGCCAGAATGGGGTTTGTGCAGGCGTGTTATCTGGTGCAGCAGGCAGGGATGTTTTTTCCATCTTTTCTGTTGCTGTATTTTCTTTTTCAAGTTTTGACAGTTCAGAATCCGGGTTAATGGCGGCCAGTAGCTTTAATATATCGTTTAAAAAGATCTCTTTACCATGGACATCAATAGCAAGGGAGGGGGCATCTTTTTTTATCTGGATATGATTTTTCAGAGTTAACTCTGTAGTACCTGACTGGCTTTGCATAATCAAAGGAAATTCCAGGAACAGATCGTTAAGATTCTTAATTTCACCTGTGCCGTCTATTAATACAGATTTAATTAATTGCTGCTTATTATTATCGCCAAGATCATTGATCTGCCATTTATGTTTTAACCGGTGAGTATTATCCAGAGAAATATCAGCCGTCAGTGTCCCCCGGGTCAGAGTATTATCAGGCATAATACCCGGCTGACTGAACCATTGTGTCAGTAAAACATTCAGATCGGCATTTAAACCGGTAATGGGCATGGTCTTGCCGGAATGGTATTTTAAATCGGCATTTAGAGCCAGAGCCCTGTTTTTCTGTCCTTTAAACTGTAGTGACAACTGTTTAATATGGGCCGTGGTTTGTTTGCCGGATTGCACGGCCTGTATATCAAGTAATACATCAAAAGGATTAAGCAGGGCAGTTTTGGGATTTTTATAATGAACATTGTGCAGGTGTAAGGGCTGCTGAAATTTAATGGTCTGTTTCCTGTTTTTCTGAACCAGATTAATTCTGGCGCTGGCTGAATCAAAGGTTATAGGTAACTGAGGGAACAGGACTTCATAAGGGCTGATATCAAAATTGGTCAGTTTCAGGCTTAAATAGCCGTTTTGTGCAAAATTCTGTTTTGCATCGCTCAGTGATATTTTAATGGGCTTATGGGTTTTAAGATCCAGACGCCCCTTGCTGAGCGGGTGGAATACCGATAAAAGCAGCTCTGAAATATCCAGCTGATTATTATGCAGACCTAGCTGATATTGAGCGTCCAGGATTGAAGGCTTTCTGATGGTTTTATGGGTAAACTGATTAACCAGCCTGAGTTTCATTAACTGATGTATATGACCATTAAGACTGCCTTTTAAATAAATACCAGGGTCAGTTTTATCCAGATGAGTGATAACCACAGAACCTTTATTGCTCAGCAGACTGCTGCCGGATTGGGTAATGGATAGTTGTGGATAATTAACTGTTAATTTGTCCGGGGTATAATTTACCCTGGCATTAAGGTTAAGAGCCAGTCGGCTGAATAATGCCTGCTGATCATCTGATAGTGCCAGGTTGGAAAAAGCAAGTTGCTGAATATGCAGATTATATTGATCTCTGGTTTTACTGCCTAAGACAGCGTTTAATCTACTCAGTTTACCGGAAACTTTATAGGGGGCGGCATATTGTCTGATAACCGGCTCAAGCCATTTAAAATCAAAATGATTAATCTTAAGTGCCATTAAGCTGTCTTTTGACTGCAGGACAAACTGTTCCGGTTCCTGTTTTAGCTGTATATTCTGCAGGTTGTTAAGCTGTAAAATATCCGGGTGGTTCTTTGCATTTAAAATAATATCAGACTTTTCTATGGTCCATAGTTTATCCCTACCGTTCAGTGCCAGTTGATAGTTAAGATTAAGCTGTCCGGGCAGGCTTTTAACCAGCGGCTGTTCAGGCTGTGTTATAAGAGCGGTTTCCAGAGCATGTTTAATCAGTGGAATATTTATAATTTCGTTAATATTAATCTTACCCTGGGCATTCAGGTTGAAAGGTGACGCTAACAAGTTTGCGGATACAGGTGCCTGCACATTAAATTTAAGGCTGGTTGAAAGCTGTCTGTTTGTTTTTCTGTTTTTATCTTTAGATGCGGATTCGGTAGCCGCTGTTCCGACAGAACTGTCTGTTAACTGGTATAAATCCAGATGTTCAAGTACAGCCGACAGGTTCCGATCACTGATCTGAATATTAAAATCTGTTTCCACAAACTGTTTATCCATAAGCGTCAGTTCTGGTTTAGAAGGGGGAGTGCTTTTTATCAGGGTCAGGTTGTGTAAAGTAAAAGGCCGTCTTGTTTTAAGCAGCAGTGCCCGCTGTGCAACGGACAGGTTAATATCGGTATCAATATAACCGCTTTGAAAATGGAGATCCGGTATAAAGTCATTAAACCATTCCAGCGGCAGTTGATTAATAGTTACGGTAAATAAATCACTTTGCTGTTGATCCAGCAGGGCCTGAATATTTCTTAAATTAATGTTCAGGGGCTTGTGGCTTAATAATTTAATATATTCCTTTTTCTGGCTCAGGATATTTAGCAGAAAGCTGTCAATCTGCATAAAATCCCCGTCAAGTTTCATGCTCAGATGATTATCAATGGCCAGTTCATCAGGCAGAGAATGGTTGTTTTCCAGGTAATGCCGAATATTAAGCTGATCCTTTAACTGTACAGATCCATCCAGGGTACGGGTGTTATAACTAAACTGTGCCGTTAATTCACTTTCAATTTCCGGCAGTTGCAGGGATTTAAACAGAGCAAGAAAACCCTTTTCTGTCAGCAGTTCCAGTGTTCCGGATATAACCCCTTCGTTACCGTCATAAATACCATCAAAAAACAGTTCTGAAAGCAGATTGTCGTCCTGTGAATGTCGCAGTTCCAGCATGATTTTTTCCGGATGCAGGATTTTAGTCAGATAATGATTACCCCGTTTATCAAAAGGGTAGGATGCCCACATTTCAGGCTGGGGTAATTGCTCCATGGCCAGTTCCAGACTGATATCCTGTAGTGCACCCTCATTGGTTTCCAGTTGCAGTTTAAGGCTGCTGTTCTGCCGATCAATAGGTTTTATAAGGTGTTGATTCAGAAAAATACTGGCATTTAAAGTGGCTTTCTTTATATCCGGTATATCTTTTAAGTCCGGAGCCATGAGGTGGATATTAAGCGGCTGGCTGAACTGCTCATTGATATTAGCCGCACTGGCCTGCAGTGATAACTGACCGGTGGCTGAAGATTGATACAGAAGATCGATATCCAGCTTGCCAATATCAATAATATAACCAATATCCAGATAAGGAAACAGGCCGGGAAATAAAAACGTCCCGCTGTTAGTGGGTTGCCCTGCTATGGACTGATCATCAATAAGGGTGTTGTTAAGAATGAATTTATCAATTTTAATACGTCCGATCAGCAACTCAAACGGTGAGAATTCAGTATCCAGATGGCCGATATTAACATCAATAGCATCGTATTTAAGATGCAACTGCTTAATTTTAATGGAAAACGGTGTGATATGAATATATTCTGCCTGGGTCTCTTTAAGCCAGGGAGTTAACTGGGTCTGAAACAGGTATTTTTGAACAGGTGCCAGAAACAGGCTGGCTATTAAAATCAGGGGAACTAAAGCAAGGCTGAACAGTAGTAATTTAACAATACGTCTTTTGTTGATTTTCATATTTCAACCCGCATCAGAGTGATATAAACCTTCAGAATGCAGCAGGTAAGATAAAGTGGCTGTTCCAGGACAGACTTTTAGTCAGCTACAAACTGTGTGTAGTTATTATACGGTAGAATAATTCTGAAAACAGAGATTTTTATTTAAACCGGTTTAATAAGAGTTCACATTCTCCAATATCAAAACTGCTGACTGCAGATGTTAAGCGGGTGGCCATGCTTTTAAACTCATCTATATGGTCTTTATTACCGTAATACTCCAGCTTGTCAGCAAATGCCTGAATTAGTTCAATATCACCGGCTGTTTTTGCCTGATCCAGTAATTTACCCAGTTCAGGATAGTTTTCAAGAGATATAGTAGACAGGTCAGGCACCGATTGATCGGTTTTTGGACTGTCCACTGCGGCGGTTTCAGAACTCAGGAAATTCGACATGGAATGCACCAGGGCATAATATTTAATTGGCTTGTGCAAAAAATCATCGAAAAGAAGGTTTTCCTTATTATCTTTTTTTGAAATCACTGAAGCGGTTAATGCAATGATGGGCACATCTTTAAACTGCTTTATTTCCCTGGTGGCTTCATAACCGGTCTTATTGGGCATTTTTATATCCATCAGGATCAAATCAATATCATTATGTCTGGCCAGATCAATGGCTTCCTGGCCGTCCTTTGCCTCCAGAATTTTCAATGGGGTATCTTTCAGATATTCTTTGACCAGGTTGCGGTTTAACTGGATATCATCGGCCACCAGAATAGTGGCGGGTTTGAATTTAATATTAAGTGCTTCATGCCGCTGAGAATTTAAGGCCGTATCATCTGTAATTTCTACTTCTCGGAGAGTTACAATAAAAGTAGAGCCTTTATCTCTCTGGCTTTTGACCTTAACATCGCCATTCATTAACTGGCTGAGTCTTTTTATAATGGCCAGGCCAAGACCGGTACCCCCATATTCCTTATTGCTCTGGTTAGAATGTTGTGAAAAGGCTTCAAATATTTTTTCAGCTTCCTGCTCATCAATACCGATACCGCTGTCCTCAACTTCCAGTATCAGGTTAGTGGACTGATCCTGTTGCGTTGAGGTAGTGATCCTGATATTAATATAACCTTCGGTAGTAAATTTTATGGCGTTACTGATCAGGTTAAACAGTATTTGCCGAACCCTGACTTCATCCAGGATTAAAGTTTTTGGAACTGAATCGTCCACGACTACATTTAATTCCAGTGCCTTGGCTTTAGCCTTATGCTCGAAAACACTTTTGATTTCCTTGGCAATGGCTCTGATGTCTGTGGGATTATATTCAATCTGCAATTTACCCGCTTCTACCTTGGATAAATCCAGTATGTCGTTAATAATTGTTAACAGGATCCTGGAACTGTCCTGAATGGACTGTACATAGTTTTTATGCACTGGATCGGAGGTTTCTCTGGCTAGTAAGTCGGTAAAGCCGATAATAGCATTCATGGGGGTTCTGATTTCATGAGACATATTGGCCAGAAATTCAGACTTCATATTATTGGCGGTCTCAGCTTCTTCCTTGGCCTTTTCAAGCTCCAGTGTTCTAAGATCTACCAGAGATTCCAGATGTCGGTTAATGGATTGCAGGGCATCCTGTGTTCGTTGCAGTTCTTTATGGGTTGCACTCATCTGCCTGACTATCAGGTTAAGTACAAACCATTGTAAAATAACAAAAGCCGCATGCAGGAATACAATATCCAGACCACAGCCGTAGTTAAATACGACAATGGGGGTATTGAACAGACTGACATTGTACAGTTGCAGGTAATTAAAAATCAGATGGTGAATAATAACAAAGGCAGAAGCCAGGGATATGATTTTATGATCTTTGTAAATAACCAGAAAAGACAAAGCTGCAAAGATATGAAAATGCATTTCTATCCGGCCTTCACTTTGCTGTATCATAATTACAGAAAAGCTTAACAGCACCAGAGCAACAATATTTCTGTATAACTGGCTACCGGAAAAGGAGCGATAGGTTAATAGGGTAATTAAGTATAATAAACCGCCGCCGATAAAGCCTAGTAATAAAGCATCAAATAAATAAGCGGTTATGGTTGAAACAATGATCCAGTGATAAAAAATCAGCTTTAGAACAAATTTGTCCGGATTACTGTTTTTTGAATAAAATAATAAATCTTTAACTCGTTTCACCAATGAGTTCCTTTATATTGTCTTTAATTTTTTCAAGCGGGTAGGGAGCCGTTTTATAAATATACCGTAACCATTTTTTCTGACCCTTCTTTTCGACCAGATATAAATATGAGGAATGATTATATTCTGCTTTATTGACTAATGATCGTGAGGAAAACACTCTGAATGCCTGAATATACTCCCGGACGGCTGTTTTGTTTAAATACAGCCCCTTAAAGTCTGGGTTAAATGAACGGACATATTTTGAAGGCTGCTGTGGATCTGCCGGTACTGAAATATCTATAAAAAGTATGCCCACTTGGTCTTTTATTTTCTTATCCAGAGAATTATAAAGCTGGCTCAGTTTCTTCAGTCTGGGAATGCAGACATCTACACAGGTTGAGTAACCGAAAAATATTAGTTGAATGTTTTTATCGTCATTAAGTATAAGCGGCAGATTCAGCTCCTGTTCTGCTTTTACTGCGGCAGTGTGTTCAGATAAAAAGGCAGGTGCTACGACCACCAGGATAGAAATAATAATGATCAGAACAAATAATAAAATGCCGTATATTTGCTTCTTCATTTATCGACTGTAAAGCTTTCTGATCCGGACAATATCGTTTAAATTTTCACATAATAACTCAACCAGCCTGGGTTCAAAGGACTTGCCGGATTCATTTTTTATGTAGGCCACGGCATCATCAATACTCCAGGCTTCTTTATATATTCTTTTACTGGTGAGAGCATCAAACACATCGGCTATTGAGGTAATTCGGCCATAGATATGGATATCTTCACCCTTTAAGCCGTTCGGATAGCCCGAGCCGTCCCATTTTTCATGGTGCTCATGGGCAATCAGCGCTGCGGCTCTTAAAAGCTCATGTCTGGACTTATTAAAAATTTCCCAGCCGTAGCTGGTGTGTTTTTTCATGACTTCAAATTCATCGACGGTCAGTTTACCGTTTTTCAGCAGTATATTGTCTGGAATAATGACCTTGCCGATATCATGCATGGGTGAGGCCATTTTAAGCAGTTCTGTATCATGCTCCGAACAGCCGTAGGAACGTGCCAGAATTTCAGAAAAAAGAGACACCCGGTTAACATGGTCGCCGGTTTCCCTGGATCGCCATTCACCCAGTTCACCCAGGGTGTGCAGTACTTCTTTCTGGGTATCTACAATATCTTCTCTGAGCTTTATTTCATTGGTAATGTCGGTTCTTATGCCGATGTATTCAATAATTTCCCCGCTATTATTTAAAATAGGCTTAATAGTGGACTCAACAAAATAGGCAGAACCGTCTTTGGCCCGGTTTTTAAGCAGGCCGCGCCAGGTTTTTTTAGCCTTGATAGTGTCCCACAGGTTTTTAAATATCTCAGCGCTGACATCCGGGCTGCGGATGATATTGTGGTTTTTGCCAATCAGTTCTTCCCGGGTATATCTGGATGTTTCGCAGAATTTATCATTAACATAGGTAATGACTCCATAGGGATCGGTCTTGGAAACCAGGGAACCTACATCGACCGCTTCTTTATACTGTTCGAGTAAGGTTTTGGTTTCATCAACTTCAGACTGCAGGGCCTGCCGGATATTAAACAGTTCTACATGCGTTTTTACCCGATGTATCAGCTCCAGTTCATCAAAGGGTTTGGTGATATAATCTTCACCGCCGGATTCAAAGCCTTTGCGGATACTTTCCTTATTGGCATTGGCGGACAGAAAGATAATCGGGTATTCCCTGGTTTTCTCATCGGACTTAATGAGCCGGGCGGTTTCATAACCGTCCAGTTCAGGCATATTGATATCCAGCAGGATGAGTGAATAGGGTCTGAGTTTCAGTTGCTGCAGAGCTTTCCGGCCACTGGTGGCAAAGTAAATATTGTATAGTTCGGTGCTTTTGATAACATTGGCAGCCAGCTGGATATTTTTAACATTATCATCAACAATTAATATATTTGATTTCATCCCTGCCTCAAGAATGTGATATCTGTACAAAACTCGTTACGTTTCAATTTAACAGTTCATGAGATAAGTTCCTGATATAAAGAGTAGTCTAAAAATACGATAATAAAAGAAAAAATTGATTTTTTACGCCATTTTTTTCAATTCTTTCATTATAAATTAAGGACTTGTTGAAAGTATGAATTGTTGTTTAGAATATCCTTAAATTCTGGTATTTGCCTGTAAAAACATGATAATATGAGCCGTAATTAATAGAAGTAATAACTCAGGTAACTTTAATGGGAAAAAAAACAACATTTAACCTGGAAGACTGGGGTTTTCCAGAGGAAAAAACCAGCCAGGACTATAAAACTGATACCGTTCTGGCTGATGATGCTATTGATGAATTCGGGCTGGATGTCAGTCTGGATTCAATGATTGAAGAAGCAGAGAATACCCCTGGCGGCAAGGCCCAGCTGTTTTTTAACAGGAATTTTGACAACGGTCGGGATCTGTCCCAGGAAGAAGATGCCTTCAAAAAACAGATTGAAGACCTGTTTGAACTGCTGGAACTGGAAAAAGCTGCCGACAAAAGTGAAGGTATCCGCGTTTACCAGACCGATTCATCACCCTCCCGACCCTGGCGTTTTCACTGATTGTTTTTAATTTAAATTTTTTTGTGAATCAGTGGCATCCGGGCAGGTCATTGGTTATAATGCACGCTCTCTGCTGGTCCCCTCGCAATGATAAGCCGTAAACCCAGCCAGATCCGGAAGGAAGCAACTGTAGCGGCCGACTCATGTGCCGGGGTGTGGCTGGCAGAGACTTTCTAAAAATCTCCCCCTAATTTTATTATTCCATCTATTCAGTGTATCGGACCGTAAATGGCTGCAGGTACTGTATTTCCGGGGGCGCTCAAGTGTGTCCATGTATCGGTTTAGAACTTTTCAAAATATGCTTTTGTAAAAAGTTCTTATCCTGGTGATTGTGAAAACATCCATGTTTTCAAAACCCCGTAAACACAGTACCTGCATCCATTTACTCTATCTCATACTAATTTATGCTGAATAGTTACTTTATTCCTTACTGTTGTCAGTTCTGTATTTAAGATATAATTCTACTAAATAATTATAAGTATCCGGAAAACTAAAGGGATCTATGGAATACCAGGTTCTGGCGCGTAAATACCGTCCAAAAACATTCACCTCCATGATGGGGCAGGAGCATGTGCTTAAGGCTCTGGCTAATGCGCTGGAAACAGAACGTCTGCACCATGCTTACCTGTTTACCGGTACCCGCGGTGTGGGAAAAACCACCGTCGCCAGAGTACTGGCCAAGGCCCTGAACTGTGAACAGGGAATAACGGCAGAACCCTGTGGGAAATGTGCAGCCTGCCAGGAAATTGATCAGGGCCGTTTTGTGGATCTGATTGAAGTGGATGCGGCCTCCAGAACTCGTGTTGAGGATACCCGGGAACTGCTGGATAATGTCCAGTATGCTCCGACCCGCGGTCGTTTTAAAATCTACCTGATTGATGAAGTGCACATGCTGTCCGGGCATAGTTTTAATGCTCTGCTTAAAACTCTGGAAGAACCGCCGCCGCACGTTAAATTCCTGCTGGCAACTACCGATCCACAAAAATTACCCGTCACTATCCTGTCACGCTGTCTGCAGTTTAATCTTAAACGCCTGAATATAGAGCAGCTCGAACAGCAGATGCAGACTATTTTGCAGGCAGAAAAAATTACTTACGAAGAGCCGGTATTAAAACCCCTGGCCATTGCTGCAGATGGTTCCATGCGTGATGCTCTGAGTCTGCTTGATCAGGCTATCGCCTATTGTAATGGCTCACCAAACCTGGCCGATGTTGAAATCATGCTGGGCAGTGTTCACAAAGACCGGATTTATAATCTGCTGGCGGCACTGGCAAATAATAACGGGGCGGAACTGATCACTCAAAGCCGTCAACTGACGGAGCAGGGGCTGGATGTTAATACTGTTCTGGCGGAACTGATTTCCATGCTGCAGCGTATTGCACTGTCACAGACGGTGCCGGACATACTGGATGACAGTTATGGTGATAAGGATTCAATAGAGCAGCTGGCACAGTTTATTGCACCGGAAGATGTGCAGTTATATTATCAGATTGCCTTAAATGGCCGTAAAGATCTGCCGTTTTCACCTCAGCCCCAGGGCGGCTTCGAGATGATCCTGTTAAGAATGCTGGCATTCAGACCCGCAGGCTCAAAAAAAAACTCTGCCGTCCCGCTGAACAGACCCGTAGTTAAAACTAAACCGGTATCCAGCAGTAAACCTGCTGTAGCAAAAAAACAGGCAGCAAAGGTTCAGGTTCAGACCGATGAACCGTTCAAAAAAACGAGTTCAGCCGATAAAATAGCGGAACCCGCCGGATCCTTAAAACCGGTTATACAGTCTGAATCAGGCGTTAATGCTGACAGTAAGTCTCCTTCTGATATCAGTGATTTATCAGATTCGGTTCTCGATATCGGGGAATTGCCTCCGGTAGAAAGCTATGGTGAACAGTATTTTTCAGATGAACAGGCGGATGAAAGCATTTTTGAGTCTTCACCTGTTTTTGACATGCCAGAGATGCAGCAGGCTGAAAAACAGGGCATAGAAGAGCAGACTGCAGGAAATCAGGGTACTGTAGAACCTGATCAGTCTAAAATAAAAGAACCGGCTGCACCACTGCACAGGGAAGCAGTGCAGGAACCAGCAGAAGTTATACCGGATATGCAGGCGGCAACAGATATTCCCTGTCAGAAACCGGGTGACACTGAGCTGACAGAGTTCTGGTGTGAGCTGATCAAGCGTTCCGGGATCCAGGGTTTTGAACAGCAACTGGCAAAACATTGTGCCCTGGTAGAAAAAACAGAGCAGGATAAGCAGTTAGTTTTTGAACTGCTATTAGAATCAGTGCATCAACACCTGCTCAATGATAAAATAAAAAATCGTTTGCAGGAGACTTTTCAGGCAGTATTGGCACAGCCATTGTTGCTTAGGTTCAGGGAATGTCAGTTAAGTCCGGAAGAAACATTACAGACTCCCAGACGTAAGGAAATTCTTGAGGCTGAAGCCCTGCAGAAAGAAGCAGTAAAATCCATATATGCGGATCAGAAATTACAGATGCTGGTGAGGGCGTTTGATGCCACCATCCGTGAAGAATCAATTAAACCTTTAAGCTAAATTAATCAGCAAGTAAAACAAGAGGAATAGATATGAAAGGTGCTTTAGGCGGCCTGATGAAGCAGGCTCAGAAAATGCAGGAAGATATGCAGAAAGCTCAGGCAGAGATTGCCAATATGGAAGTTACCGGTCAGGCCGGGGGTGGTATGGTTTCAGTGGTTATGACCGGCCGTCATGATTTACGCAAGGTAAGCATTGATGATTCCGTAATGGATGATAAGGAAATGCTTGAAGACCTGGTGGCGGCTGCAGTAAATGATGCGGTAAGACAACTGGAAAGCGCCTCAAAGGAAAGAATGTCTGGTATGACCGATGGTCTGAACCTGCCTCCAGGCATGAAACTGCCTTTCTAGGTTTGTACTTTTAATGTCCCATTCACCATTAATCAAACAGCTTATTGAAAGTCTGTGTTGTCTGCCCGGAGTGGGTGCAAAATCTGCCCAGAGAATGGCTTATCATTTGCTGGAGCGGGACAGAAATGGGGCAAGAAAGCTGTCTTATGCCCTGTTACAGGCTGCGGAACAGGTCGGGCACTGCTCAAGCTGCCGTATTCTGACTGAAGCCGAGCAATGCGATATTTGCCAGTCTTCTAAACGGGATCGGCAGATCTTATGTGTAGTAGAGTCACCTTCTGATGTGTATGCTATTGAGCAATCGGGTACTTATAGCGGGACATACTTTGTATTAATGGGACACCTGTCGCCTCTTGACGGTATCGGGCCGCAGGATTTACATCTGGATACTCTGAAACAAAGAGTAATGCAGGAGTCCATTGACGAGGTGATCCTGGCGACTAATGCCACTGTGGAAGGGGAGGCAACGGCACATTATATTGTGGAAATGCTCAAATCCCAGGGCGTTAAAATTACCCGGATTGCTCACGGAGTGCCTTTGGGCGGGGAACTGGAATATATTGACGGCTCAACCCTGGGGCTGGCCTTCAGCGGTCGAAAGGAACTGGATTAGGATTTACTTAAAATCCCTAACTGTTTTTCAAAAAGATTCAGAATCTTCTTAACCTCAGCAAAATCCTTGACATCGATTAATTTATCCGCCCTGTCTTCTGCCCCGGAAAACTTGTCCATATAAAACAGCCCAATGGGTTTCTTATTGGCATGAACGGATCTGGCAATAAATTCTTTTACCTTAAGCATATCCTGCATGGGTGTGGTTATAATAGGCAGAAACTTGTCATAATTGGCCTGGTTAATCAATACCGCCTGAGGTTTTTCCAGTAATTTAGTAAACAGGTTAGTGGGTTTTATGGGCAATAAAGTGTTGATAAATTGAGGGTCTTTTAAACCTCGGATACCACGTACCTGAAGATTTTTTTTGTCCTTGCTGAGCATCATAAATACCACCCGGGTAAAAATTCTGCTTTCTGCAAGGGCATCAATGGTTGTTCTTATCAGGCCGGGGAAATCATCGGATGCGGAAATAAGATGAATGCTGGGAATCTTTTCAGGTTTATCCTCGGCTTTGGGTTTAAAGGCCGGTTTCTGTTCTGCTGGAGGAGCTTTTTGAGTGTCTTTTTTGGGGGCATCAATTTCAATGACCTGGGTATAGGAAACTTCTCCCGGTAACAGAGCCAGATGAGCGGATACATTCTGTACAGGAAAGAATTCTGCCGTTGAATGTGCCAGTTCCACGGCAGTTTTATGCAGCTCCTGGGCAATGCGGGCTTCACTGAAATGCAATTCCTGGGAACAGAGCCTGATATGTTTATACATGTCGTCAAAATACCAGCCTTTTTCTGCAATAATGCTGCATTTTTCTGAAAGATACATGCATTTTACCGGTTTTGCGGTATCTTCCAGCTGCTCCATTTCCTGCCGCTGAAGGAACAGATTAGGAATTTTCCAGTGGTGGGTCAGGGACTCGGCCAGTTCATGATATGTAAAGCCAAAAATTTCCTGCTGGGCCTGTTCATAAGGCTGTTGTTTTCTGTGCACTAATAATTCAACTTTTTGAGCCTTTATCGGTTCCAGATGCCAGCATAACAATTCTGAAAGTGGAGTGATCAAAGTACTGGTATAAACTTCATTTTCATTAGATACATTCAGCATTCGGGCAAAATTCTGAGCCTGAAAGGCCGCATGAACCCCACGGTACTGCAACTGGACAATTTTATTTGCAATAGCCCTGTCTTTAATGCTGTAAATAGAGGTGATTTTATTAATGAATTTTTCCAGCCTGTCCATTCCCAGAAACATGGCTGCATGTTCCACCTGGTTAATCTGGTTATCATCATCTCCAGTCATTTCCTGGTTGGCATAAGCCAGCAGGTTGATCATACAGGCTGGATCGTACTGTAATATGGTGTCCAGATAATGATAGTTGAAACTGGGTTTTTCCACAGTTTCTTTTAAAACCTGAAGCGTATTGTGCAGCACGGGCAGGGCGGCAATGTCTGATTTTTGTATAAACTGCTTCAGTTGATTATTTTCAGCGGCCATATAAGCTCTTGGGGAAATATTTGTTTAGTATGTAATATAGCAAAAGGATTGCTATTTAGTAGTTTATTTTTCAAAATATTAAGATTATTATAAGTTTATGACGCAATTTTATCCTGTTTTATTATTTTTATCCTTGCCTGTAAGCCTGTTATCGGCAGGCAGTCTTTTTGCTGAAGAGGTACAGAAGATTTATGAGTACCAGAGCAAGGATGGTGTGCCCGTGTTTACAGATAAAGTGAAACCGGATAAACAATTAAAAAGTGTTCAGAAAATAAAAAAACTTTCTCCGGAAGAGGAAGCACAACGGCAAAAAAAGCTGGAAAAAATAATTGTTAAGGATCAGGAGAAAGACCGGCAGCGAGCCCTGGAACGTAAACTGGAAGCTGAACGTGCCATGCGTCTGCAGAATGAAAGAGAACTGGAACTGGAGCGATTAAGAAACTCTTATGTTCCCCAGGATGTTAATGCTAATAACAATGGTTATGATGTTTACTGGACAATCCCTGCGTATGGCCGTCCGCCTATCAGACCCCGACCACCGGGCACAAGACCGCCCGGTTCAGGGCCGCCTAATAACAGACCGCCTGCAGTCAGGCCACCGGTACAAAGGCCCAGACCACGCTAAACCTGTTTTTTTTGTCCTCCCAGACGTTCAAGCAGTTTGTCAGCTACCCTGAAAGCATTGGCGTAGATAGTCCAGGTATGGGGGACACTGCCGCCGGTAGGCATAAAGCTACCATCTGTTACGTATAAATTTTCAACTTCATGCACCTGACAATCAGGATTAAGCACCGATTTTTCAGGGTCGATGCCAAATCGACAGCCGCCGGCCACCAGGTTGGTGGGCGGTACACCTGATGCAAAGGCCAGCACATTGTCTGCCCCCATTTCACGCATTACGTCAGCCGACTTATTAGCCAGATACCAGCCGACTTTTAAATTCTGCACATGCACATCCACTTTAATTTTTGCCACCGGCAGGCCCCATTTATCCTTAACCTGGGGATCCAGCGAAACGTGGGAATTGTCAGTAGGCAGCCAGTCACAGAAAGCTTCCACTTTAAGATAACGGCCGCCGGTAAAATGCGCCTTTAAGCGATCTTTTAAAGGTTTGCCCCAGAGGATCTGGCCATTATTGCGGGTCTGACGGCTGGCTCTGGCCACCGGGTTCGGGTGCAGGTGTACAAAATCAATGGTACCACCTTTCTGAGGCGCATCGCTTTTGAACATATCTTTATCTGTTATTTCATACCAGTCCTGAATAGAGCGATTAACAAAGGTGCCGAATTCCTTAAGCTCAGTGACCTGCTGTTCTGAAAACTTGTCATAGGTCAGCCGTCCGGAACCGGCTCCGCCGCCGGCAAAAATCAGGTTTTTACCCACCTGACCGGTATTATTGCCCAGACCGTCAGGGTGTTTTGAGCCGGTAGAATTAAGCAGTAATCGACTGGTTTCTATGGCCTGAGCGGCCACCACATAAAGCCTGGCATCTACCGCGTGTTTTTTATCCTCTTTATCAATATATTCGACTGCACAGACTTTGCCTTGTGCATCACTGTGAATATGGGTCACCATGGCATGAGGACGCAGATCAACATTCCCGGTAGCCATGGCTGAATCAATAAGAGCCGCACGGGAGCTGCCCTTGGCTCCGGTGGCACAGCCGTAACTACCGCAGTAACCGCTGTAAACACAGGCTTTGCGGTTAAGTGCCGGCTGAGAAAGAATGGCTCTGGGCATGGGCATGGAGTGAATCCCAAGGCGTTCGCAGGCCCGGTCAATATGTTCAGCCAGTGGGTGTTCAGCGGTCGGTGGAAAGGGAAAATCCTTACTGCTGCGCGGTTCCTGAAAAGGGTGTTCAATCACACGGCCGGATACACCTACGACTTTCTCTACCTTGTCATAATAAGGTTCCATATCGTTATAGGAGATGGGCCAGTCAACAATATTGGCTCTTTCAATCGGACCGTAACTGGACAGCAGGTGAAAATCATTGGGTTTAAGACGGTGAAAAAAACCGCTCATAAAATTACTGGAACCGCCCACTACATTACCGTTCCAGAAATTCCAGCTGGACTGATAGGTGGGAAAGCTGCGCCAGCTGCCGTCATCATTTTCCAGTTCCACTACATGCTGCTGCTCGCGCAGATCCGGAGTATAACCGCCTCGCAAAGAGGTTTTTAATTCATCCTTAAAATAGTCCTGTTCAGTGTACCAGGGGCCTTTTTCAAGTACTAATACCTTATAGCCTGCGTGAGCCAGAGTATAAATAACGGGCCCGGCACCGGCACCGCTGCCCACGACACAAATATCAAAATCATAAGACATTAAGTGAATAAGCTCCTATAAAAGCCAGTAACGTTTGTTGGCAGGAGGGCGGGGCTCTCCGGCACGGTGTTCCAGCCACTGCCAGCCGATACCATCGGGATTACCGCCGTAAACGGGATCGGTCAGCAGAGATTCCAGGACATAATTGAGGATGGTGATCAGCCAGCGCCGGCCTTCAGGACGGGTTTCAAATTCCCTTAATAATTTTTCTCTTTCATCAATGGATAACTGAGTAAAAGGAATACTGTGATTTTTTTCAGCAAACTGCTGCAGCTGGCGGCTGCCGGAGTGAATAAACTTTACATCCTCAGGATCGGTTGCAGGATTGGCAAGATAATTATGCAGATAACGCAGCGCCTGGATTTCTACGGCACCGGGAGCCTGAGCTTCGGATGGAAACAGATGATTCTGTACAGCGGCAATAATGCGCCAGTCCTGCGGGGTAAATTCCCTGACAGCCGGTGTTGGTATGTCTGAGCATATTGCCGAATTAACAATTCCAGAAAAGGACAGTGAACTTAGCCCGGTGCCCGATGTCAGTAGAAAATCCCGTCTTTTCATTTTAAATTATTTTAACCCATATTTATTGCTGTAGAAGTTATTGCTGTAATATTATTATTCAAGAATATCTGCAGCATCCTGCAGATTGCCTAACAAATGCCACTGCATTTGCTGAGGGGAAATATAGCCCAGCCTTTTAGTCAATTCGTCCCGATCGGGAGACAGGATAATAGTACCCGGCACACCGAATTTCCCATAGAGCATGTTAACATCTTCCGAATCGTCAATGTCTGCATAAATAGCAATATAATTATCCTGGATTATTTTAATCACTTCAGGATCTTTATACGTTACGGCTTTCATTTTGGCACAAAACTGACACCATTCTGCACCAATATCCAGAAGTACCAGTTTATTTTCCTTTTCTGCGGCTTCAAAAGCTTCGTTAGACCAGGTGTACCAGTTTATGCCATTTTCAGTTGTGGAATCTGTCGCGTTAGCGAATGGTATAAGAATTAGTTGAAATAATAATAAACCAATTATAATTTTTCTCATTGTTTTCCTGTCAGTGTTATTTTTTACTCAGACAAATTGTTTATGATTTAATTCAATAAGACCAGACTTTATAATATATTCTTTCAAATATAAACCTGATAAACCTGGCAGGAATTAGTTGATATTGTGTGAGCAAATTACTAAAGTATTCAGCATTATAACAGGGAGAACATTATATGGAGTTTGTAACCTTAAAAAGAGGAGACAGAGGCGAAGAGGTTGCAGCGCTTCAGTCACGTTTAAATAAAGTTGGTGCCATGCTTGCGGTTGATGGTGATTTTGGACGAGGTACCTTACGAGCGGTCAGATATGCTCAGGATATGGCAGATATACCAGTAACTGGTATTGCCGAACCGGTTTTATGGGAGTGGCTGGGAATTCAGCCGGAGCCTTTTGAGCTGCTGGATACTGAAGGTGTGGCTTTTATAGCTAAAGAAGAGACCGGTGGTCTTGGCTATTATGAAATGATTACCCGCTGGCCGCATTTCCCTGGGTATGCCAGCGGTATTACCATTGGCGTTGGTTATGATTTGCGCTTTAATACTGAAGATGACTTCAGACAGAGCTGGGGTAATTACCTTCCTGAAGAGTTTGTACAGGAGCTGGTTAAGGATATTGGTAAAAAAGGGACTAAAAGCCGGGTCAGAGAGCTGAAACAGATGGGGATTCAGGTAGCTTTTAAATGGGCCTGGCCGGTATTAACCCAGCAAACACTGCCCCAGTATTATGAAACCACTCATTCAGTGTATAACACACTGGAACAACTCCCGGGCTTATGTCGATGCGCTCTTGTCAGCCTGGTCTTTAATCGCGGAGCCAGCCTGTCTGGTTCCAGCCGAAGAGAAATGCGGGCAATACAGAAACTGCTTCAGTCCGCCGATGGTTTACCAAAAGCACAGGCTATAACGATTCTTGATGAAGTAGAGGTGCAGTTTCTGTCTATGAAACGTCTCTGGACAGCCAGCTCTGGTCTTATCAAAAGAAGGCAGTCTGAAGCTAATCTCTGGCGTAAAGGACTGGCATCCTGGTAGGGACTTTATTACCCAAGGGAGTCCATAATTCGGTGGTAACTTTCATAGCGCTGCCTGGAAATTTTACCTTCTTCAAGTGCCTGCAGAATACTGCATCCCGGTTCATTAATATGTTTACAGTCTCTAAAACGGCAGGATTGGGCATATTCTTCCAGTTCTCTGAAACCGTGAATAACATCATTTTTATCAATATCCCATAAACCAAATTCACGGACGCCGGGAGAGTCAATAACAATGGCATTTTGAACCAGTGGATTGTCCAGGTGGTATAGTCTGGAGACACTGGTGGTATGGGTGCCTTTATGGGTGGCATCGGAGACTTCACCTTCTTTAATGCGGGCCTCGGGCAGCAGGGCATTAATTAATGATGATTTACCTACGCCTGACTGGCCGACAAATACGGAGGATTTATTGTTTAACTGCTGGTATAAACTGTCCAGTCCATTACGGGCTTTGGCGCTGGTATAAATGATCGGGTAGCCAATATTATGATAGATCTGTATTCGCTGACTTAACTGTTCCTGTTGTTCATCCGTTAAAATATCAATTTTATTGAGTACCAGCACGGCACTAATATCTGACAGTTCTGCGGCAACCAGGTAGCGGTCAATAAGACCTTCATTAAGTTCGGGGATGGGTGAGGTAACAATTAGAATTTGATCAATATTGGCCGCCACCGGTTTCATCTGGCCGGTAAAATCAGGGCGGGCCAGGACATTTTTTCGTGGTTCGAGAGCGGTTACTATACCCTGGATCTGTTCGCCTGGGGGCAGGTCTTTTATTTTCTGCCAGACCACATTATCCCCACAGACTATTGATTCAATATTCTGCCGCAGGGCACAGCGGATAATTTCACCGGAAGTGTAGTTCTCATTATCCCGCTTTTCAACATCTAGAGTGGCACCAAAATGGCTGATCACCAGGCCGTGATAGTGAGTATCATCAAGATGGTCCAGAGAATCAGACAATTTACTGAGTTTTTTTCTGGCTCTGTCCAAACGTTCCTGCTGGATTTTCTGTATCCGCCATTGCTGGCGACGGTTCAGTTTACGTTTGGCCATTTAAGCGTTTATTTTATTTTATAGAAATTTTTATTCAGGTATTCCACTACATCTTCAATCTGGTCTTCCGGCCAGGGTACACCGACGGTAGTTTTACAGCGGGTTACCTGCTTTCTGAGACCTTCTATGGTATTGACTCTGCGATCTTCCCGGGTATAAATGACGTTAGGATTGCCCCCCATTAAAGATGCATGGCAGGACAGGCAGTTGGCATCATGGAGATCCTTGCCGTGAGCTGGATTAGCGGCCTGGGAAGTTTGTGTCAGTACCAGCAGTATGGAGGTAGTAAGTAGTATTTTTGTTGTTTTTTTCATTGTTCTTCCTCTGAGCAATATTTTTTATATCTATTAAGTGTTAAGTTTGAACGGCCTGGTTTAAATGGGCAATTCTTACCGGTGCGGGCGGATGGGAATCATACCAGGCTGAATGCACGGGATCCGGTGTCAGGGTGTTGGCATTATCTTTGTAAAGCTTAACCAGAGCCTCGGTCAGTTTGACGGCATCGGCCTGCTGGGCGGCAAAATCGTCGGCTTCAAACTCGTGTTTACGGCTTATCATAGCGCTAACCGGCGCAAGAAAAAAGGTAAAAACAGGGGAACTTAAGCTAAACAGTACCAGAGCGGCATAAATAGACGGGGTACTCATGCCCAGGTCATTATAAAACCAGGTTTGCTGCATAAGCCAGCCCAGCACGGCAAAACCGATTAAGGTCATAATGGTCATGGTGATCAGACGCTTTAGAATATGTTTGCGCTTAAAATGCCCCAGTTCATGTGCCAGTACGGCTTCCACTTCTTCTTCATCCAGAGAGTTGAGCAGATTATCAAAAAATACAATCTGTTTATTATTGCCCAGGCCGGTAAAATAGGCGTTGCCGTGACTGGAACGGCGTGAGCCGTCCATTACCTTGATGCCCTTGCTGATAAAGCCGCAGCGGGTCATCAGGCGTTCTATGCGCTGTTTAAGCGACTCATCATCCAGTTCGGTAAATTTATTGAATATCGGCGCAATAAAAGCCGGGTAGGCCCACATCATCAGAAAGCCAAAGCCCATCCAGACAGCCCAGGCATACAGCCACCAGTAAGACCCGGCAGAATCCATTAACCACAAAATAACCATAATTAAAGGAACGCCAATGAGCAGGCCTAAAATGGTCTGTTTAAGCATATCGCTGAGCCAGGTTTTAAAGGTAGTTCGGTTAAAACCGAATTTTTCTTCCAGGACAAAGGTGCTGTACAGGCTTAAGGGTAAATCCAGAATAGAGGAGATAAACGTAATCAGCAGTATAAACAGTACACCGGTATAAATGGGAGACAGTTCATAGGAACGGATATATTGATCCACCCACTCAAGTCCGCCCCCAAGGGTCCAGACCAGCAGCAGTACGGTACTGAATAATAAATTGATATTACCCAGTTTTTCTTTGGCAATGGTGTAGTCAGCGGCTTTCTGGTGATCGGCCAGGCTGATTTTTTCAGCAAAGGCTTCAGGGACCCTGTCCCTGTGTTGTTTAACATATTTAATCTGCCTGAGTGAGAGCCAGAAATGGGTCAGGGCTGACAGAAAAACCATTATGAGAAAAAGTGTTGTAAATAAGGGCATAAACGCTCGATATAATAATAAAATGAAAACTATCTAATTTTTGTTGTTTTGACTATATTATACCTCATTCGTTTAATTTCAAGAGAGAATACATGACACAGGATCAACGTAACCTTATCTGGGTCGATCTGGAAATGACCGGCCTGGAGCCGGACACCGACAAAATTATAGAAATCGCCACCATTGTCACAGATGCTGAACTGAATATTCTGGCGGAAGGGCCGGTGCTGGCTATTCATCAAAGTGAAGCGGTGCTCGATGCCATGGATGAGTGGAATACCAGGCATCATGGAGAATCCGGGCTGATACAGAGGGTTAAGGACAGTACGATAGATGAAACAGAAGCCAGTCGTCAGACCATTGAGTTTTTAAAATACTATGTGGGCAAGGGTGTTTCGCCTATGTGCGGTAATAGTATCTGTCAGGACAGACGTTTTATGGTGCGAGGTATGCCTGAACTGGAAACTTATTTCCATTACCGTAATCTGGATGTCAGTACGCTCAAAGAGCTGGCGCGGCGCTGGTATCCCAACGTATTAGATGGTCTGGACAAGAAGGGGGCTCATCAGGCACTGGATGATATTCGTGAATCTATTGAGGAATTAAAATACTATCGGGCGCAAATGCTCAAATAGCAGTCTGAGCCTGCACAGGTGTTAACATCTTTACCCCGAGCGCGGGCATTTTGCCCGCAAAATACTTATACTATCCTATGAAGCCTGCAGTGTTGCTGCAATTCGTTCCAGTTCTTTAACTTCCAACTGGTTTGCTTTGGCATATTCCAGAGCGCGGGACAGGCGGGCAGGGGCTGAACGGCCCATGCATTTATGGGCCAGGTCGCCGTTTATGGATTCAACCATAGCTTCTATCAGGCGTTCCCTGTCGGCATCATCTAAGCTCTGGCCGGTCAGATGGCTCTGAATGGTCAGGACATCATCAATTACTTTTAAAGCCAGATCACGGTTTTCATTCCATAGATCATTGACATCACTGCCCGGCGGCATGTTCAGGCCGGCAATATTAGTGGTCAGGATATACAGATTTTTACGCACCAGTTCAAACAGCATTTCCTGATCGTCTTTTACGATCCAGGCAGGAATATCCAGAGTGGCCAGGGCGTCTTTTATAATTTCAGCTTTAGGGCCGATAATCGGAGAAGGCACCAGTACTTTAAAATCCTGACCTTTTTTCTTTTCAAACCAGACAGAAATTACCGTTGGATTTTTAATCTGATGAGCCTGCCAGTCTCGGGGCAGTAATTCATTCTGCAGCAGACACAGGCGGTCTTTCCAGTGTTCGGGTATTTGTTCCAGAACTGGAGATAAATTACTTTCTCCAACGGCAACCAGTACCATTTCAGGGTCTTTGAGGTGCTCAGACATGCTCTGAATACTGATTTCCCGGGTAACCGGGTACAGTGGATAACCGGCTCGAAGGAGGGCGCGGGTAAATACCCCGGACATTTCACCAATACCAATAACTACAACAGGGGGGTTAATAGAACTGTGTATTGCCTGTTCGGACATAAATTATTTAACCTGCACATGATAGAGTTGAAAGAATAACAGCAGATAAAATATACCAGAATTCAGGCGTTTTTAACATTATATCTCAGCTTTATTCATCGGTTTTATTTATTAAATGCTGAACTATTTTTTCCGCCAGCTCTACCGGCACAAACTTGGTTAATACATCATTGGCACCGCAGGAAACGGCATTTTCCATATTGATATTGCCGTTTAGGGAGGTATGCATCAGTACATGAAGGTTTTTGAATTTAGGCAGTTTTCTAAGTTCTTTGACAAAGGTATAACCATCCATTTCAGGCATTTCAATATCAGAAATAATCATACTGATGGGTTCCATGGTATGAGGATCACCGTTCTGATAATCTTTGAGAATTTGCAGAGCCACTTTACCATCAGGTGCTGAAATATGCTGCAGACCGAGACGATCAAGTGCGGCAATGGTCTGTTTCATGGCCATGCTGGAATCATCCACAATCATAACCAGTTTGCCGAATACCGCTTCAAGTTCCTGGTTAGGAATATCTAAATCGTCTGTATGAGTGGTTTCCAGACCCAGAACTTCTGCCAGTACTTTTTCAATATCCAGTAGTTGCACCAGTTCATCATCAATCAGGGTGACACCGGTAGTATAACTGCCAATACCAGTACCCTTGGCAGGCGGAGAAATATTTTTCCAGTCACAGAGAATAATTTTATCAACACCGCTGATCCATAAACCCTGGTGGGAGCGGTTAATTTCTGTTGTAATCACAGAGCCCTGCTTAATTTGTTCTTCACTCAGGGTACGATGTGTGGCTCCAACTGCTTTAGCCAGGTCGATGATAGGCAGGGTTTCATTCCTTAGTTCCGCGACGCCCAGAATTTTGGGGTTGGATGAGGGTAATTGATGCAGTGGCGGGCAGGGAATGACTTCCTTGATTTTTAAGACATTAATGCCAAATCGACGTCGGCCTCCAAGATAAAAGAGAAGCAGTTCCAGTCGATTGGTAGAGTTGGAAGTCGTGGTCATTATTACGGGCCCTGAAAATACGAGTTAAACTTATTCCTCACCATGAGCCTCTTCCGGAAGGAGAGGGCATTTAGGGATGAGTATTTATGTAGAGTATAGCGACTAACTGGAAAAAAACTGTAATTTTTATAAGGCAAAGGTATTTTAATAATGAGGTGGTGGGGTTTCTTCGGATTCCTTAGCTGTGGCTTCCTGTAGATTAGACAACTGGGTCTTTAAGTGGCTTAGGTGGCGTTCAAAATCATCAATTTGCTGTTGTTGATTAAAAATAACCTGGTTAAGCTGTTCAATGGTATCTTCCTGAAGCGCACTGCGAATTTCCAGTTCCATAATCCTGTCTTCAAGGTTGCGACTGTTTTGTGAGGAGGCTGTTTCAATATCAGACATGGGCAATCATTTTTGTTACACTAATTCAGGTTTAACTGGTTTGCTTAGGTTTAATAGACCATCGGATTTACGCTGAATTGTACAGTCTTTTATCATTAATATGAATAGCTATGATGTTGTTATTATCGGTGCCAGTGCCTCAGGCTTAATGTGTGCTGTAGAGGCTGCTAAACGCGGCAGAAGGGTGGCTGTTCTGGACCATGCTGTTAAAGCGGCCAGAAAAATCCGTATCTCCGGCGGAGGCAAGTGTAATTTCAGCAATTATTATGTCAGTGCGGATAACTACCTGTCACAGAATCCTCATTTCTGTAAATCAGCCCTGTCCCGTTACCAGTATTTTGATTTTCTGGCATTGATGGCAGAATATGATATCCCCTGGCATGAAAGAGAACATGGGCAGTTATTCTGTGATCGCAGTGCTATGGACATTGTGGACATGCTGCTGGCAGAATGCCATCGTTACCATGCAGATATTATTCTGGACTGCCATATTAAAAACATTGCCCGGATTTCAGGGGATGAGACCTTCTTACTGCATACCAGCCAGAAGAGTTTTACTGCTGAATCACTGGTCATTGCTACAGGCGGTTTATCGGTTCCTAAAATGGGTGCCACTGATTTCGGGCTGAAAATAGCCCGGCAGTTTGAACTGAATCTGATCCCGACCCGACCGGGTCTGGTACCGTTTACACATAATAAGACTCAGCTAAAAACCCTGCAGTGTTTATCAGGGATTGCTGTTGAAGCTGTTGTTTCACTTGATAGTGAGGAGGGGACCAAACGCTTCAGGGAAAATCTTCTGTTTACTCATAAAGGTTTGAGTGGCCCGGTTATTTTGCAGATTTCTTCATATTGGCACAAAGAACAGAGTGTTGAGATTAATTTACTGCCGGATCTGGATTTAAGCCGCTGGTTAACTCAGCAGCAGAAACAACACCCGGATACCCGGCTAAAAACACTTCTGTGCCGACTATTATCCCGCAGGCTGGTGGAAGTATTTACTCAGAATCTGCCTGTTGAAAAACCAGTAAAACAATATGATTTTAGTGAAATAGAGTCTGTTTTTAAATTATTTTCGAGCTGGGAATATACTCCTTCTGGTACGGAAGGCTACCGGGTTGCAGAAGTGACCGTCGGTGGTGTTGATACCGGGGAGCTGTCTTCCAAAACCATGCAGGCAAGGAAAGTAAAAGGTTTGTATTTTATTGGTGAGGTGGTGGATGTCACAGGCCACCTGGGCGGGTTTAATTTCCAGTGGGCCTGGGCATCCGGGTTTTGTGCCGGTCAGTATGTTTAGCTTAATAAACGGATGGAAACTACCTAATACCAGCTGACAATATCTTCCAGAGGCTGACGGGTTTTTTCTTTCTGGGGATCTTTACGATAACCAAAGGCCACCATATAAGCAGCCTGAAAGACTGAAATATCAATATTAAATTCCTCGGCCAGCAGTTTATTCAGCTCATCGGCCACAAAGCCTTCCACCGGACAACTGTCAATTTTAATATAAGCGGCGGCATTCATCATATTAGCCAGAGCAATATAGGTTTGCTTGCAGGCCCAGTCAAACATTGCCCGCTCGCTTTCCAGCAGGTGAAAGTCTTTTTCCTGAAAAGCCTGGTAATAACTGCGCCGTTTAGTGCGGGCATCTTCTGGCAGGTGATGAATATCTGCCATCATGTGTTCAATATAATCGCTGTCATAGCGGGTGGTTTTACCGGTACGGGCCAGAGCCACGACAAAATGACTGGCAGTCGGCAGGGTGCCCTGGGCACCCCAGGCATGTTCCCTGAGCTTTTCTCTAAGTCCCATATCCTGAACCACCAGAAAGTGCCAGGGCTCATAACCAAAAGAACTGGGAGACAGTCTGGCGGCCTCCAGAATATAACGAAAGTTCTCATCAGAGATTTTTTTAGTTTCGTCAAAAACCTTGCAGGCATGACGAAAGTTCATCATTTCCAGAAATTGATCTTTATTCATCGTTACTTAATTGTTAGTCACTTATTTAAAATTAGAGGTCAGGGTAATCAGGTACTGTTTACGGTATTTTGCAATAATTTTAAGCTAAAGAAAAGTACTGCCGAGGGAGCGTGAGCATCCTGCCCACGTATGTTTCAGGATAATTATAATGAGTGCTGTAAATTTAGTTCATGGCAAATGTGCGTCTATGCTGATTGATTGTGGACTTTACAAGATCAACATAATCTCTGGACAGGATCAGTTCATCTTTGGAAAGCTTCTGTTCAACCTTGTCTTTCTCTATACTGGCTCCCAGACTGCCGTTATCAATGGCCAGGGTCAGATAGACATGACTTAACAGGTAGTTCTCGTTGTTTTCATGATACAGTCCTAAGGCAATCTGTGAATCCAGATCATTGGCCAGAACCGCCTGCTGATAGTAATTAACCGCTATTTCAGGATCGGCTTTTACCCCCAGACCTTTCTCATACATCTGACCAAGAATAAAGCTGGCACGGGCACTGGCTTGCCGGGCTTCAGATTTGCACTGTTGCAGAGCAGAGCTGTAATTCTGAGCATTAAATAATTTGCTGCACTCTGAGGCATAGCTGAAACTGCTGGCGAAAATTAAAGCCCCCATTGAAATAATTGTAATAAGGTATTTTTTAAAGTTCATTTTTATACACTCCTTATCCTCATTGAACTAATTAAATGCAGGTATAGTTATAAGAGAATAATTTTTTATTATAATTTTAGCGGGCTAATTCTGAGTATCCTTTCTATAGCCACATTTATTATGAGTTAATTATTAACCGATTAAGGTCAGTAATTATATAGGTATATACCCCAATTTATACTACAAAAAACATTAACTTAGCTTATTCTAATATGCTCACTACAGATTGCTGCAATACTGCTTCTTCCTTACCTGTTAAAAGCCTTAATCTGTTCTATACTATTCTTTAACACCCATTATCAGGAAATTTATACTGTGGAAAAAATTATTTTAGTTGTTGTTTTTGTTATTGCTGGATTTAGCGGAACTTCTGTCTTTGCCAGCGATCAGCAGTTCAGGCAGATGGAGGAGAAAAAAATCTTTGATAAAATTCGCACTAAAATGATTGTTGGCTGTTATACACAGGGGAAAAAACTACAGTCACAGGTGAACAGTCTGGCACAACTGGAAACATTGTTTCCACAGCGGGTCCGTGCCTGCAGCTGTTTTCAGTCAGCCCTGTCACGAGTTTCCAATCGAACGATTTATGAAGACAGTAAACATTCCTACCAGCTTTATGTGCACAAAAAAGATGCTTTAAAGTTAAATGATAAAGCACGTTTAAAAGAAGTCGAAGCTCAGATCAGAGCTTTTGAACCTTTTATGTCAAAAATTTTAAAGCAGTGTGGCTTAAATCAATAATATCCGCCTGATTTAAAAAATGGCGCAAATTGTCAAAATGATGGCGTGTAAAGGCAAGTAAAATACCTTTTTCTAGTTTAAGCTGTTTCTATAACTGTAATGTAACAGTACATTAACCAGATAATAGAGACAGGAATGATGACGCAGGATAAAGACATTGGTGAGCTGGATCACTGCTTGCACTTTATAAAAGAATGGCAGTTAAGACACGGTAAAGACTCAGTTCCGGACGGATTAATGGATCGACTGGAAACACTCCTGGACAAATGTCTGCAGGACTATTGCCAGAAAAAATATCAACAGCATGACGGCAAAGCCTTATAGTAAAAAGCAGAAAGCCCTGGCCAGGTGCTTTTCTGAGAGCCACACAATGGGGGGGAATTGTGTGCTACAAAAAAACACCTGGCCAGAGCCTCCTGAGTTTTATCTAAGTAACGACAGATTTCAACGCTATTTATTTTTTAGATGTATTTATACCCAGTAAAGGATACATAGGGCAGAAATTAAACAGACCTGTTAATAATGGTACTATGCCAATCCAGCCCCAGGGGTTAAGTACATCAGGCAGTACAAACACACCTGCAATTAAGACAATACCCACAATAATGCGTAAGATTTTATCGATGCCACCAACGTTTTTCATTATAAGCTCCAGTAGTTTACCTTTTTAATGTGATTATATTGTTGCAGATAATGCTGAAGCTTTAAGTGACATTGTCACTTAAAAATGGAATAGAGTGAAACTTTATTCCAGGAGAGGGGGAGGTTAATGTGCCAGCAGGTTAGCCAGGGCGTCATGATTGGTAATTTCAATTTTACCCCGGTTTAGTAATACCCAGCCTTTATTTTCAAATTCTTTCAGCTGACGGCTGATCACTTCACGGGCAGAACCCAGTTCTGTGGCCAGAGCCTGGTGAGTAGTGCGTATGGGCGTATTAACGGAACCATTTTCCAGCAGGTACTTGGCCAGGCGTATGTCCAGCTTGGCAAAGCTGATTTCTTCTACCAGAGTAATTAATTTAATCAGGCGATCACCATAGGAGTGAAACACCTGCTTACGGAAGGCTTTGGATTCTCCCATATACTGTTCAAAAACGGGTTTAGGGATGGCCAGTGCCACGACATCAGTTTCGGTGACGCCTTCAGCAGGATAATCTTCAGAAGAAATTAGACAGGATGTGGTTAATACACAGGAGCCACCGCTGCTAATATGGTAAAGCACAATTTCCCGACCGTTTTCAGCACGGGTAAAAACTTTAACGGAACCGGCAATGACCAGCAGATAGTTTAAACACTGATCGCCCTGGTGAAAAATGGTGGTGCCTTCAGGGATGGTAATTTGCTGAGAGTGTTTAAGTATATTGATGCCATCTTTGCTGACCGCTTCGTTTAATTTCGGGAAGAGCTGCAAAATTGTATTGGTGAGTTCCATGAATGTTTGTTTATCTCGTTAGTAGTAATTGGTGGCGTTCCGTCTGTGCCTGTTATCGAGGCATATTTTCGCCCTGATATCCAGAAAGCTCTTTTATCTTTGCATCCATGCCTCTGCGACCCTGAAGGCCACCGGAGTGAATGATCAGGATCCGGCTGTGCGGCGGAAAATAGTTATTATTAATGAGCTCTACAATACCATACATCATTTTCCCTGTGTATATGGGATCCAGTGGTATTGAATGTTTTTGTTCAAATTCAATTATAAATCGGGCCAGCTCAGGTGTCATTTTACCAAACCCGCCAAAATGATAATTATAAACCAGCTCCCAGTTATTTTGAGTCTGAACTGTCTGTACTGAGAGTGGAGGAAGTTTCAGCAGCTTATTGATTTCCTGCTCCAGAAATTGAGCCCCTTTTAAAGCCGGGAAGCCCACAACCTTTGTATGGGAATGTTTTTTGTTCAGTCCATGAATAATCCCGGCTATAGTACCGCCGGTACCGCAGGCCACACAGACATAGTCGGTATTATTCGGAATCAGTTCGGTTATTTCAGCCGCGCCTTTGATGGCCAGGGTATTAGTACCGCCCTCTGGTATTACATAGACAGATTCCTGTTTACTCAGAAAGTGTTCTGTCTGCAGTCTCTCCAGTAAATGTCTGATAAACTCAGGCTCATGTTTTCTGCGGTAATCTTTGCGGTTTATATAATACAGCTGCATGCCCAGCGTTTTAAGATCGGCAAGGGTTGGATTGAAAGGATAATGTTCTTCACCACGGATAATGCCAATGGTTTTAAAGTGGTGTTTTTTCCCTGCCCCGGCCAGGGCATGCAGATGGTTGGAGTAGGGGCCGCCGAAACTCAGCAGGGTGGTGTAGCCCTGCTGCTGTGCATCCTGAAGGCTGTATTTTAATTTATACCACTTATTTCCGGAAATTAATGGATCAGTTTTATCGGTTCTTAATATGGATACACAAAGCGCAGGGCTGTTATCACTTGTGTTGATCTGTGTATTTTCAAACAAGCGGGTATCAAGTGACTGTAGTGGAATATCGGTAATAGGGTCTGACAGCATAATTGCGATATAATACCTGCCTTAATAAATAATATCACCCAGGAGTTTATACAACCGGCTTATGAATACCCAACTGCCCCTGTCCTTTCAGACTCCTGAATATGCTGTTTTTGAGAGTTTTATAGCCGCTGACAATCAACAGTTACTGTTCTCGCTGCAGGATGACTCCGAGCGGCTTATTTATCTGTGGGGTGAATCCGGCTCCGGTAAAAGCCACCTGTTACAGGCCACAACGCAGTATTACCTGGCACAGAACCAGACGGCTTTTTATATCCCCCTGGCGGATAACCAGGAATTATCACCACAAATGCTGGACGGACTGGAAGCTATGGATCTGCTGTGTCTTGATGAGCTGGATGCCATCTGTGGAAATGTTCAGTGGGAAGAAGCCCTGTTTCATTTATTTAACCGTATGCGTGATAGTGACAGTAGACTGGTTCTGGCCGCTTCAAACAGTGCTGTTAATTTGGGTATTAAGCTGCCGGACTTACGCTCCCGTTTAAGCTGGGGGCTGACTTACCAGCTTAAGTCTCTGGATGATAAGGGTAAAGCCGCAGCCATGAAGCAGCGGGCGTCTCAGCGGGGCTTAAGCATGAATGAAGAAGTAATAGCTTATATTCTAAAACACAGCAGCCGCAGTATGCACCAGTTAATGACCCTGCTGGATAAACTGGATTATGCCAGTCTTGCAGAACAGCGTAAGCTGACCATACCTTTTATTAAAAGTTACCTGTCTTAACCTCTCCATCTTTCAGACGCCTCACTCTATTCTTTTAGCTGCCGCTTTTTCTCTTGTTTAAAGACCCTTGCATACAGTACACAGCCCAGATACATCATTATCGAGGCCAGCGTTTCCAGAAGACCGGCATACCAGACATCAGGATGGGCGCTGATCTCGGTAATACCATGGGCAAAATAGGCAAGGGACAGAAAACTGGCCCACTGGAAGGTATAGGTTTTACTATTGAGCAGACCCCGCATGGGAAACAGCAGGGGTGTGCAAATGACCAGTAATACCAGTGCCGTAGGAAAGTGAGCCGAGGGAATAAGCCAGATAATATTCAGCATTAAAATCAAAAACAGTGAAAAATAGCCTGTTAATGCAATATTCTGGTATAAAATCAGTTTTTTCTGTTTTTCAGAATTCATTTCAGACCTTTTTTAATCCACTTCAAGTTTTATTGCAACTTCAGCGACTCGCTGACCTGTGGCAATACACAGGTTTTTTTCATCGCTGCTGATGGGCAGATTACTATCCTTGCCTGCCAGGTGACTGGGACCATAAGGTGTGCCACCGGTTCTGGTGGCAATCAGTTCCGTTTCACTATAGGGCGTTCCCACCAGGATCATACCGTGGTGTAATAGCGGGATCATCATGGATAACAGGGTAGCTTCCTGGCCGCCATGCAGGCTGGAGGTTGAGGTGAAAACAGCCGCAGGTTTTCCGGCCAGGTGTCCGGACATCCAGTTAGTTGAAGTTGAATCAATAAAATACTTCATGGGCGCAGCCATATTGCCAAAGCGGGTAGGGCTGCCAAGAATCATTCCTGAGCAGTTAGCCAGATCATCGTTATTGACATACGGAGCCCCACTATCAGGTATGCTGTCCTGGGTTGATTCACAGACTGTGGAAACTTCCGGAACAGTTCTTAGCAGGGCAGACATACCCGGTACTTTTTCTACACCGCGGGCAATTAGGCGGGCCATTTCAGCGGTTGCGCCGTGGTGTGAATAAAACAGGATTAAAATTTGCGACATAATAAAGGGGGTCTCATAAAAGCTGCAGGTTAATAGGGTTTTTATCTGATTTTAAAGGAAAATAGATAAAAAACATGATAAATGCTGATTTAAACATTAAAAGTCCCTCAAAAAAGGCTATATTAGTACATTGTTTTATGTTTATTCAGACTTAAATGCTTATAGTTGTCTTGACACTTTAACTGGTCAATGATACCTTTTGTTTTAAGGTCACTGAAACATTATCTGTATTTATTCCTGGTATTTAAAGGCGTAAATGACAGATAGACTTTTTACCCAGAAATTTCTCCGGGTGAAAGCTTAATAGCTTAATAAACAAAACCGACCGAATCAATATAAATCAGGAGTCATAAGAAGAATGAAATTTAAAAACTATGCTAAGTTTCTGGGGGTGGTTACTTTAGCACTGGGTCTTACAGTAGGTTGCTCTAATACATCAACTGATACAGCCAGTGATTCATCACAGGAAGCAGCACAGCTTATTGCAGAAGCTAAATCTGCTCTTAATACCGCTATTGAAGGTAATTATGCCTGGAGAGATACCGGCAAAATTATAAAACAGGCAGAAACAGCTCTGGCTGCTGGTGATGTTGATAAGGCACGTGCTCTGGCAGACAAAGCACTGGACCAGTCTGAAATGGCCAAAAAGCAAAGTATTGAACAGGACAAGGCAGTTAAAGAACGTTTTAGCAAATCCTGATGCAATCCTGTAAATTTGTTAAAAAGCGTTTAAGGCCTGTTGCTGTTTAACAGGTTAAAGCGTTAAGTAATAAAAAGGGGGCATTTGCTCCCTTTTTTGATCATAAACTTATATTGTGATCGGTTCCAGCTATCATCCAAAAAAATCAGTGTTTATCTCTAAATTAAGAGCAAGTCTGTTCCCCCTTTATACTATGAGCTATTTTAAGCGCCTGTTTCAATTTTACTGGGCGACCCTGACTCTTGGACCCTTGCTTATTGGTATCAGCTTAATGATAACTTCTTACATAACATCACTGCCACTGCTGACTAATGCCGCTGATCTGGTTGGGTTGCAGGCTGAAACCCTGGCAATGATTCCGGTACTGCTGACCCTGCTGGCTTTTACCCTGATTTACCTGATTATTCCCAATACCCGGGTTAACTTCTATCATGCGCTGGTTGGAGGTGTAACCGCAACACTGCTATTTGAACTGTCAAAAAAAGGTTTTGCGTTTTATATCTCTAACAATCACACTTACAGCAGTTTATACGGGGCACTTTCAACCTTACCCATATTCCTGATCTGGATTTATATTTCCTGGCTGGTGACGCTGCTCGGTGCAATGACTACCCGCTGTATGGCATTGTTTGATTTTTCACTCTCTGAACAGCACCTGGCGCACCATAGTTTTATCTCAGTGTTCCATATTCTTCGTTTGCTATACCTGGCCTCTCAACAGGGCAGAACAGTCAGTGATCGGCAGTTATATGCCGAGGCAGTGCTGCACTTTGAGGCTAACCTGGATGCCACTCTTAATGAGCTGGAAAGCAGGAACTGGATTCATCGAACTGAAGACAATAACTGGGCATTGAGTCGGGATCTGGATAATATTACCTTATGGGATCTGTATTCAAACTTACCTTATTCACTGCCAAAACAGGTTACAGATGAACCTTTATCAAGTATTATTAGTCAAACCAATAAAGCCCTGGCTCAGGAATTAAACCGGCCGGTAAAAACAGTATTTTCCCTGTATGATTAGGGACAATTATTTAGGTCAAACCGAGGATCTTAATGCTAAAACGTTTTTTTATTAATACTTTTGTGAATACTTTGTTTCTGAGTATGGTGTTTTTCAGCCTGTCCGCTAATGCGGTTAATTTTAACTTCACTGATCTGGAAGGCCAGAAACACAGCCTGTCAGACTATAAGGGAAAATGGGTGCTGGTGAATTTCTGGGCCACCTGGTGTCCGCCATGCCGACATGAAATTCCGGATCTGTCCGATTATCATCTGGAACATGATGATGCTGTCGTTATCGGGGTTAACTATGAACCGGGCTTAACAGACGAAAAGCTGAAAAAATTTATTGATGTTTACCTGGTTTCCTATCCTGTTAGCCGTGTTAATCAGGAAATTATTGATGCCCTTGGCGAACCCAGGGGATTGCCGACATCTATTTTAATCAGTCCGGAAGGGGATATTGCTAAACGCATTACCGGGATGGTTGATGAAAAACGCATTAATAAAATTATTACCCAATACACACAGGCTCAATCAAAATAACCAGATAATAATAACGATTAAGGCTATTACTATGTATCAGATAAGCTCATATAAACCCGTATTATTTATTTTTGTATTGATGCTGTTCAGCATTAATATCTATGCTGCTAAAACTCTGCCTCCTGAAGAATACTTTTTTGATTCCACCTTTGGCGATTTTTCCGAGGAACTGGCTACTGCCAGAGAACAGGGTAAAAAAGGCATTTTTATCTTTTTTGAAATGGATGAATGTCCATTTTGTCACTGGATGAAAAAAAATGTCCTTAACCAGCCGGATGTTCAGGCATATTATAAAAAGAATTTTTTAAACTTTGCAGTGGATATAGAAGGTGATATAGAAATTACTAATTTTCAGGGTAAAACCACAACCCAGAAAGACTTTGCCTTTAAGGAGAATCGGGTAAGAGCCACACCCGTTATTGCCTTTTTTGATCTGACCGGCAAGCGAATTATGCGTTACACCGGAAGAACCCGCGGTAAAGAGGAATTTCTGCTGCTGGGCCAGTTTGTCTCTGAAGGGGCTTATAAAACCACTAAATTTTCACGTTATAAACGAAATCATAAAATTAAATAAACCATGTTAAAAATATCATCCGGGGGGGGATATTTTTTTTTGAGCTGCTTCCTGTTTCTGGTATCCGCTAGTGTATCCAGTCTGAATGCACAGACTATACCAGAACCGGTTACTCTGGAATTTGCCCTGTCCAGAGCATCCCAGTCTGATTCACCGGAAATGATGAGTTTTTCAGCACAACAGCAGATAGCTCTGGCCGAACAGGATATCGCCCATGCCAATGAGGGGGTCTATGTTTATATTAATGGCCGGCTTCGTTATGTTGAACCTTCTAAAATAGTACCGGCTTCAAAAACCAATGACAGTAAGTTAAGCCTGGATATTTCCAGACGCCTGTATGACTTTGGCCAGACCCGTTCTCTGATTGATGCCAGTAAAGCTAACCTGGCATCGGTTAATGCCCTGTATAGTGATTATCTGTCAAAACGAATAGTCGCAATTATGCAGGCCTATTTTAATGTGTTACTGGCGGATATTATTTACAGTCGTTCCATGGAAGCCATGTCCATTGTTTATGTTAGGCTGGATAAACTGCGTTCAGAGTTTGAACTGAAAAAAATTTCTGATATTGAACTGTTAAAAGCTGAAAATGAGTATCGTGAGATCCGCCGGGAACAGATGCAGGCTCAAAGTGATCAAAGGCTGACCCGGCTGCGCCTGTCCCACCTGATCTCACCGGGGTATCTTCCTGAACAACTGGAGGCTCCGGATCTGGAGCAGCTGCACCTGTTATCAGTAAAGCGGGAACTGCCGGATGTTGAAGTATTATATCAACAGGCATTGGATCAGAATCCCCGTTTAGTGGCACTGGAATATAAGCTTAAATCAGCCCGCCTGAAGATTGAGGGTTATCAGGCGGAAAAATATCCGGTTATTGAAGCCAAACTGCAGGCCGCTGATTATGCCAGAGAACTGGGTACTTCCGACAAATATCGGGCAGGTATTGAAGTCAGTGTACCTCTTTACCAGGCCGGTCAGGAAAATGCCAGAATCAGACGCTCCACTGGTGAACTGGTTCAGCTGGAGTCAGAGCGCCTGCTGACCCGCCAGGAAATTGAGCAGCAGATTCTGGAATTGTGGTTAAAAATCAGTGAGCTGAAGCGCCAGTTTGACGACCCGGATTTAACTATAGATTATCGGGATCTGTATCTTGACCGAAGCCGGGCTCTATATGAACTGGAAGTCACCAGTGATCTGGGCGATGCCATGGTTAAGCTCAGTGATGCTCAGTTGTTTAAAGCCCAGACAGTCTTTGAACTGGCCATAAACTGGGCCAAGCTGGATGCCCTGGTCGGTAATCCAATGAATTACTATAAATAATCTCCACCCATTTATTCCCTCTCCCTCCGGGAGAGGGCCAGGGTGAGGGGAATAATGGAGTATTTATGAACATTTATCACATTAAATTTATCTTACTGATATTACTTACTCTGTTCACAGGCATCGCTTATTCAGAAACTCAGACTAACCTGTTCCCCATATCATCAGCCATATCTTCAGGTGTTATAAAAACAATCCATGTAACAGAAGGACAAACCGTCAAAAAAGGTGACTTAATGTTTGAATTTGATGATCGCCTGATTAACAGCAATCTTGAAGAAGCACAGGCCAATGTGCGCATGGCCAGCCTGAAAGCCAGTGAAGCTAAAAAAGAGGTTGAGCGTTCTATAGAGCTGTACGAACGTACCCTCCTGTCAGACTACGATTTACAGCAGTCCAGAGTCAAATACCGTGAAGCACAGGCTGAACTGGCCCAGGCTAAAAACAAGCTGGTACATGTTCAATGGGACAGGGATTACAGCAAGGTCTATGCACCTTTTAATGCCCGGGTTAAGACATTAAAATGCTATTCCGGCTGTTATGTTAATAATAATTTTTCCACTCAAACCATCCTGATTTTAGAAAAAAAAGTAAAATGATGTTATTTTATAAAAGGCATCGCTTTTAAGTCCGCAATTCCCTAAACCGATGAATGTTTATACCGGTTATTAATAATATTTTACGAAGAACCATTTAAATAGATAAGGTGGTGAAAAATGAAAAAACGATTGATTGGTGCAGTAATAAGCAGCACTGTGTTTATGTCAGCTGCCCAGGCTGCGTTCTGGGATGATGGTGACACTAATACTAACTGGGACGGCAGAGCTTATAATAATATGTATAACGATGCTTATGGCAATGTATATAGCCGTGGCTGGAGTGACGGCAGTATGGACAGCGATATGGATGGTGATGTAGAAATTACCATTAAAACCCGTTTTCGTGGCCGTGGCCAGGGTAATGCCCGCAGTTCCGCTTATGGAAATGCCTATGGCAATAGTTTAAATAACTTGGATAATAATTATCGGACCTACGGTAGTAATTATTATGATAACCGTGGTTATTATGCACCCTATGGTGGTTATGCTCCTCCTGCTCCCAACAGGGATCAGCAGATAAAGGCTGCCCAGCGTCAGGCTGCAAAAATGAAAGCAGCGGAAGTGCAGGCTGCCAGAGTAAAAGCGGCACAGATGAAGGCGGCGGAAATGAAAGCTGCAGAAGTGCAGGCTGCCAGAGTAAAGGCCGCCCAGATGAAAGCAGCGGAAATGAAAGCGGCTGAGGTTCAGGCAGCCCGGGTTAAAGCGGCTCAGATGAAAGCGGCGGAAATGAAAGCCGCAGAAGTTCAGGCGGCTCGCGCACAGGCAGCGGAAAAAAATGCCCAGACCGGCACACAGGCAATTGAGGCTGCACAAAAGCCTCAGTAATATTTACCTGTAATCGTTCAGACTCAATCCGGCTCTGCCCCTGTTTTTTTGTCTGGAACGGGGACAGGAGCCGGTTTCTGCTTAAAATACATAGCTTCAAAATCACTGAGACTCACCGGTTCTGAATAAAAATTTCCCTGTAGAATATCGCATTTATGTTCCTTCAGAAAATCGATTTGTTCTGAAGTTTCAACACCTTCTGCTACAATTTTCAGATCAAAAGTTTTGGCCAGACTCAGAATGCTCGATATCATGGCCTGATTCTGGCTGTTTTCATGGAGGTCGCTGACAAATGAACGGTCAATCTTGAGTTCTTTAATGGGTAACTGGGTAATATAACTTAAAGATGAATAGCCGGTTCCAAAATCATCCATGGAAAAGTTAATTCCAAACTCTTTAAGTTCGTGCATAATATTCACCAGTTTTTTTATATCATCGGCTTCAATGGTTTCAGTTAGTTCAAATACAATTTTTGAACACATGGGTTTCTGCAGGTGTATCTGACAGATGCGTTTAACATCATTAATAAAATCGTGATGCAGGATCTGCCGCATACTGATATTAATTGAAAACTGTTCCAGCTGAATACCGCTGGTCTCCCAATTGTGCAGAGTTTTCAGGGATTCTTCCAGAATATAGGAACCCAGTTCAATAATAATCCCGGTTTGTTCTGCAATGGGTATAAATTCTTCGGGTGAAACTATGCCCAGTTCTTTATTATTCCAGCGTACCAGTACCTCACAACCGATAATGATATTATCGCTATTAAGCTGTGGTTGGAAATTAAGCTGAATTTCATTATTTTCCAGGGCAAAATGCAGCAGACGTTCTATTTCCAGATGTTTTTCAATTTTTTGGGAAAAGGCTTCATTAAATAAGATTACCCCGTCTCTGCCGGATGCTTTTACCTCGTTCATGGCAATGTCGGCTTCTTTGATAAAATCACTTGCTCTGGATTTATTACCAGTCAATATATTAACACCGATACTGGCACTGATATAAAGATGATGGGTAGAAATAATATAGTTACTTTTTATTTTTTCAAGTAGTTGTTGAGAAAAAATCAGAGCTTCATGATGGCAATCTTCCTGATTATTAAAATATGGTCCAGTAATAATAAACTCGTCTCCACCCAGACGAGCCAGAGTGTGATCTTTGCTTAGCAAATCAGTCATACGTCGGGTAACTTCAATTAGTAACTTATCCCCAATGTCATGTCCAAGCGAGTCATTAATGGTTTTAAAATGATCCAGATCTATTAACAAAAGATATGAAAAATTATTATTTCTGTTTAAAGTGTTAAGTGTTTGCTGAAGATGATCAATAAAATAGTTTCGGTTATACAGGATGGTTAATTGATCATGTGAGGCCTGAAACCAGGTTTTCTGTAATAATTTATTACTGCTCTTGGCGGCATACAGCAGAACGCCCATAAAGACATATGCAAAAATACATAATACATATCCATACCATTGCTGTATGCCTGCAAAGTAAATGGTCAGAGGCACCATTAAGATAATAATAATCGGGGTGTAGAGTTTTTTATCAGGATAAAGAAGAGCGGAAGCAACGACCGATGCCCCTAACTGGGTAAAAATTGCAATATAATGCATTTTACTGTTAGTTTCGCCGGCATAGAGTATAAAAACCAGAGTCCATAGGGAAAAGCTGATATAAAAGAACCACTGGAGTTGTTTGTACCAGTTATCCAGTTCTGACGGAGTCATGGCATCATACTGGAATGAAGAATAGAGCCGGTAACCCCAGAAGCAAACCAGAGCAATCAGGCTGTACCAGATAACAGCAGGCAGGATAATATCATTGAGCCAGCCGAGAACAATGTAGCCCAGACCCGGTAATAATGACAGGCCCAGCATTAAAAGGATTTGCTTTTGTAAAAAGAAATAGCAGGTCTTATTGGTCATTATTATTTACTGGGTAATTCTTATTATCAGTTAGCCATCCTTTTGTACATTAAGCTTAGTTTAAAAAGGTTTATAATCAAGGTAGTAAGCAGTGAATACATACCCAGGAGCAATCAGTGCTTATAAACCTGCATAATAGTTTCCAGCTCTTTTACAATCTTGTCCTGGTCAATTTGTGGAATGCCTTTTAATTCTTGGTATTCTCTGCCTTCGCGGTGCCCGGTGATCAGTTCATAGACATAATTACAGCCTTTCTGGGCAATCGCCTCAATCGTTTCATCGTACTGAAAAGGATCAACATCATCTGTACTGGTGCCAAACCAGAAATCCATACCTTTTTCCAGGAATTCCTTATAGGGGAGATAATGCGAACCATCACAGGAAAAGTTCAGGCTGATCATACCGTTAATAATATTAATAGAACCAGCACGCAGGTAGATGGTTTCATCAGCAAAGCGAAGCTGTTTAAAGTACTCAAATATCTTCATAATATCCTCTTCAGGAACTGTAGCCAGTTCAGAATAAGGACGCCGGGGATAGGCCAGACAGATATCGGGATCATTGAGCTCATTCATGCTCAGAAGTCGATAATTGTATGGGTCGTCAATTAGCCAGATAGTGACGCGGCTGCTGGAAAAATGGAATTTTCCGTGGAACACACCATGCTCACAAATTAATACCTTCATTAAGGCAAAGACATTATCAATATGGGTGTCCATTTCGCTCTGCAGACGCTGCTGGGCAAACAGGCCACTGCGAATAGCCGGATCGCCCTTGATCTGCTGCCATTTATAATTTTCTTTATAGAGTTTTTTGGTACCCGGCAGTTCGCGTAAATCAAAATCCACCCCAAGATAGCCGATAATGTCATTATCAGTATTTTTAATCACATGAATAGCCGTTACCGAGGGGCGTTTATTATGTTTGCTGATATAGGCTTCGGAGAGGGAAAAATCTGTATGTTTAAAATCAGCCTGCATATAGGGACGCAGGGAACGATCCCGGTTCAGACTGCTGGCATCAAAACCCTGCCTTAATAAAGTACTGGTGATCTGAATACCCCGGGCATCCATCACGTATAAATACTTGCTGTACTTAAAATCAGGAAAGGCAGCTCTTAAACGTACCTCCAGTTTTTGCCTGTCGGGCATATCATCAGCCAGTTTTCTGGCCAGTTCTGCCAGTGGTTTTTTAAGCAGATCCACCAGGTTTTTACGTTGTTCTGCAATGGTTTTCTGTAATACGGTTCTCATAGGCCTTATTGTATCTTTTTTAATTGGCAATGAGAATGTCTTAAAAATCTGTTAAAATTTCATCTTATTTTTTTCAGGGCTTTTACAAAGCCGTTATTAACCAGAATAAATCGATTATGACTAAAAAAATTATTAAAATCGCTACCCGTAAAAGCCCCCTGGCCCTGTGGCAGGCCTATTTTGTCCGGGATCAATTATTAAAGCATCATAATGATCTGCAGGTGGAACTGGTTAAAATGGTTTCTAAAGGCGATAAGATTCTGGATGTGCCTCTGGCCAAGGTCGGCGGTAAAGGACTGTTTGTAAAAGAGCTGGAAGCCGGTCTGCTGGCCGGTGATGCCGATATAGCCGTACATTCCATGAAAGATGTTCCGGTGGAATTTCCTGAAGGACTACACCTGGCGGTGATCTGTGAACGTGAAGATCCGCGCGATGCCTTTGTATCAAACAACTTTGAACAACTGGATGATTTACCACAGGGTGCGGTTGTGGGTACCTCCAGTCTGCGCCGTCAGAGTCAGTTATTAAAATACCGGCCTGATCTGCAGATAAAATTCCTGCGCGGCAATGTTAATACCCGTCTGCAGAAACTGGATAACGGTGAGTATGATGCGATTATTCTGGCTGCCGCCGGTTTAATCCGTCTGGAAATGAAAGAACGTATCCGCAGTTTTCTGACCACTGAGCAAAGCCTGCCCGCCATGGGACAGGGTGCGGTTGGAATAGAATGCCGTGTTGATGATGAACTTACCCATAAACTGATTGCGCCGCTGGCTCATGAAGAAACCACCATCAGACTGACCGCAGAACGTGCTCTGAATAAACGTCTGGAAGGCGGCTGTCAGGTGCCAATTGGCGGTTTTGCAGAACTGGATGGTGATCAGCTCTCCATGCGCGCCTTTGTGTGCTCACCCGATGGTAAAAACCTGGTGGAAGGCTCTGTTTCCGGCCCGGCAGAAAATGCCGAACAAATGGGCATAGAACTGGCCGATGACTTATTATCCCAGGGAGCCAGAGAAATTCTGGCCGAAGTGTATAAAAATGGTGTGTAGAAAATAAAACTGCTTAATTTTGTTTCTGAATTAACTTACACACTTCCTCAATTCCTAATAAAATCCTTGGTGTATGTCTGACCAGATGATCCGGATTAGCGGCGTATAAGCGTTTGTTTTTTACGGCGCTGAGAAACGGCCATTGCTGCCAGCGTTTTAGCCATTGTCTGGATGAGTCTGCCATGCCGGTGGCAATAATAACCTGTGGATCTTTTGCCAGAATGGCCTCAATGGAAGGGGTGCTGGTTAAGGTTCTGGACTGGGCAAAAACATTGCTTCCACCGCAAAATTCAATGACTTTTGAGATCAGATGCTGTCCGTTTACACTCATTAATGGGTTATTCCAGATTTGAATAAAAGTGCGGACTGTGGGCCGACTCTGGTTGCTCTGATATTGCCTTTTTAATTCATCAAATTTTTGCTCGAACTGCCGGGCACTGGTTTCTGCTTTTTTATCGCTGCCCATTAACGGGCCCAATTTGCGCAGGGTCTCAGGGATGGAAGAAAAATTTTCAGGTTCGGTGATATAGACCTTCAGGCCCAGAGACTTCAGCTGCCGGATCTGATGTTCCGGATTGCCACTTTGCCAGGCGATAACCAGATCAGGCTGCAGGGCCAGAATTTGTTCTATATCCAGTGCATCATAACTGCCGATGCGGGGAATCTTTTTCGCTTGTTGCGGATAGTCGCTATAGCTCACTGCTCCGATTAATTTATCGCCGCCGCCGGCAGCAAAGACCAGTTCAGTAATTCCCGGAGACAGGCTGATTATCCGTTGTGCCGGTTGTTCCAGACTGATAGTTTGCCAGGTATCATCCTTAATGCTGATTTGAGAAAATACTGGTAAGCTAATGAATGTAAATATATAAAGTAAAGTTGTTTGAGTGGCTTTTAACATATTTCAGGTTTCAGGGAGTTGCTATAAAAAGAGTGTGTTGCTGGTCTGATATTTTTTTTACTTTACATTGATAGAGGCGGCTTAAATTTTCGGTAGTCAGAACCTCATGGGTTTTACCGAAAGTACACTGGCCATTATCCAGTAATAAAATATGATCACAATAACGCCAGGCCAGATTGGGATCGTGGATGACCATAATACCGCAATGGGTTTTATGCTCTGCTGCAGTGAAGCGGGATTGTAATAAGGACAGAATATCCAGCTGGGCTTTAATATCCAGATGATTAACGGGTTCATCCAGCAGGTAATAATCAGGATTCTGGGTCAGCAGGGTGGCCAGGTTCAGGCGTCTTTTTTCACCCCCGGACAGGGTGCTGATAAAGCGTTCGGATAAGTGCTCAAGGCCAAGCTGTTTAAGTGCCTGATGGGCAATATCTCTGTCCCGGCTGTTTTCCCACTGTAATGGGTCAACAAAGGGATGGCGTCCGATTAGAGCGGCTTCCATGACCGTACAGGGAAAATTGTATTCATACTCCTGCAGCATCAGCCCCATTTTTCGGGCTCGTTCAACCGGTTTATAGCTGGATAATGACTGATTATTGAGAATGATTTGTCCCTGATCGGCCTGCCTCAGTCCAGTCAGGCACTGCAGCAATGTACTTTTGCCCACACCGTTAATGCCCATAACCCCCCAGAATTCGCCGGGTTTAAAGGTCATGTTTAATTGCCGGCAGACGGGTTTACCGCCAATACTGAGACTGAGTGAGTCAAGCATCAGAGTATTTGCTGAATCGGAAGCCATTATTGGCTCCTTCTAAGCAGGTAGAGAAACAGGGGTACACCAATTAAAGCAGTTAAAACCCCCACGGGCAGCTGCTGTGGAGCCAGTACGGTTCGCGCCAGGGTGTCGGCAATGACCAGTAATGAGCCTCCGGTCAGGACACTGGCCGGGATCAGCAGACGGTGATCCGTGCCGCTGAGCAGACGTACCAGATGAGGTATAACCAGACCGACAAAGCCGATGCTGCCCGCCAGTGAAATTGCACCGGCAGTCAGCAGAGAGGATAAAAAGAAAATTATATTACGCAGTTTTCGGGTGTCGACACCCAGACTGCCGGCCTGCAGATCACCCCAGAGCAGAATATTCAGCTGCCGACTGATCAGCAAAGAGCCTGCCAGACCAAGCAGTAAGATAATAAAAGCGGGCAGAACAGGACGGTTATAGCTTAAATCCCCCATTAGCCAGAACAGCATCCCATGTATTCTTTCCGCCGGTGCAATCACCAGTACAAAACTGATCAGAGCACCCCATCCGGAAGCCAGAATAATACCCGTCAGCAATAACCGGGAAATGGTCCAGCTGCCCCTGGCGTGTGCAAAACTAAATACCAGTACAATGGAAATTAAAGCCCCCAGAAAGGCACTGCCGGTTAACCAGGTACTGCTCAACCCGGCCAGCATGGACAATAAGGCCGCCAGAGCCGCACCGCCGGACACCCCCAGTACATAGGGATCGGCCAACGGATTTCTGAGTAATACCTGCATTAATACTCCGGCCAGAGATAATAAGCCACCGGCAGTAAAGGCGGCCAAGGCTCTGGGCAGGCGCAAATCAAAAATCAGGCTGTAGTGAAAAGGGGAAAGGGGACTGCCGGTCAGTGAAAACAGTTCCTGAACAGGAACAGACACTGAACCGGTCAGCAGCGCAAAAATAAAACTGATAAGGGAAAGTAAGACCAGAGCCAGCAGAAAAAATACAGGATGTTTTTTTAACATAACATCTCATTGTGTATTAATTCTGCTGTTCCGGCCATGGTATTACATTTTGTAATGGATGGATGCAAAGGCAAAACGTTCCTGGGCTTTGTAAGGTAGTTTATTACCATAAGTCTGCTGTGTTGTGGCATACTCTTTATCAAAAAGATTATCCACTTTAGCCTTAATAGTCCAGTTTTTTGTCAACTCCCATGAGCCGCGAATATTCATAATACCGTAACCTGCAAGCGTATTAGTATTATTTGCATCAAGATAGCGTTTGGATGCTGCAATAACCGATGCACCATAAGTAAAGTTTTTATAATGATTGTCTATATCCAGCCGGAAAGTATCTCTACTGCGATTAGTCAGATAGTTTCCGGTATCATCATTTTCTGGATTGGTATGTGAATAACTGGATTGAATCTTCCAGCCAAACAACTCTGTTCCCAAAGTCAGTTCAAGTCCATTTATTTTGGCTTTATTGATATTATCAGCTCTGAATGTGGAAAAATTAGTAGCAATAAGGTTTCTAATGCTGGTGGTATAAAAATTAGCTGACCAGCTGACAGAATTAAATTGACCATTCAAGCCAAAATCAAAACTTTCAGAAGTTTCAGGGTTTAAATCTGCTGTACCATAAAACGGGTAGTATAACTGATTAAAAGTAGGAGCTCTGTAAGCCCGGCCATAAGAAGTTGTAACGCGAACATGTTTATCAAGGTTAAAGCCAATACCAATGTTACCTGTATTATGGCTGCCAAATTGCTCATTATCATCATAACGCCAGGCCGCTTTAAGCTCAAAAATATCTCCATAATACTGGTACTGTGTAAACGTGCCTTTTGTCCAGCGGCTATCTTCAGCATAGTCTGTGGTGCTGTCAACTGATTCATCAAGATAATCAAAACCAATAGTTAAAATATCTTTATCTCTAATTATAAAATCATTTTTCCAGGAGACATTGTCTTTGGTGGTATCAAACTGAGTTTTTTTCAGCGAAGTACCAAAAAAAGGTAACTGATAGTTATCACTTTCATCTTTACTTTGACCAATTAATAGCTGAGAAGACCAGATGTCATTTATTTTCAGGTCAGCAACAATAGAGGCAACCTGTTGTTTAAACTCTGTGCGGGTTCTGGTCGTGGCCAGGGTCAGACCATTAGTGTAATCATACTGGTTTTCACCATCAGCCATGAGGTAACTGCCGCTTAAAGTAAACTGTTCGTTAAATTTATGATATCCATTGATAGAAACAGACGTATTATCAAAGCCGTCATCATCATTATCTGCATTGGCAGGATCAGGATTTCCCAGAAAATCATAACCACTAGAGTCAATATATCCGATGCCAAGGTTTATATTTGAAGTTTCATTGCCGTAACCAAAGCCTATATTGCTTTCAGTGGTACTGTCAGTACCATATCCGGTGTTGGCATAAAATGATTGCCCCCTGATATCCTTACGGGTAAAAATCTGGATTATACCTCCTATGGCACTGCTGCCATATAAACTGGACTGTGGCCCGCGCACCACTTCAATACGTTCTATCTGAGAAACAGGAATATATTGAAATGGTGTAGTACCTAGGGTAGCTGAACCATAAGGTACGCCGTCAACCAGTACCAGGACCTGGTCACTATTGGTACCACGCATATAAATACTGGTATTACTGCCTAAACCGCCATTGGTTGAAATATCAACTCCCGGTGTGGATTTTAAAACATCCACAACAGACTGGGCCTGCAGGCGATCAATATCCTTGCGGGTAATAATAGTAACCGGTGCAATGGTTTCATCTACCGTATTAGCGGTTCGGTTGGCCGTAACAATAATTTCAGGAATTTCTTCTGCATGAGCCTGGATTAATAATAATGGAGTTAAAAACAGGCTAAGCGCCGAAAGGGTCTGGATGGCAGGTGTTCCGGGTATTTTGTACAACATGATCTGATCCTTGTTCACACGCCCCGTGTGAGTAAATAATTAAAAAAATTCAGTGGGGGCGTAACAGGGTTCAGGGGAAGATGTGCAATAAACAACCTGACCCGGCTCGCCCTCCGCAAGCATAACAGGTGATTTTTATGGTCGGTCTCCGGGCTTATGCAGTGCCTTAATGCTTAAAAAGAATAAAGCATTAAGCAGTCAAAAGCGCCTTCCCATATCATAAAGATACAGTGGCGATTACTTTCGTACTTGCAATTACCGTTGCGGGGGCAGCGCTGGATTTACACCAGCTTCCCAGTCATACGCTAATGAATTTGGGTTACCATAAAAATGTGTCGGTATTCTATTAGTCTGTGCTTATAGTGTCAAATCAGCCAGGAAATTATGAATAATATTCATATTACTTAAAAAAAAGTAAAGCGGCGACTTTGCGGTATTCTGAGGTAAGAATATTAAAAGTCCTGCAGGCGGCACCATTGTCCATAAAGTCTATGGCCAGGCCATTCTGTTTAATGGTTTTTAATAAATCTATATCCGGGAAACGGGTGGTTGAGCCGGTGCCGATTAAAAAAATATCGGCATCAAACTGCTGCAGGGTTTCAATACACTGGTGATTAAAACGTTCAAACTGCTGTGGAAAGTGTTCCTGTGATAATTGATCCTTAAATACCAGGCAGGTGCTGTCAATGGTAACAAAGTCATCTTCTGTTGAATCACTGGTATGAATATTCCGGTTGGGCTTAATCAGGCGGGCGGAATCCTTATCATAGGAATGAAAAGAATAAGCATCGGCAATGGTTTCAATCTGTAGCATAATTTTATCACTTTAAAACATTTGGACGGATAGTATTTTGAGCAAATTATACTCCAAAGTCATCTGTTTTAACGGGATTTATCAGAAACAGCCTGAAATATGCAGGGTGGAAGCATACTTTTAATGATTCTCATTTAGACGCAAATACCGTATCCATTGGTCGCACCCCTTGCTGAAGACGTCGTGAATCCATCCATGGAGGCTTTTCGGCAGCAGGGGCAATAAATTGCTTCTGCATTTATTGTCCCTGCTGCCGAAACTTCATCAAGAAGCACGGCCAATGGATACTTAGAGGTTATAAATTTTAAATTGTGCATATTTTAACCAAAGTATGATCCGGTCCTGTTGAAATATGCAAAAAAGCTTATTTATTGATTGACAGGGGAGAGCTGGATTAGTATTTTTACAGGTTTTAATTTAAGCTTACTATAAACTAATACAACAATTTACATTTTTTCCGAGGCCAGTTTTTTGAACGACGATTTTCAGCGAATAAAACGTTTACCCCCCTATGTTTTTAATATTGTCAATGAACTAAAAGCTAAAGCACGGGCTCGGGGCGAAGACATTATTGATTTTGG
>JALUZF010000253.1 GCA_027012135.1 Gammaproteobacteria bacterium
TTCATCTCAGAGATGAACTTATGGACGTATTTGATACGCCGGTTGATCTCGTCCGTCTCCGCGATTCCATGAACCCCTATTTGCAAAAACGCATCAATCTGGAAGCTATCTATGTATGATAACTTCGCGTAGGGTGTTGTCCCCCGACAACACCAACCATATCGCAGATAGAGCGAATCAAACTTGTGTAATGAATGTATTCGAACATTTTACCGATTTGGTGTTGTCAGGGGACAACACCCTTGTATAATCCTCTTTGAAGAAAAATGATAGAATATTTTTCTTCAAAGGATGCATAGGGTAGATCGTAACACCCTAAGGTATTGAGATAACCAAATGTACATGTTCTGTATACACTTGAGTATTATTCAATAACCTGTAACGTAGATAGATCACCCTGGCACAACAAACTTGAACGGAATACAAAGCGGATAAATATCCAGCTTGCTATACAAGGAAAAGTCTGCCAGGAGCGACCCTTTTGTAATCCTTTACAACTCAATACAAGGTATTACAATGGATGATTATATCGGAATAGACATCAGTAAATCAAGTCTCGATGTGTATGATGGTAAAAAGAGCTACAAGTTCCCGAACAATCATGACGGATTTGAAAAGATTGTCGCGTTGTGTCCTGATATACACAACACGGTTTTTATCTTTGAACCTACCGGCATATACTCCTATGCTCTAACAGAGTTCTGTGCCACGAATGCTATCAGGATTGTGATGGTCGGCCCCAAAGAATCCCGGGAATTTGCACGATCGCTTAAAGTGCGTTCCAAGACGGATAAGATTGATGCAAAGGTTCTCTACAAGTACCAGTCCCATATCGAACAAGGCATGGCGCAGGTTCCTGTTGTCAATACCAATGCTATCCAGCTGCAGGAGATGCTCAATGTCTATGAAGGGATACAAGCTTCAAAACAAAGGTTTAAGAACCAACGGGAAGCGGTCAGCGATAAAAGCAGTGAGCTGATCCGTACGCTCAATGGCATCATTGAAAATCTGGACAAGGAAGCATCGATGCTTCTGGATAAAATAGAAGCCATACTCCTGGATGACGACGAAACTAAACAGCGCTACGATGCCATGACCAGTATCCCCTCTGTGGGCAAAAAAAGTGCGTTATATCTTCTTGTGTTTTTTATGAAATACCCTATGGCCAATGCCAAAAAGATAACCGCACTGGCAGGGCTTGACCCTGTGGTAAGGGATTCGGGTATCTTTCAAGGCAGGCAGAAGATATCCAAACAGGGAGGCGAACAGCTCAGGAATCTGCTGTATTTACCTACACTGAGTGCCATTCAGCACAATGAGAGAATCAAGATATTTTACAACCGTCTGGTCTCAAATGCCAAAACACGAAAATTGGCTGTCCTGGCAGCAATGAGAAAACTGGTACTCATGGCTTTCTCTCTTTACAGAAGCAAAGAAAGCTATAAGCCGTTAACTATTGCAAATTGATACAATATCGTTGTGAAATCGGATGGGATTTCAGGTTTGGTTAACACGGAATCTACAAAAAATGTTGCTATTCAGCCTT
>JALUZF010000254.1 GCA_027012135.1 Gammaproteobacteria bacterium
GCAGGTACTGGATTTACAGGGTTTTGAAAACATGGATGTTTTCACAAAGCGATACATGGATGTACTTGAGCGCCCCTGGAAATTCAGTACCTGTAGACAGTCACGGTCAGGTACACTGAATAGTTACATTTTATTTTATTTTTTGTCGGTTTATAAATGCTTTAAGCTTTATACATAGACCGGTAAAAATTTAATCCGTTCTATAAATATACTCAACATTCGTGGTCAAAATTCCATCACATTACTTTTTCAGACAGGCAATCTTTCTCCTCCCTTTGTGTCAAAAAGCAGTCACCCTTTCTTAAGCAAAGAAAAAAACATTTTATTCTATTGTTTTTATTATATTTTTTAAACACCGCATTATAATTGGCATGAAATAAGCATAACCTGTTATAAATTGTTAAACGGGTGAAAGAAAATGGCAAATCCAACATTATCTATTGTAAAAGGTTCTACCAATGCTGCGATGAATCACGACAGCAGCAAAATCAGTAAAACAATTGATAATCTTAATGCTGATAAACAGGTATTACTGGAGCTGGCAAACAAGCTGCATTCCACTCTGAAACTGGATAAAGTCATTACCCTGTTCAAACTGGAAATCTCTCCCATCCTGAACCTGGATGATATTCTTTATCTTCCACCCAATGAACAGAAAGAAATGGACAGCCGGGGCCGTCACATGGTTTCCTACCAGCTGGTGCTACATAAAAAAGAACTGGGTGAAATTGCCCTGGTTCGCCGTACCCGTTTTACCAGCAAAGAACAGCAATTTATTGAAAAGACACTGGTGGCAGTATTATTACCTTTAAAAAATGCCCTGGATTATAGTCAGGCCATACAGTCAGCCCTGCATGATCCGCTGACCGGTGCTTTAAACCGCTTCTCCATGGACAATATTTTTAACCGGGAAATGGAACTGAGCAACAGGAACAAAACCCCATTAAGCCTGATTGCACTGGATATCGACTTTTTTAAACAGGTTAATGATACTTACGGCCATGCCACCGGTGACTGTGTTTTAAAACATCTGACCAAATGTATACGTCAATGTACCCGTACTACCGATGCTCTGTTCCGTTACGGCGGTGAGGAATTTACCCTGTTATTAAACAACACCTCTATTGAAGGAGCCCGCCAGCTGGCCGAACGTATTCGTGAAACCGTGCAGGATACTCCCTGTATCTGTAATGGTCAGAATATATACATTACCGTCAGTATGGGTATAAGCCTGTTTCAGCCTGAAGACAGCCAGTCCAGTTTTTTTGAAAGAGCAGACCAGGCTTTATATCAGGCCAAGAAGTCCGGCCGTAATCAGGTGATTTGCGAGTAATAACTCCCCCTGCCTGAAATCTTCTATCTGGTTCACAGTTTATTCTGATGTAGCTGTTATACTTTTATTTAACAAGAGTCTTCAACTCAACACAATAGCCATCAAACAGCACTTAAATTACTTATTTTTTCTTCCGAGGTTGACATGCAGCAGGAAAATCTGGAAAAAATCCTCCAAACCGGATACAAACTCATTGCTCTGGAAACTAATAATCCCGAGCAGACCATAAATGACTTCCGTCCTCTGGGCAGAGAAGGCAAGGCTATTTATATCTGGGAAAAAGGGATTGGCCTGTACCGGATGGAAGCCTCCCATATTAAAATACCCAATACCACCTCGCCGGAAATGGTCATTAACCATATTCGTCAGAGCAAATTATTTGGTATTTATTTACTGGTGGGGTTCAGTACCGAACTGAAAGACCGCAATCTTATTCCAGTTCTGGATCAGATTATTCAGCAGAAAAAAGGCAATAAAACCATTATTCTGGTGGATCATTACTTCGAGTACCCGCACAAAATTATGGGCAACCTGCTGATCACCCAGGAACCTGATGTCAAAGCCGAACATGAACTGAACCAGATCGCTTAACGGCTTTTGCGTTTTTTTAGTTTCTGAGACTTTCTTCTGTTATCCGGCATAAGCAGACGCTTTTTAGCCTTGCCTTTACGCTGACGCTGATTATTAGGTGATATTATTTTACCGCGATGATCGGTTTTAGGACGCTGTACTTTCAGACCAACACTGGCATAAAGTTCCTGCATGCCCTTTTCATCCAGCTCTTCCCAGCGACCAGGCTTCTGCCCTCTGGGCAGTTCTACCACACCATAACGAATACGGGACAGACGGCTGACTGTAATTCCCAGAGATTCCCACATCCGGCGAACTTCACGGTTACGCCCTTCTTTAAGGGTGACATGATACCAGTGGTTGGCTCCCTGCCCGCCAATATAGGTAATTTTATCAAAACTGGCCACACCGTCTTCCAGCTGTACACCGGATTTTAACTGCTCAATATCATCATCTGTCACCTCACCCAGCACCCGGACCGCATATTCCCGTTCTATTTCGCTGGAAGGATGCATTAAGAGGTTAGCCAGTTCGCCGTCATTGGTTAACAAAATCAAACCGGTGGTATTAATATCCAGACGGCCAACAGAAATCCAGCGGCCGATTTTCAGATTAGGCAGATCATCAAAAATAGTATTAGGGTGATCTGGATCCTTACGGCTGCAAATCTCACCTTCAGGTTTGTTATACACCAGTACTCTCTGCCGGGGCTTTTCCCAGGCAATAAACAGTTCCTTATCATCCAGAAAGATCGGATCATCACCGGCCACCCGGTCACCCAGCTGGGCCACCCGGTCACCGATTTTAATTCGGCCCTGGGCAATCAGGCGCTCAGCTTCACGCCGGGAAGTATGGCCTGAACGGGCAATAACCTTCTGCAGTTTTTCACCTTTCGGTGCCGGAGCTGTTTGCGGCTGGCTGACAGGCTGATCAGTCTCAGTATCGTTAATATCAACAGATTTACTGAATATTCGCTCAGAGATCTGAGGTTTTGCCGGTTTACGTTGATTACTCCCTTCTTTTGAAGAGGGTTTTGGAGATGGTTTCCGGGAGGATCGGTAATAATTTGTCATGGTATTCTTTTACTCATCTGGTTTGTGTTCCTGGTCCGGCTCATTATCCTGGCTATGCCCGATACTCTGTTCCGCTTCGGCAATGATTTCCTGTTCCTGTTTGTTGAGTGAATCAATCTGCTGATAGGTTTCTTTTAATGCGGCCAGTTCCACATCAATATCAATGCGTTCTTCTGTCTCGTTATCTGCAGATCCATCTTCATTTGCTGTGAATAAAGCCTGCTCTTCGCTCTGCTCTGCAGACTCATCTTCTGTCGGGACAGTCTCACTATTTTGCGGTTCCTGTATACCGAAATCCAGTTCTGCATTAATAACATCCAGATCCCGTATTTCCGACAGGCTGGGCAGTTCATCGAGCTTTTTAAGCCCAAAATAATCCAGAAACTGACGGGTAGTCGCATACATAGCCGGTTTTCCCGGTACATCCCGGTGGCCTATAACCCGGATCCATTCCCGCTCAACCAGGGTTCGAATGATCTGACTGCTGACACTGACACCGCGAATGTCTTCAATTTCTCCCCGGGTAATGGGTTGCCGGTAGGCGACCAGTGCCAGTGTCTCCAGTAGGGCGCGGGAATATTTCTGTGGTTTTTCTTCCCATAAACGAGCCACCCAGGGGGCAGCACTTTGGGCCACCTGAAAACGAAAACCACTGCTGACTTCCACCAGTTCCACGCCCCGGTTCTGGTAATCCTGTATTAACTGTTCAATAGCCTGGTACAGCACCGCTTTTTCAATGACTTCATCTTCCGGAAAAAGACTTAAAAGTTTATCAATAGAAACAGCCTTGCCTGCCGCATGGATAGCACCTTCAACAATATTTTTTACGCTGTCAGCGGTGTGAATACGGCTAATGGATTGTTTTTCAGCCTGTTCTGTTTCTGCCAGTTGCTGTAAGGATGCCTGTATTGATGGATTATCTGCTACAGGTGCTGGCTCCTGTTCAGTGGCATTTTCCGGCTCAGGGCTGCTATCCGGCTCAGGGCTGTTTTCTATCTGAGAATTGTCGTGTTCTTCACTCATATTCTGGTTTTCTTAAACTATTGTAGTCGTAGTAGTTATTGTCGGTATTGTTAATGCGCTTCATCCCAGTTATCACCAATGCCGGCATCGGCAATCAGCGGGACTTTCAGGCTGGCGGCCTGACTCATAATGGTCGTGATTTTTTTCACTGACGATTCAAGTATGCCCTGTGGTACTTCAAACACCAGCTCATCATGCACCTGCATGGTCATTAAAATACCGTCAAAGGGCTGACCTTCTGCAGCTTCCTGACCCAGCCAGCGATCCATATCCAGCATGGCACGTTTAATAATATCAGCGGCACTGCCCTGCATCGGCGCATTAATAGCAGTACGTTCCGCGTATTGTCGACGCTGACCATTGCGTGAATTAATTTCAGGAATATACAGGCGCCGGCCAAAAACGGTTTCCACATAACCCTGTTTTCTGGCCAGTTCCCGCATGCGGTCCATATAGATTTTAACACCGGGATAACGCTCAAAATACAGGTTAATATAATTCTGTGCTTCAGCCCGGCCAATATCCAGTTGCTTTGCCAGGCCAAAAGCTGACATACCGTAAATCAGGCCGAAGTTAATGGCCTTGGCACTGCGCCGCTGCTCGGTACTGACCGCTTCCAGATCCACTCCGAATACTTCAGCGGCCGTTGCCCTGTGTACGTCCAGCCCCTGTTCAAAAGCCGTGAGCAATCCCCGGTCTTCTGACAGGTGAGCCATAATCCGCAGTTCAATCTGTGAATAATCTGCCGCCACAATTTTTTTACCTTCAGGGGCAATAAAAGCCTGGCGGATTTTTCGTCCCTGAGGCGTGCGAATGGGAATATTCTGCAGATTAGGTTCCGTTGAGGATAAGCGGCCGGTTACCGCAACCGCCTGATTATAGGAAGTATGCACCCGGCCGCTTCTGGCATCAATCTGTAAAGGCAGTTTATCGGTATAAGTGGATTTAAGCTTGGCCAGAGAACGATGTTCCAGGATTAATTTCGGCATGGGATAATCCATAGCCAGTTCCTGTAATACCGATTCTGCCGTTGATGGTTGTCCTTTGGGTGTTTTAGACTTAACCGGCAGGGCCATTTTATTAAACAGAATTTCCTGGATCTGTTTGGGTGAGGACATATTAAAGGGCTCACCGGCCATTTCAAACGCCTCGCTTTCAATTTCCTTGAGTTTCAGGGCAATTTCCTGGCTTTGTCTGGCCAGCAGTTCAGCATCCACCAGTACGCCGTTTCGTTCGATACGGGATAATACCGACAGCAGAGGCAGTTCTACTTCCTGGAACAGTTTTTTCAGTTCTTCCTGCTGTTCAAGTTTCGGCCAGAGCACTTCATGCAGACGCAGAGTAATGTCCGCATCTTCTGCCGCATAGGGTGCGGCCTGGGCCACAGGAACCTCATCAAAACGCAGCTGTTTAACACCTTTACCGGCAATATCTTCGTATTTTATGGTCTGGTAAGACAGGTATTTGAGTGCCAGGGCATCCAGATTATGGCGCGTAGCGGTACTGTCCAGGACATAGGATTCCAGCATGGTATCGTAGGCAATGCCCTGCAGATTAATGCCGTAATTGTGCAGCACATTCTTGTCGTATTTCAGATTCTGACCCACTTTAGCCTGCTGCGGATCTTCCAGAAGCGGTTTAAGATGCTGTAAAACCTTATCTCTGTCGAGCTGTTTACTGACTTCCACATCTTTATGCATCAGCGGCACATAAGCGGCTTTACCCACTTCGGTCGCAAAAGAAACGCCGACAATTTCTGCCTGCATATAATCCAGAGAAGTGGTTTCAGTATCAAAGGCAAACAGTTGTGCATCCTTTAACTGCCTCAGCCATTGCTCAAAAGTGTCCCAGTCCAGAATGGTGCTGTATTGGCCTTTTTGATTACCCTGTACAGGGGCACCCGGATCATCGTCAGCCGCCAGCATATCCTGCTGGGTACCGGCAAATTCTTTTTCCAGGATCTGTGACAGCCAGGTTTTAAATTCCAGTTCACTGTAGAGCTGTTTTAATTTTTCTATATCCGGTTCGGACATGCACAGCTGATCCACTGTCAGATCCAGCTCTACATCCAGTTTTATGGTCACCAGCTCATAGGACAGGCGTAACTGATCCAGGTTAGCACGCAGGTTTTCCCCCACCTTACCCTTAAATTCATCAGCATGGGCAATGATATTTTCCACACTGCCGTATTCCTTGAGCCATTTAACGGCGGTTTTAGGCCCGACTTTGGGGATCCCCGGAATATTATCTGAGGTATCACCAATCAGCGCCAGGTAGTCAATGATCTGGGAGGGTTCCACACCAAATTTTTTGCGCACACCTTCGATATCCATGCGGTGATTTTTCATGGTATCAATAAGACAGACCCGTTCATTAACCAGTTGCGCCATATCCTTGTCGCCAGTGGAAATAATTACATCCAGATCCCGTTCTACCGCCTGTACCGACAGAGTACCGATAACATCATCGGCTTCTACCCCTTCCACAATAATCAGCGGAAAACCCATGGCTCTGATAACCTCATGCAGGGGTTCAATCTGACAGCGCAGTTCATCGGGCATGGAAGGACGGTGTGCCTTGTATTCGGGAAACATATCATCTCGAAAGGTTTTGCCTTTGGCATCAAAGACCATAGCCATACGCCGGGTTTTATGATCATTGAGCAGCCGTTTCATCATATTAACTACACCGTATACGGCACCGGTGGGCAGACCTTTGGAATTATTCAAACCGGGCATGGCATGAAAAGCACGGTACAGATAAGAGGAGCCGTCAACCAGTACCAGCTCTTTATCAGTATTATCCTGGTCTGATGTTTTCACAGATGTATTGGATGTTGCGGACATTATTTCCCTGAATTTATAATTGTTAAACCGTTTTTATGAACCATTCATATAAAATATGGGTCTTTGACCTAAAACAAGTTCGAAACGCTAAATTATACAGCTTTAGGGGCATATATGATATGCTTTGCACATCTGAATCATCCGGTACAGACCATGACTGCCGCCCCTTTAACTTCTGATACAGCACCCGGTACGACACCTGATACATCCCCTATTGATAGCGCTGAACTGCACAAATTAAAATACGGCATCGGCAATTTTGCCATCTGGTTTCTGATTATTATTGAACTGACTGAATTTGCCTTTTTCTTTATTGTTTTTCTTATCGGCAAGGCCCATTATCCGGATATTTTTTATCAGGGACCGCCCAGACTCAATACCATGGCTGCCATGTTTAATACTCTGATCCTGATCACCGGCAGCTTTGGCGTTGCCCGCGCCGTGGCGGCTATTAGCCGGGATGACCGCCGCTCAGCCAAACTGTTTTTATGGCTGACTTTTTTTATGGGCACCGCTTATTGTGTTATTAAACTCTGGGAATATGAGTGGAATGTTGCCTCGGGTTTTGATTCCTCCACCAATTATTTTTTTGGTATTTACTACTACCTTACCTTTAACCATTTTGTACATGTATTAATGGGAATGAGCGTTATTTTATGGGTAACCATTGGCCTGCATATGGGGCATTACAGTTCCCGACACCATGCCACACTGGAAAGTGCCGGGCTGTACTGGCATATGATTGATCTGGTCTGGCTGGTTATTTTTCCACTGCTGTATGTTTTACGCTGAAGCGTACTTTGTAAATATTTGTTTAAGAGTTTAAATTTATGACTGTTTTAAAAAAAATAAATCATCTGAATAAAGAGCAGCGGATTAATTTTTTCTGGATAATCTTATTATTACTCACCCTGTTTACTACTTTTATTGCTGAATCAACAACACCCAGTGACTTTATTGTTCTGGTTGTCTGCCTGACTATTGCCGTTAAAGGCCGCTTTGTTATGGATGAAATGATGGGATTACGGGAAGCTATCCCGGCTATCCGCTATACTATTTACTCATACTTTATTTTATTGCCTGCATTTATTGCCCTGAGTGTGATTTTTCCTGAACTTCTGGCCAGTATCACAACGATTAATGACTGATTTACCGGCAAAAACAGACGGAATATTCTCCTTTCGGATGTGTATAAAAAGATTATTAGACTGAGAAAACAGATGAATAAAACAGATCCCAGAGACCCCTCTTTTATCCCTTTAAAAGAAGATACTCTCAACCGCGAAACCTGGCGGGTATTTCAGATCATGGCTGAGTTTGTGGATGGTTTTGAACAATTATCCCATATCAAGCCTTCTGTCAGTATTTTCGGTTCTGCCAGAACCCCGCAAGATCACCCTGACTATCGCTTAACAGAGGAAATTGCCGAGCTGTTATCCAATTCCGGCTTTTCCATTGTCAGCGGCGGCGGTCCCGGCATAATGGAAGCGGCCAATAAGGGTGGACACAAGGGCAAATCCCAGAGTATCGGCCTGAATATTGAACTGCCCAGAGAGCAGCATAGCAATCCTTATCAGGACATATCCCTTTCTTTCAAACATTTTTTTTCCCGTAAAGTCATGTTTGTCAAATATGCGACGGCTTACGTTGTTATGCCCGGTGGTTTTGGTACACTAGACGAATTTGCAGAAATACTGACTTTGATTCAAACGGGCAAAACCCGGAAAATACCTATTATCCTGGTCGGCAGCCAGTTCTGGTCCGGTTTATTACAGTGGTTTGAAAATACCATGGTTCCCGCCGGAACCATTGAAGCGGAAGATCTGCAGTTAATGCAGATTATTGATGAACCCAAAGCAATTGTTGAAGCAATTTTTGCCCATTATGAGCATCGCTGCTTCGGCCCCTCTGCGGAAGAACATGAGCAAATGCTGGATCTTTAGTCATTAAGATTTGCAGGCTATTCAGTCCCCTTTTTAAAAGGGTAAATAAAAACTATAACAGGAATATTATTTCAGGAAATAAAATGAATAAAAAAATGGCTTCCCACACCTTTTCTATTATTTTAGTGGCCTTAGGTCTAAGCCTGAGCACCAGCCTTTTTGCAGAGGAACAGGGAGAAGAAAAACGCAAACCCGATGAAGACAAAGTTAATCCGCTGGAAAACGTGGATATTAATATTATTAAACGGGATGACAAAACCATTGAAACTCACAGCGTCAACGGAGTCGTGTATAAGGTCAAGGTAATACCGAAAAACGGCCCGGTTTATTACCTGTATGATACCGACGGCGACGGTTCACTGGAAACCCGCTCAAACCGGGAAATCAGTGAAACCACCGTGCAGCAGTGGAAAATATTTCAATGGTAAGCGTTAGGGTGGGAACATGCTTTTAATAATTCTCATTTAGACGCAAATACCGTATCCATAAATGTAATATTTTTCATATTGAATATATTTTAACCAAAGTATGATCCGGCCCTGAGGTAAACGTTAGTTACGGATAAAACCTGGAGGGCCTTTCTTCCAGGGAAATCCGTTTACCGCCATTTTATAAGCATAGTTATACAGATCAGTCATATAGGCCGGGTCAAAACCTTCTTCTGGCTTTTCAGTAAAGTCTGCTGGAATATAGGCCAGATTGAAATCATTGCCGTCACGTTCACATAAGGCATAAATCTGGTATAAATCGCCCACGCCCTGAGTTCTGATTAAAGAGTCAATAGAGCGGGAGGCAATAGGCATCACACTGGGGATTACCCCGTTATAATCCGGATCCAGAAATGAGTTGCGAATAATATAGACTTTGGGTTTACCTTTGACTTTCAGCTTTTTAGTGATCTGCTTCCAGTTCACTGCTGCCGGGTAAACAAACACCTGGGAACCGGTTCCCCCGTCCACATGCATTTCATCATAGGTTTTACCGTCCGCTTCCACATTAAACAGTACCGGAGGAAAGGCTACTGGAATTGCTGCTGAGGCTCTCAGTACTTCCCGGATCAGATCAGCCTTTTCAGGATAATTGCTATTGGCAATGGCACCGATATTCCAGATAACCGCTCGTCCTGCATCAAGGTTAACCGTCCCGACAAACAGACGGCGCCCTTTTTTATATTCACGCCCGATTGCAGCAATGACATCATCGGTAATATATTTTCGGATAAGTTTTTTTAAAGGCGTGGTATCTGCCATAGAATCACCCAGCATACCGGACAATAGATTGCGCTCTACAGCAATATCCGATGTTTTGGTCTGGGTATAGACTTTTTTCAGCTCATCATCATAGTCACTGCCCAGAAAAGCAAAAGGTGCACTTAAAGCACCAGTACTGACCCCGGTAACCATGGTAAACTGAGGCCGATCGCCATGTTCTGTCCAGCCGGCCAGTAATCCAGCACCAAAGGCACCATTAGCACCGCCTCCAGAGATGGCCAGATAATTATGTTCGGTATTATAAATTGCAGAAAAATGCTCACGCAGTTCTTTATCCGTCAAATTCTCAAATTTATGTACTGAAAAGTTAGGCCATTCATCCGCCCAGAAGCGTGCATCAGGAATACCCGGTATAGCGGCCTGTTTGACCAAATCCACTGGAATAGGCTTGCGTTCCGGAGTCATGGAACAGCCTGACAGAACAATAATCAGGCTGGATAATATTAATAAAATTCGTGCTTTGTTAATCATAATCATTTTATACTGCTAAAAGAAAAACCAGTTTAACATAGCAATTTTGCAAATTATGCAATTATTTCGACAATTAAACTCATCTATTAAGCTGGTTTATTCGGGTTTAATACAAAAAATTCAGGAGCTTTTTGAACTTTACCAATGTCCGTTTACACCGTTATCAGTGCAACCGAAGCAATACGGCTTCTTGCCGATTATCCTATCCATGAACACCATCAGTTTCAGCTTAGTCCTATACAGAATGGTATTGAAAACAGTAATTATTTTCTGCAGGCCGGTAAAGACAGTTATATTTTAACCATTTACGAACATTTCAACAGCCGTGATATTGACTGGTATTTGCGCTTACTGGATTTTCTCAGGCAGAACACCCTTTCCGTACCCCAGGCTCTGACAGATAAAAACGGCCAGCGACTATGTTACTGGCAGGCAAAACCGGCCGCTCTTTTTAAGCGGCTGCCGGGGCAGCATATTGAACAGACAGAGCTTGAACACTGCCGTCAGATAGGTAAATTTTTAGCCAGGCTGCACTTATATACCCGGGACTATCCGCAAACCAGAGCCAACCCCTGGGATACTCAGGGACTGTTGTCCACAGCCAGTCAACTGCTGGCTGAAAACACGCTTAGCATTGAAGATAAGCGCTTATTAAATCTGGAACTTGAACAACTACAGGCGGATATCAATCTTAATCTGCCCCGTGGGATTATTCATGCTGATTTGTTCCGGGATAATGCTCTGTTCCTGGAAAACCGTCTTAGCGGGGTACTGGATTTTTATTCCGCCTGCAACGGGCCACTTTTGTTTGACCTGGCCACAGTCGTCAATGACTGGTGTCTTAAGGACAACCATACACTGAATCCGGACAAGGTCAGAGCCGTACTGCAGGCTTATCAGAAACTCCGCCCCCTGACCAATGAGGAACACCAGCAATGGCCGGCCATGCTGCGCTTTACAGTACTGCGTTTCTGGATATCCCGCCTGCTGCATCAAAATCGGGATAAACATAGTAAAAAATCATCTGAAAACAGTCCCAAAAATTCAGCACAATTGATTCAGGATAAAGATCCGGATGTGTTAAAATACCTGTTGCTCTATCATCGGGATAAACCATTAATGCATCAGATACTGGAATAATATGCATTCTGAACCTTCAAAAAACTCAGCATCAGTTTTTGTTTCAGGCGCGGTTAAAACAGCCGGACTACTGGAACAAATCTCTGTGCGCAGCGGCAGGCTGATTGCGTGGCTGACCGTATTAATGGTTTTTACTACATTTCTTATTGTGGTACTACGTTATGGCTTTGGTACCGGCTGGATTGCTATGCAGGAGTCGGTTATCTATATGCATGCTCTGGTATTCCTGATAGGTATTCCTTATACCTTAAAATACGATGGGCATGTGCGGGTGGACATTTTCTACAGCAAAATGTCGATTCAAAGCAAAACCTGGGTTAATTTACTGGGCACCCTGTTCTTGCTACTGCCCGTTACCGGTTTTATTGCCTGGATCAGCTGGGATTATGTACTGGCCTCCTGGAACATGCACGAAGAATCCGGAGAGGCCGGCGGCCTGCCGGGAATATATCTGCTTAAAGCCACGATTTTACTGATGACCGCTCTATTATTTATCCAGGGATTGAGTCAACTGCTGCTTAATATTGCCAGACTGCTGTCTCCTCAGGTCATGGATAATAATGACACAGATACTCAGGGCGGGAATGTCTGATGATAGAAACCCTGATGCCCCTGTTGCTGTTTATCAGCGTCTGTATTGTGCTGTTATTCGGTTATCCGGTTGCCCTTTCTCTGGGTGGAACGGCTCTGCTGTTTGCCTTAATTGGACTGCTAACCGATACCTTTGACCCTATTTTTCTGCAGGCACTGCCTAATCGTATCTTCGGCATAATGACCAATCAGACCCTGGTGGCCGTACCGCTGTTTGTGTTTATGGGGGTTATGCTGGAACGTTCCAAAGTCGCCGAGGAACTACTGGGCACTATGGCGGATCTGTTTGGTTCTCTGCGCGGCGGGCTGGGAATTTCAGTAGTACTGGTCGGAATGCTGCTGGCGGCCAGTACCGGTATTGTTGGTGCCACCGTGGTTACCATGGGTCTGCTGTCTCTGCCAATTATGCTTAAACGGGGTTACCATCCCAGCATTGCTACTGGTACTATCTGTGCCTCCGGCACCCTGGGACAAATCATCCCCCCTTCCATTATCCTGATTTTACTGGGCGATGTTCTATCTGCGGCCTATCAGCAGGCACAGTTAAATATGGGAATTTTCAGCCCTGAAACCCTGTCAGTTGGGGATTTATTTGTGGGAGCCCTGATCCCCGGATTGATCCTGGTGGCCGCTTATATCATCTACTTAATTATTGTGGGTCTGAGCAATGAAAAACTGATCCCAAAAGTTGTTACAGCAACAACAGGCGACAACCGTTTACAGGCCGAATCTATTTTACTGCGCAGTTTAAAGGCTTTAATCCCTCCTCTGTTACTGATTGTTGCAGTACTGGGCTCTATTCTTACCGGTGCAGCAACACCCACAGAAGCCGCTGCCGTCGGTGCAGTGGGTGCCCTGCTGCTGGCAATATTTAAAAAACAGCTCAACCTGCCGGTATTAAAAGATGTTATGTATTCTACCACCCAGGTCACCAGTATGATTTTCTTTATCTTTATTGGCGCGGCTATTTTTTCTCTGACCTTTCGCGGTTTTGGCGGTGATGAAATTATTGAGGAGTTTTTAATCGGCATTGCTGAAAATAATACTGACAACTGGCTGCTTCAGGCTCTGCCTGACGGTGCCTTCGGCCCCCTGCTGATTGTTATGCTGGTAATGTTTTTACTGGGCTTTATCCTGGATTTTATTGAAATCACTTTTGTGGTGGTGCCTATTATTGCCCCGGTATTATTAACCCTGGGTGTGGATCCGATCTGGCTGGGCATTATGATTGCTATTAATCTGCAGACATCCTTTTTAACACCGCCCTTTGGGTTTGCCCTGTTTTATTTACGTGGCGTGGCTCCACCTTCAGTTAAAACGATAGATATCTATAAGGGAGTGATTCCATTTATCCTTATACAGGTTGCCATGATGTTTGCCCTGGCTTACTGGCCACAGCTGGCCACCTGGCTGCCGGAGCAGGTTTTTAAATAATCTGCTTATAAAACTTTGGAATGGATGTATGATGCTGTTTCAGGCGGCCCTGGGCAAAACCGTTTCCAGCGTAACTGCAGGTGCATTACGGCGGAAAAAGCGCCCCAGTACCTGGTTCAGTTTGTTGTTTCGTTCAAGGGAAGGGATTACGCTCTTCTGGCGGTAACCAATCTGTTTAAGAAACTCAAACAGTTCCTTATTTTGCGGATCGATTTTCAAACCCAGAATAATCGTGGCCAGGCCCTTCTGACGTTGTCCAAGATGCAGATGGGTAAATGCCAGAACTTTAAGAATAATAGTATCAGAGGGATTCATACGATGAGCTTCTTCAATAACAGAGAGCCGTTCCTTCATACCTCCCATGACTTCACATAAACCCAGGTAAGCCATACAGCGGGCTTTTGCCGCCGTATCCTGTTTATGCTTGTTCATAGCTACTCGAAAATAAAAAACCGCTTTGGAGTAATCAGATAATTTAAGCGCATTAATACCCTGGGAAAATTCCTTTGCCAGTCGGATATTGGTTTCCATTTTCATGTCCCTATAGCTGTTACAATAATTCTATCACATTATTTACGATTACCAATAATCTGAGACAGGAATAACTGTGTTAAGATTTAAGATTAAGCCATTTACCGGGGACAATTTGAATGAAAACTTTACATTTTTTATTATTGCCTCTGCTTACAAGCATCTCCCTCTCTGTTCAGGCAGAGCTTATGCGCGGAATGTATTCCTATATGGCGGATGCCGGCCTGTTCCTGGACTGCCAGCGGGAACAGCGTTTACCGGTGGCTACTGAAGCTGATAATGCTGCTCTGGAACGTGCTTATCTTAAACATCGTTACCTGCCGGGTAAGTCCTTACTGGTGGAAGTAGAAGGTCATTTTGAGCCGCGTCAGAAAATGGAGGGTGAAGGTATGCAGGAAAACCTGATTGTGGACAGGTTTGTCAATATCCATGAACAGGAAACCTGCGCCGGTAAAGTACCGCCTTCGCCACTTAAAAACACTTACTGGAAACTGGTGGAACTGGAAGGCCGGCACCTGAGTGACAATCCGCTCTGGCGGGAAGGTCAGCAGCAAGGCGGTTCCCAGGAAAGAGAGCTTCATTTTATAATAAAAGCCGACAGCAACTTAATAAAAGGTTTTGGCGGCTGCAATTATTTTTCCGGTCCTGTCTCAGCCGTTAGTTCAAATATAAGCCTGGGCCCCTTTCGCAGCACCCGCAAAACCTGTCCTAATCTCAAAATTGAACAGAGCTTTATAGACACCATCAACAAGGCAGAACACTTTAAAATTAAAGGTGAAAGCCTTGAGTTATTCAGTCAGGGGCAGTCTATAGCGAAATTTATCGCCATTTATTTTTAAGCCATCACTAACTAATAACCACAATCTGATTTTTACCATGGTCTTTAGTAGGATTAAGGGCGGTATCAGTCCAGTTGAACTGCAAATCATGCGGAAAGTTCAGGGTCTGTTGAGCATAGGTTCAGGATCACGCAGCATAACAGCGGGATCACTGAAACTGGTAAAACGTTCCATAAAATCAATCGTTTCCAGCATGGGGGTACCACGAAAAAACTGGGTCATAGGCACATCCACCCATAACCGGTCAGCCCAGAGAAAACTTTGATAAGGCGTATCGCCAATACCGTCATGGTTTCTGTCAAAACCTTCATAGCGATCCCAGTAGTTGCCGTGCCACTGGTTATAAAACGAGGCTTCAGGAATACTGGCCTGAACATCCAGAATATTAGCAATAAACTGGTTCTTTTTTAAAACATGGCCGCCCCGTTCACCATAAAAATACAGGGCAATATCATTATATAAAAACTGGTTGTTTTTCATGGTAATAATATTTTCCGGATCAAGGGGGGCATTAGCACTCATGCCGATGGCACAGTGCAGGATTTTATTGTCCAGAATTTGAATATTATTACTTTCCTTAAAAGCCATGGCTGAACCGGCAAAACTCCTTAAATGCCTTATAGTGTTCTTCCGGATCAACAGATCATTGGAATAAACCACCATAAATCCCGTCGAATTGTATTCAATTGTATTATTAAGCAGCTTGTTTTCATGGGAAAAAATCAGCTCAAAGCCTATTCGGCTATGGCTGATATAGTTATTTTCCAGGCGATTAGCCTCAGAATTGGTTAGAAACAGATCCCGAACCTTAATAAAACGGTTATCAGTGATCAGGTTATCATGGCTGTTCCACATCCGCAGTCCATCCCCTCTCAGGGCTGGTTCGCGGTCTTTGGAGCTGATGCGGTTATGCCGGACAATATTATCATTGGCACCGGCAATATTAATCCCGAACAGAGTGTCATGAATAACATTGTCTTCAAGACGCACCTTATCCGCTTTTAAAGTAATACCGGCATCCATATCATCAAAGGAATTTCCGGAATTAATCAGTTCCAGACCGGTAACAACTGTATTATCGGCCACTACCGTCAGAACACTGCCGACACCCTCTGCATCCACAATAACCTTGCCCTGCCCTTCTATAGTAATAGGCCGGGTAATGGTTACCGGGCCGGAATAATGCCCGGGTTCAGGACGAAGCACACCGTTTTCAGGGGTAAGTTCGATATAAAGCTGTAAAGGCGGCCAGGCATAAAGCGAAGTAACAGATAGCAAAAAGCTCAGCATAATAAATAACCGGCCGGTATTTTCTGACCATGTTCTGTTGGCCCGCAGGTCAGGCTGATGAGGTATGAATAAGTGCGACATAAACAACAACTATTTAACCTAAATAAGATAGATTATATTGCAGAAATTCCGGTGTGTATTCAGTTAAATAAAGTTGAACGGTAGCGGCTGTGTGAATAAACACGAAAAGATGCAGGCTTATTTCAGAGAGCATTATTTCCTGGTAAGACGGTTATCCCGCAGAACATGCCAGATGCTTTTTATATCCACTGTTTTGTCCTGCCGATTTAACAAGGTAATGGCGATTTGCTCGGTAGCCGCATAAACACTGGCCACCGCTGCCAGAGTCATGGTCCAGCTCAACATACCGGTAAACAGTAGAATATAGGCCACAATAGTAATACTGACAGAAATTTTTACTGCAATGGTATGATAACTGGTCATTTTTCTGAATTTAATAAAACCAATGACCACCGGAATAATAAAACTGGCAATGATCAGGCTGATAGGGATTAGTTGCTGGAGCACAATATCCGGCCAGAGCAGCCAGGCTGAAATCGCCAGGGTAATATACACCACAAAATCCCCCCAGCTATCAAGCTGAGCACCCAGTTCAGACACCACATTCAGGCGCCGTGCCAGATAACCATCCAGAATATCCGTCAGTTCAGTAAATATCAGAGCAGTAATAAACAGATCGGGATGCTGCTTAATGGCCAGAAACAACAGCACCAGGGCCATAAAAATACGCACGGAGCTGATAATATTGGGCAAATGCCGGTAGCTGATATTTAACATATATCGGAACTACAAATCACAATGACTGTTACCTGTAAAAGTGTATTTCTTATCACAATTTATAATACTAACATTTAATTTTATATGTGCCAAAGAAGAGGCCAGTCTAATACCGGAATAATTACCATGAAAACAGACGCTGCAGTTCAGACAGACTGTTAATATCCCAGTCTGGCTTTTGCATAGACAGGGGAAGTACTGCTCCCGGCGCAAAGCGCCCCGTTCTCACCAGGGCTGATTTAATGCCCAGTTTTTGAGCGCCAATAATATCCGTATCCGGACGGTCACCAATCATCAGACAGTCAGATGCTTTAACCCCAAGTACCTGCATGGCCATTTCATATAACAGCGGTTCAGGTTTACCGATAGTCACCGGCTGCTGACCTGTGGCCGCCACAAAGGGAGCTACCAGAGCACCGCCTCCGGGCATTATGACTCGCTTACCCCGGTAAACAGCATCGACACTGGTATCCGGGTTGGTACTGATTAATCTGGCTCCTTTTTTTATAATCAGGTTAATACCTGTGATAATTGCCTCATAATTAATGCCTTCGCCTTCACCTACTACTACAAAATCCGCATTTTCAGGATCTTCATTACCATATTGATTTAAACTCTGGTGCAGACCTTCAGCACCAACAGCAAAAAAACTATAACCTGGCTTTTGTTGTGCCAGCCAGGCGGATGTGGCTTCTCCGGCAGTCACAATTAATTTTTCTGAAGGGCGTTTAAAACCAATGTGCTCCAGCTTATCTGCTACAGCCTGTGGTAAACGAATGGGATTATTAGTAATAAACGCATGAGGGATATTGGTTATAGCCTCCATAAACCCCATTGCCCCATCAATAGGATTCATACCATGAAAAAGAACCCCGTCCATATCCAGTAGTATGGCAGAAAATGGAAGTTGTTGATTGGCTTCAGGTAAATTCTGTTCGGTCAATTCATTCATAAATACAAAAATAATTCCTAATCATATTGATGATATCATAAAATCATCTTGTACATTATTTCTTTTTTAATTATGATCCACAAAAGTTGTATTCGCTGCAGGGCGGGAGCATACTTTTAATGATTCTCATTTAGACGCAAATACCGTATCCATTGGCCGTGCTCCTTGCTGAAGACGCCGTGAATCCATCCATGGAG
>JALUZF010000255.1 GCA_027012135.1 Gammaproteobacteria bacterium
CTATATGTTAATTCATTTGAAAAACATTTTTTTATAAGTGATATTTATATTTTGAAAAAGTGTAAATATTTAAGTTTTTACAGAACACCTACATTTCTAGCTACAAATATTCTTTGCCCTATTTTTTGAATAAAGGCTGCTTTATACGTTCTAGTAGATTTTTCTTTTACCCCGCCTTGCAACCAGGCACTGGCTCCAGTCGCTCAACGGGTTGCTTTTTTTGAACAAAGTCCAGCTGACGGCTGTTCGGGCACCATGTATGAGTAAGTGTCTTAAATATTGATCACCTGTTTTTAATGTCTACCGTTGGAATTGGGTTGATGATTTCATCACTCTTCGTCACTCTGGAAGGAAACAGCTATGGTGATCTGGTCAGCCAGTTCTGGCCCATGACTTTAATTGGTCTGATATCGCTGATATTTGCAGGCTGGTTGTTTAAGCACAGGATGTATTAAAGTTATTTCTATAAAAGTAAGGTCTTATTTTTTGCATGGTTACCCAAGCCCTGGCAGGAGTTTTATTAATCCAGAGGTCAGCATCTGTATACCGATAGCGGCAAGCAACAGGCCCATAATCCGGGTGGCGATATTCAGTCCAGTCGTACCCAGTTTTTCACCAATTGGTGTCGCCAGCCGTAATGCCAGCCATACCACCAGGGAGACAACAAGAATACCTGCACTCAGCATTAACCGGTCGCTCCAGCTGGCCGCCTGGTGCGCATCTACGATCACCAGACTGATGCCGCCCGGCCCGGCCATCAGCGGGATCGCAAGGGGTACAACGGCGATATTTTCCTTATCGCTGGCTTCGTCAGCCTCTGACTGCGTTTGCCGTGTATGGCTCTGCCGGGCATGTAGCATGGAAATCGCCATCAGCAATATAAGCAACCCGCCTCCGGTTCGGAAAGCGGGAATACCAATACCGAAAAAGCCTAGCAATGCGTCCCCGGCCCAGGTCGCTGCAATTAAAACGACAGCAACGGCCACAGCGCTCGTACGCGCAACCTGGTGACATTCCGCAGGCGTTCGATCACCGCATAATGAAAGAAATACCGGGATGGCGCCCAACGGATTTACAATGGCCAGTACCCCAACCAGCGCCTTAGCGTAAAGAGCATACTCAGGTGAAAATGTCATCCGATAACCACCGAAAAGTAATGCGCCTCATTACGCACCAGCAACACCGGGAGGGATGCAACAGGCTCATTATAATTTTGTATATTCATGCCAGACTAATACCTTCTGCGACGATTATCACGTTGTACTTTGCTAAAGACTAATTGTGTGAGTTACTGATTAACGAGTATCTGGAGCTGTAATTTTTACCATATCATACTTTCGCTTCCAGAGACAAACTGCTTCCCCCAGGGGTCGACCATTAAAAAAGCAATGACATCAAAGACTTATATCAGGGCGGGAGCATACTTTTAATGATTCTCATTTAGACGCAAATACCGTATCCATTGGCCGTGCTCCTTGCTGAAGACGCCGTGAATCCATCCATGGAGGCTTTTCGGCAGCGTCCCTGCTGCCGAA
>JALUZF010000256.1 GCA_027012135.1 Gammaproteobacteria bacterium
TAATATATGATTTTATTAAAAATCATATATTATTTAAAGCATAGCATCACAAGAACTATATACGATTTGGCAAATGTGTTTTTATGGTCAAAAAAACTGTTTTTTTAATAATTTACAGTTTATTTATAACATTGGCCTATAGATACCGAATAATACAATGCACCAGTTCCTGTTCTATACGGTTCCAGTCAAGATATTCTGGTTCAATCAGCTCCACGCGACTGTCTGAGGTATAACCGGATTCTTCCCTTCTGAGTTGATCATCCATACGGTTAATGACAATCCAGCCCGATTCAGTGCGAAAGATCCCTTTAACACGGGTAAAATCAGGATTATTGGCCCATTTCATCAGACATTGTTCATCAAACAGGATATTGGCTTTGAATATCCACCCACAACCGTAGTAATCCTGACCATTATTTTCAAAGCGACGCCAGTCACAGGCCATTTCCTCTGAATCGCTAGAAACCTTGCATACTCCGGCATCATCATGATTACTGTGTGCATGCCTATGCTCATCGTGTTCATGCCCAGATTTGTGCAGATGGGCATCAGGATAAACAGCTTCACGTTGTGGATTACGTAAAATATCCAGCAGCTCTGAAGCAAAAACACCCTGTTCTATACATTCAACATGGGCCTTGGGCAGACTGAATTGCTGAGCAAATTCAAAAAAAAATTTTTTATCCTCTTCTGAAGTTTGATCACACTTACTGGCCATAAGTACATCGGCAATATTAAGTTGATCCCTGAAGGTTTCATTATCAAGATAACGTTTATCCCGCAGTCTTTTGGCTTCAACCAGGCAGATGGTGGCCCGTAAATCCAGAACTTTGGTATAAAACTCCCCGGTCAGTGTTTCAACGACTTTCAATGGATGTCCTACCCCGGTCGGCTCTATTAAAATTCTCTGGGGATTGGCCTGCTTTATCAGCAGATTAAGCGCCATCTGCAATGGCAGACCCGCCGCACAACAGATACAGCCACCAGGAACTTCTTTAATAAAAGCACCGTCCTCAATCTGGTTCTGTTCCAGTAAAGCACCATCAATCCCGACATCACCAAACTCATTAACAAGTACCGCCCAGTGACTGCCAGCCGGTCTGGATTTGAGTAACTGTAAAATAGCCGTTGTTTTACCGCTGCCCAGAAATCCGGTAATAAGATTGGTCGGTATAGCCTTAAAATTGGTAATCATAAATAAACCTGAAAAATGCTTAAATCCTTAAACAGGGTTAAACAGAGACTTTGTAACCCGTGCAAAAGATACTTTTATTTCAATCTTTGCCTGAAAGTTCAAGAAAGTGCTATTCAAACAAATAAACGAATCCCTGCAGCCATTCTGGAATTTGTTTTTTAACTTAAAGAACTTATAAAATCAAAATGTTACCTTAAAAACTTGATTTATAGTGATAAATTACACAAATTAAGTATAATTAGAGACAAGTTCTGTTAAAGGTTGTCTTTAAGGCTCTTTTTTCCAGTTTTTCTACTTAAAATAGGCTTTCTATTTAAAATTAGTTGTCTGCTTAAACTTGACAATTTAAAGCAGAATATGGGCAAAAGACAGGATAACAAATCTGCAGGCGGCTTTTATATCATTTTTTAATACTATTTAATACACCCGTTCAGGTATCAGGTTTACATAAAACTTATGCTAAAAAAGCTATTTGTCACAATTTTTCACACTATTCCATACCATTTGGTTTTGTTAACTTTACTGACAGTTTTACTGTCTAATACCGCACTTGCCCTGGGCCTTGGCAATATTAATGTGCTTTCAAAGTTAAATGAGCCTCTGGACGTTGAAATTGAGATTCTGGATGCCAGTGCCGTTCCCATTGATGATATCATCATTAGAAATGCTCAAAGACAAACCTATAAGAAAGCCAATCTGTTCAGCCCTGAGGTTTTTAACAGGATTCATTTTAAAGTAATTAAAAAGCCCAATGGCTCTGTTGTTGCAAAACTGACCTCAAAAAAGCCCGTTAAAGAACCTTTTATTACCTTTATAGCGGATATGAGATGGCGTAACGGGCATATCAGTCGTGAATACACCTTTTTACTGGACCCACCCAAATTTGTACAAAAACACAGTCAGCCCAGATATACGGCCAAAAAGCCATTAGCTAATGTAAAAGCTAATAAAAAGAAGCCTTTAACCAGTAGAACGAAAGTAACAACAACTCAGAAAAACTATCAGCACATTATTGCCAGCCATCGCAGCGAGCGTAGCTATACAACCCGGCGTTCCGATACCCTGTGGAAAATAGCAGAAAAGTTTCGTCCCGATAGCGGTGTTAATACCTGGCAGACCATGCAGGCTATTTTCGTACTGAACCAGAATGCTTTTATTAATGGCGATATTAATCTGTTAAAACAGAATCAGAGACTCTCCTTGCCCGACAGCAATGAGGTACGACAGATTAACGGCAAAGCACCTTTAAAGAAAATTGCTGGCAAAAGAAGCTCTCGTTCAGAAAGTTATGAACTTGCCGCTCAAAAATCACCCAGTCGAGTTATTGAACCTACCAGACGACACAGTAAATCTTCTGTCAGAAAGGAGGAGAAACCTTCTGATAAAAAACAGCTGGCAGAGGAACAGGGCCGATTAAAAATCATTCCGCCTAACGAGACCCTGATTAATAAGCCTGTGACCAGTAAAAAGGATTTACTGCTTATTAATAAAGCTCTAAAAACATCAATGGATACCATTAAGTTACTGCAGACTGAGAACGAAATTCTCATTTCCCAGGTTGATAGTCTTAATGAGAAAATAAACACTCTCGATTCACAAAACAGCGACCTGAGTAAGCAGATTACTGAGATCACTCGTTTATTAAAAGATATGCGCACCACTGAAGATCTGAAAACCGCAAGACTGGGTACAGAGTCTAAAGTCATAGCCAGCAATGAAATTAATTCTTCAGAAACAAGTCAACATACTCAGGAACGGGGTGTGCAAAGTAAAGAATCCCACCTCAGTATTGCCACTACTGACCAGAACAAGGCTGAAAATTCTGTCCTGAGCATTGAATCGACAGCCACTCAGGCAAAGACTTCTCAACGAACATTTATGCAGGAATTACTATCCAACCCAATCAACACCCTGGCTCTGGCAGTATTTGCAATTATTGTTTTAATCGGCAGTTATCTTGCATTTAAAAAACAAAAAGGCCGTGATGCCGACCAGCCTGCTCCTACACATGATGAGCAACCGGTACTGTCCACTTTTCAACGTAAGTCTTCTGCAGCACTACCTGAAAAAAATATCGTTGAGCGCTCTGTCAACGACAGTCCTTCAGAACAGGCTCAGAAAACAGAGTCCGTCATAGAAAAAAATGAAGATGACATGGATTTTTTCGAATATTTTGAAAAGAAAATCAATGCGCCGGATGAAACGGATACCGGTACTTCAAAAAGTACAGCCAGCATACAACCCACCCCTGAAGACAGCACTAAAAATAACAGCGATGTTGATTTTTCTCTGGATCTAAGCGAAAAAGATATTGAAGATTACAAACAAAGTATTTCACAAAAAGAAGCTGATACAGAGGATACTGTACAGCGTTCTATACCCGAAGCATTAAGTGAGGTTGATACTTATATTGCTTATGGTAATTATGATGAAGCAGAAAATATTCTTACCAGTGAAATTATCAAGGTACCACTGAATAAGGATTTAAACCTGAAACTTTTTGAATGTTATGCTCTGGCCAATAAGCGCTACGAATTTATTCAGCATGTTAAACAGGTTATTAATATGTTAAATGAAAACATGGTTTTACGCCATCGGGTTGAAAATATATACCAGCACGCCTGGAACGAAACACTGGATATTACTCAATTATCCTGATCTTAATCTTTTTAATCCGCTTCTACTAAGGCTTTTGTTTTAGGTAAGTTTTTTACGGTAAAGTCTTTAATTTCCGGTAAAGGGTTCTTTCACTAATACCCAGCTTATCAGCCAGACTTTTCTGGTTTCCCTGGTAATGCCGGCTCAGCCATTGTAAATATTCCTGTTCACATTGTTCCAGCGGTACAATAGCCGTAACTGAAAAAGCGTCTTCCTGAATATGAGCAGCCCGCTTGTCCAGTTTTATATCATCCGGTAAATGTTCCAGTTCAATTATTCCGTCATCTGCCATCACCCGGGCATATTCCAGAATATTTCTCAGTTCGCGAATATTACCGGGAAAGAAATATTCGGAAAAAAATGCCAGTACCTGATCCGACACCTGCAATGTCCTGTTTTTTGAAATACGGTTAAGTATGGTTTCAACCAGTAATGGTATATCACTACGACGTTCCCTCAGAGTCGGCAGACGAATGGGAAAAGTACTGATACGGTAGTATAGATCTTCTCTAAACAGACCTTTTTTAACCATGGATTTAAGGTCTTTATGGGTCGCACAAATCAGTCTAAAGTTACTGATTTTCTGTTCCACTCCACCTACTCGTCTGAATGTCCGTGTTTCTATAAGGCGCAGTAATTTAACCTGCAATGACAGAGGAACATCACCAATTTCATCCAGAAACAGGGTGCCTCCTTCAGCCTCTTCTACCAGACCTTTCTTTTTAAGTACAGCCCCGGTAAAAGCACCTTTTTCATGACCGAACAACTCACTTTCAAATAAAGCTTCTGATAAGCCGGAACATTCAACCGTGACACAGGCAGAAGAATGGCGGGCACTGGCCTGATGAATGGCATGGGCCACCAGTTCCTTACCACTACCGGATTCTCCTAATAACAATACGGAAACATCATGCCCTGCAACCCGGTTAATAAGACCTAGTAGACGGTTAAAACTGGCAGACTTACCTACCATTCCCTGCGGACCGGCAATCGGACTGGCATGTTTAACCGTCTTCATAACTTCCAGGAAGTAGTTTTTACCCTCAGCACTCTGTACCGGATATAAGGATACATCAACGTGCACATCTCCAAATTGGGTATGATGAATATGCAGTACCCGCTGGTTTTTTCTGGTCTGTCTGGCCTTCAGCAGTGGACAGGATTCACCTTCCTGATCGCAGCTGCGTGTGTAATGATGCGAGACTGAGTAACAGTAATTCCTGGAAACATCCGTAGTGATATTATCTGTAAAAGATACATTTTCAGGTTCATGCTGCAGGGCATAAATCTGCCGGTAACTGTTATTGGCACGAATTATTCTATAATCTTCTGCAATCAGTACCGCAGGATCTTCATAGGCATCAACAATATCCTGTAAATTTAAAACGGGTTCATTAGTCATAGTCTGCAGGCTGACCTTTTTAAAGAATTATAATTTTGACAATAATAGCACTTGTTGATAGCCAATTTTGTTAAACCTAAATAAATACCTTATTTTTAAGTAAACCACTTTACTTTTAGCTGAAAAAAGTTATTATAAATTAAAAATAACAGGCTATAACTCAGACAAGCCAATAACAATATAATAATTATAAAATTAGTGTTAGCTTACTTTTTAGCTAGCTCTTAAGTTAAAGAAAAGCCGGTAACAAAACTAATAATAAAAGCAGGCTACTAAAAGCAAATTATTATTCATTAATATAACAATATTGGTTACCTCATTCCTTCCAGTATTATTTAAAATACTTATAGACCAGGTTTATGGAAGCTCTACCTGACTATCAAGGTTTTATTTAATTGTGTTTATTACTATAAATTAAAAAAATTTTATACCACATATCAGGAGATTATAAATTATGGCTCATGTCGTTATTATTGGTGCTGGAACTGGCGGTATGCCCTGTGCATACGAAATGCGTGATGCTCTG
>JALUZF010000257.1 GCA_027012135.1 Gammaproteobacteria bacterium
GTATCATCATCAGGACGGTTAATTTTCATAGAAAAACGCATACTGGCAGGTCTGTATCTGAATAATCCACTGGACATATTATTATCATAATCATATTCAACATTATCATAGCGTAAACCGGCGGTCAGTCTTAATTGTTCAACCGGTGAGGTTTCCACATGGATATAAGGTGATATACCCGTATAATCTACATCATAATCATAGATTTTGTCGCGCTTGATATAATAGTCATAAATTCCATCTGCATTTTTAGTTGAGTCGAAATAATGTTCCTTACGACTTCCCGGACTATAATCATAGTCCATCCCGACAATCAGGCGGGTTCTATAGGGTTCAAAATCCGTTCGGTGTTTTAACATCAGACCAAAGGACTGATTCTCTGTTTTCTTAATACTGGGATCATAGGTAAACGACCAGTTAGGCAGGTATTCCATTTCATTATCACGAAAATAGGGAGTAACAGTCAGCAGAGAATTACCAAATTCCTGTTCATAATTAGTGGATAAACGCAGTGCCGTTACATCCCGATAGGACACTCCATAATAGTTTTTAGTAGGGTCATGTTTATAATCATATTCTGACAGTTTGGACGAACCGGCAGTCTGCTGATCAATGTCTGAACCACTGAACACTGTTTCCAGGGACGCGCCATTATTTAAAACCGTATCCCAACGGGCTGTACCAGCCACCCGATCATAATCAGTTTTATCCCGCCAGCCGTCAGTATGAGTAATATTTAAATCACCTCTGACACCATTATCACCCCAGGTATTACCGCCGCTAAGCAGTATTCTGCCCCAGCCGTATTCACCGCCTTCAAGACCCAGATCAAATTCAGGTTCAAGCGGTGCAGGCCGGGTAATAACATTAACAATACCGCCGATGGCATCACTGCCATATAAAGAAGTTCCCGGTCCTTTGATAACTTCCACTGCCTGGGCTTGCGGTAAATTGGTTTCATACAGAGCATTATGATTAAAAAAGCCCGTAGAGCGGGTTGGAATACCATTTTCAAGATATAAATAAACAGGCTTAGTGGTAATGGGCTGACGCATCATCATCATATGCCCTTCACCACCGGTCACATTTACATGCACACCGGGAATACGATTTAATAATTCTGAAGGATGCCCTGGTTTGACTTCATTAATTTCTTTTTCATCAATAACATCCACTGTTTCCGGTACTTCACTTTTCAGTGTTTCTTCCCTCGTACCGGTAACGGTTATCTGAGGCATATCCAGTTCGTATTCTTCCGCATAATTTGAGCCAAAAGGACTCATGGAAAATAAAACCACCAGGTAAAGTGTTTTCTGTTTTGTTGTTATCATTGTTAATCCCATAAAGTAACTATTTAAAAAGCAAAACAGCTTAATAGCAATTATAATGCCAGCACGCAACACACTGATTTTAAACTCTTTTAAAGATTCTTACTTTTCAAACTTGAGTGATATAACACAGTCTTTGTGGCATATAACGCATTAAAAGACATATAAAAAGCGATAAACGACAAACAACATTTAGGTAATGAAAAGGAGTGGATAAATCCAGAGACCAAAAGGGAATGGATGGTAACAAAAAATGCCCCTCCCTCGCTTGATTTATCTTTATTGCAAGATCTGGGGTGAGAGGAATGAAATGGATTGTTTTTTAGCCTGAATTAATCATCGGTAGTGGAAAGATAAGCCATAATAGCCTGTAGTTCTTCCGGTTCCATTTCTTCAAACAGATCTTCAGCGTATTCATGCCAGCGTTCACCACTGGCAAAGTGTTTTATCTGCCGGGTCATATATTCTGTGTATTGTCCTGACAGCGGAGGGGTTTCAGAACCTTCCTTACCCTTGCCGTTTTTACCATGACAAAGCTTGCAGTCATCAACGTATAACTCTTTGCCCAGTTCAACATCACCCTCTACCCTGGCAATATTAAACACTTTTTTGGCAATCAGCAGTTTTTCATAGGCCGTAGTGTTTTCATCAAACTCCGGCATTTTGCTGGTCAGTTTTATCTGTGATAAATAGGCGGCAATAGAAGGAATATCCTCATTTGGTAATTCCCGGTCATTGGCATAAGGACGCATGGGAATATTTTTACGTTTTTCTAATTTGAAATTTTTAAGCTGCTGTATAATGTATTGTTCCGGCAAACCAGCCAGACGCGGATACTCACCCTCTTTACCGCCCTGGCCGAATTCACCATGACAGCCGGCACAGACTTCATTAATCTCCTCGCCCAGATCCAGATCAATTTCTGCAGGTTCTTCTTCAGCAAAACAGATGGACGAAGATAAAAAAGAAAAAGATAATAAAAATATGAATTGCTTAAACATAATAAACCCTCACCCTGACCCTCTCCCGGAGGGAGAAGGAAAAAGATGGACATTTTTTAATACTGGTAATTTGAAGAAGTTAATTAGAACAAATTAAGGCAAATCACCTTTCTTGAATAAATAATAACCAATGGAAGCACAGAAGGTGCCCAGTAATACAGGATAGGCAATGGCCCAGAGTATATAACCGGCCTCGGAGAAATTATCCAGAATAACATAGGCTGAGGGGCCTAAAATAACCAGTTGTGGATCAAATAATACCATGGCGGCGGTTCTAAATACCTGTAATGGATTGATCAGAGAAATGGCCACAGCCGTTTCTGAAGGCAGACCTTCGCGGATCATTATGCCCAGCAGGATCAGATCCAGGAATAATAACAGGGTTAACCAGACCACAAAGGCCAGTCCCTGGGCTATATCTGCGGAACGAGCCAGGGTAGAAATCAGCATACCAATACCGAGAAAACACCAGGCCACTGCAAGCAATAAACCGGTATAGCTGGCAAACAGTCCCCAGGGAATGTCCGCTCCCTTAATGGCTGTCCAGATAACTGCGCCGATCATGGCCAGGAATACCGGTAGGAATACCACTATAAAACGCCCCAGGAAACGTCCCCAGAACCAGGCTGACAGGGAGATAGGCAGAGACAGCAGGTATTCAAACACCCCGGCCTCTCTGTCCCCGGCAACAGAACGAACCGTTGTAATCAATACAAACACCGGTAAAATGGCTATGGTTAGCTGGATATAGGTAATTAACAACCGCGTTAAACCGGTAAAACCCATAATGCGACTTTCTGTTATTCCAAAGACAAACAGCAGCACCACAATACCGCCAAACACACCGCTGTACACGATAAACCATTTTGCTCTGAGTGACTCAATAATATCAGCCCAGGCTGTTAACCATAAATGTCTCATTTAATTTTCACTTGTGTTTAATAATTTATACAATTAGTGTTCAAGATTACCGCCATGAATATTGAGTTTCTTTTCCACTTCTTCAATATGCTTAACGGCCTGTTCAAAATTTAATGCGCCTTCGGTTTTTTCTTTTTCTGCACCCAGCCCATAACCCATGGGTGAAATTTCACCTTTAACAAACCAGGCTTTTCTGGCATCTATCCATTCTTTGGTTTTATAGTCATTAACCCAGATTTCAGTTTTAGGATCATTTTTATAGGGTTGTTCTTCAAGCCATAAAACGGCACAACCCATATCGTCAAATTTATAGACTTTAGAACGTTTACCCTCAGGAAACACTCGAACCTGGGCCGAAAAATCACGATCACTGAGCATCATCCGACAACGTGTACAGGCGTCCCGGTCCCATTTAACTTCAACAGGCCCAGTCTGATTGTTATTACCGCAACCGGTGAGTAAAATCAGTATTGACGCAAAAATCAGTATAAAATAGGTAATTTTATGCATTTTTACGCTCTTCCATATGAATGTCTTTTAAAATCGCCGCATAACGGGAAAGTACACCCAGAAAACGCAGGCGATCCGGGCCTGCCACTGTCCCATGCCAGACCTGACCAGCATCCTGGGTATTCTCAGCTGTTTCAAAGTTCCAGAGTTTAATGGCTTTGGAAAAGGCTTCATCTACCCGTTTAATGGTAATTTCTGTTTGCAGCACACTATAGAGATCCACTTCATCTTCCACCCGGTCATCCAGAATCACCCGACCCTGATCCATTTCAATGACCCGGTTTACCAGGGAAGCCACTTCATCCAGCCGGTGACTGGAAATTAACATAACGGCTTCATCTTTTTTTTCTGCCAGCAGTTGAAAGAAAATATGCCGGGCGTCAGGGTCAAGATTAGCGGCCGGTTCATCCAGGATTAATATTTTAGCTGAACGCCCCAGAGCGATACTGATCAGCAGTTTCTGCTTCTGCCCGCCAGAGAGTTTAACAAAAGGACGGGATTTTAACTGCTCAAAATCCAGCCCCAGTCGTTCTGAAACGTTAATCATTTCCTGGGGATCGGATTCACACAGGCTGGCAGAAAAATGAATTAACTGCCCCACAGGCATTTTTAAAGGCGGCGGTAACTGAGGTACGAAACCAATATCTTTTAGAACAAGCTGACGTTCTGTACGCGGATTATGACCGTTAACCAGAACGTTGCCTTCACAGGTGTATTCTCCCAGAAGACAACGGATCATGGTGGTCTTACCCGCCCCGTTTGAACCCACCAGGGCAATTCGGTCACCGGTGGTTATTTCAAGATTAAGACCTTTAAGAACTTCGGTACGTCGAAAGGTCTTTTTTACATTATTAAATTGTATCATCAGGATTGTTCTTCTTTCTTCTCAGGCATCAGTGAACGTTCCACTTCCGGTTTGGAAGACTTATGGGTCAGCCCCTTGAATTCAAAATTCAGTGAATTCGTCGGGCAGGCATCGACACACAGACCACAACGGGTACAGTCAGCGCCGATACCGATTTCTACATCAGTACTGCGATTTTTAATAGTCACATCCAGCACATGGGGCACCAGACAGACATTACGGCAGTCCCCTTCATGTTTACAGTCTGTCATATCATAGGTCACACGTACCGGTGAGAATATTCCCACCAGGCCATAAGTGATACCAATAGGACAGACATAGCGGCACCAGGCACGACGGGACAGGAATATTTCAAATAATAATAAAAAAGCCACCCAGGCCAGAGCCAGAGTCGGACCATAAATTAAGGCTCTACTCAATATACCGGTGGGTGAAATAAATTCATAAACTGTATAGCCTGTCAATAAGGCCAGCAGGGCAAAAATAATATAAAACACCGTTCTGACACCGCGATGGAAGGTGTAATTTTTCGCCAGTCCTCTGGCAGCCAGCCACAGGTGCACTTTTTCCGCCCACTCAGCAAGCAAATGATAAGGACAGACCCAGGAACAGAAGGTTCTGCCGCCTAAAATAAACCAGAGAATAAAGATAGTGGTAATACCAATCATCAGGTTGATTAACACCTGTTTATGCGCCAGCATGACCTGTAGAGCTGAATTTAAATCAGCCATATGAAAGCCCATAAAACGTGAAGCCGTTAATGCGCCTTCCAGTAACTGAATGTCCAGGTAATAAGACACGACAAAGAGCAGGTTCACTGCAATTAATGTCAGCCAGCGGCGTTTACGCCACTTGTTTTTGGAATTTTTGTGATGTTCATCGTGCAGAGCTTCCAGTTGTGCCTTGGTAACTTTCTCTCCTTTTTTATAGAAGTATATTTTCTGTACTTCAGGAGAAAGTTCATCTTTTTTGGGTTTACGAGGTGTACGACCCAGTAGTTGTAATAATGATTCAAGAGAACGGTTCATGAGTGTCCCTCACTTTTCTTAAGGTATTCAGGACTCAGGGGCATTTTAGTTACTTCATTGTAATCAATGACAATGGCCGCCTGTTCTGTTGGACAGATCATTTCACATACCCCGCAGCCGACACAACCGTCATAGACTACCGGTTTCATATGCCTGACACCATTTTTTTCTTCAATTAATTCCAGACCAATGGCCCGCTTGGGAGGACACTGGTTTTTATCACCGGATGGATAATTACCTTCCTGACACTGATTATAGCGCTGCTCAATTGGACAGGCCTGTACACACAGATCGCAGATTTCCACATCATAAGGATGATCCTTAAGTGGTATCGGATTCCAGCGGTCAATATCTTCATAACGCAGAACCCCGTCATAATCAGGTCCCCGTGCTATTCCCTTAAAACCTTTACCCGCCACGGCAAGACAGATTTTTGGCTTATCCAGTTTAGCAATACCCATGCGGGTATCCTTAGGATAATCCAGAACATGAGTCAGGGAACCGGTAGGACAGGCCAGTACACATTGCAGACCGTCACAGGAAAAGTCACAGGCCTGTTCACGTGCTTCAATATAAGGGGTACCCAATCCAAATCCGGTATCCAGGTCATCCAGTTTAATGGCGTTAACCGGGCAGACCTGAACACACTGACCGCATTTAATACAGGAAGCCAGAAAATCTTTTTCTGTCAATGCACCCGGCGGACGCATTTTCAGACGAGTATCGGCATGGCCTTTAAGTGGAATAAAACCAGCCAGAGAGACACTGGTCACACCCACAGTTAAAGCCACAGAACGCAAAAACTGACGCCTGGCTTCCTGGGCACGTCTGCCCGGTCCACGATTAATGGTTTTCTTTTTTGACGGTTTCTTGCTCGCTTTGTTTTGTTCCGGCTTAGTATTTTCCGCCTTAGTGTTAGTAGCTTGAGTCATGTAAGTACCCTTTCAAACGTTTTTCGAGCTCAGTTTCATTTCTGTTCTGGTTATCTTCTTCATCCTGGCTGATTTTATCTTCAGCCTCTTTTTCTTCAGCATCCAGTGCACTAACATTCATTATGGGTCTGGTATCTCTGAGAATTAAATCTGGTTCACTGAACGGAGCCAGTTTTTCCAGAAAATCAATTAGCTCAAGAACCGCAGAGCCTTTATAAAACTGTGCTCCTTCTACATCCTGCCAGAGCTTGTCAGAATAGGCATAAATTTCGTGCGGCGTATCACCGATACCGTTTTTATCTTCATCAAAGCCTTCATAATCATCCCAGTAATTACCATCCCATTCGTTTCTGTTGGCCGTTTTACCACCCGAAACAATAACCTGTGTTATATTGGCTTTAAAATAGTTGTGTTTAAAAATATTATCTTTCCAGTCTGCCAGGAATCGGATCCCAATACCGTTAAAGGCAACCAGGTTATTGGTAAAATAATTAGTAGTATCTGGTTGATAGGGTGATACATCAATAGACAAAGCGGTAGAACTGAACAAAATCTGGTTATCTTCAACTTTAATATCCGAGGTTTCCTTAAAGCCAATACCTACACCTGAAGGTCCGGTTGCATGAGAAATAATATTATGTTTTATCACTACACCATCACTATACATCAGGAATATACCTACAGAATTATTATAATATTCATTATATTGCACATCATTATATTGTGAATACATAAAATGCAGGGCATAACGTCCCCGATGACTGATATTATGGTGAATAATATTATTCCTGGAATACCAGACCACCATATCCCGCACATCATTCATTACGTTATCTATAATCTTGTTATCAAAACTGTACCAGAGTCGGATAGAATCCCCTCTCATACCCAGCTCTTCATCTTTTGAAGAAATGGTATTGCGTTTGACCACGTTATTTTTGGCTTTCTGTAAATCAATACCGAAAAGACAATTGTCAATGATATTATCTTTAATCACATTAAAATCACCCCGCACCTGAACACCGGAGTCAAGGTCGTTGTGATGAGCACCGGAATTGGTCAGATGAAGGTTTTTAATAACCGCTCCGTCTGTCCTGAGATAGATAACCGAGCCTTTACCACCGGAGTCAATCGTTACTTTACCCTGACCATCAAGTGTGACAGGCTCGTTAACAGTAACAGGACCCGCATAAGTGCCCGGCGGGATAACCAGGACATCGCCTTCTTTTAATTTATCGACAAGAGGCTGTAAGGGAGGGTATGAGCTGTTGGCCTGATTTCCTTTATCCGCAGGCAGTGATGCAAAAATTGCCGAAGAAAAAAGGAATAGTGAAATAAAGAGAACGCGATACATCATCGTTTAATAAATCTTATATAAAATGTTATGCAGCTTTACAGCCCTTGAGCAAACAGTCATGAACTAATATTAACAGTCATGAACTATTAACAGTCATGAACTATTAGTTTATTAATAGTCCTGAACAAGTTATAACGTTCAGGACTATTACATTTTGCTAAAGAGCCATTATAAAGATTCTTTACGACGCATTAAAGCAATGGCTGCCAGTAATATTGAATTGAGCATCATTAAGCCGAAACCAATGCTTGGATAGGAGAAAGTGGCAAATTGCGCAACCTTACCTTCACCAAAAACAGTCGGCATAAAGGGTTTGACAGCAAAAGCCCCCATAGAGTTCAGGGTATGTCCATACCACCAGAGCCAGGCCGAATAATCGATAATGAAAAAGACCGGCAGGGCCATGGGGACCAGAATCATTAACCAGTAAATTATATTATTTTTAGGTCGGGTTCCGACAACAATTAACAGCAGCATAGCACCTATTAAGCCTATATAGACGACATTAGTGGCCAGTCTCAGATTTTTAACCATAGGACGAATCTCATCCTGGTTATTAAAATAACGCCCAAGAACCTTGCCGTAATGCCAGGCCATTAACTGGTAAGCATTACCTTTCCAGGGTTCAGAAACCCGGCCGTTACTGAGATCATTTTCATAGGTATTTTTAAGCTCACGGATCAGGCGAGTCTTTTCATCCATTGGAGCGGCTCTTTCTGCAGATTTATCAGTCTGATTATCTGCAGAATCTTCCTGGTACTCTTTTCCTGCCAGAGATGCTTTAAGCTGCTTTAATGCCTTTGAAGTATCGGCGAGCTTAACATCTTCTCCCAGAGTTTTATCATTTGCATCCTGATCCAGCTGATTCATCAGAGCATAAAGATAGCCCTCGTTCTCATATTTTATCCCCCCCGGCATATAAATGGTCATGGTCATCCAGACGGCATTACCAGAAAAAGCCACAATAAGAAATAGCCGACGTTTTTTCGGATTGGAGATGGCAAAGCCAATAACCATAATAATCAGCAGGGTAATTAAAAACGGGGAAAAACCACGTTCAATAGGACCACCGGCAGCAATAGGATACATACCGACATAATGATTAATCGTATCCATCTCATGCACACAGTCCAGTGCTTCTTTTTCTTCGATTTCGTCTTTAACCACAAGGGAACAGCCGTTAAAAACACCATTCATATGGAAATTAATTCGAACACCATCAGGGAATGCGGCCTCCGGATAATTAGGCGCAGTTAATGCCACCCACCAGATTGGCACGAAATAAATGGCAATCATCAATAGCACAGAAGCAATTGATAAAGAGGCAATAATGGTTGAACGTTTTGCATCATTCATTGGAGATGATCCTTTATGTTACATTAGCAGTGCCTACCCCAGGCACACGCTAATACACGTCTAAGTAAACTGTCGGCAAAATATGTTATCGGTATTATCCGATATTTTTATAATAAAATTTCAGTTTTCACCCAAAAAGCCCTTATATCCACAAGAATATAAGGGCTAGATATTAAAGCTTTTCAAACAGCTTAAAACTTTGGAAAAAGTTATTAAACCATTATTAAACTTTAGTCAAAGTCTGGATTTTTCCAGTCTTTGGAAGGTGCCAGATCTTCTTTAGGAACCGGAATGCTGGCAACATAGCTGATTACATTAACCATATCTTCATCAGTGAAGTTCTTGATCTGCTCAACCATATCAGGATTGGCATTACGACGCTTACCATCACGAATCCATTCAAACTGTCTCAGCATATATTTATAATGCTGTCCCTGAATTCTTGGATAATATTTATCCGCATCACCCTGGCCTACATCACCATGACACTTGACACAGTTATCGTGGAATAATTGTTTACCTTTTTCCAGATCTGCTGTTGCAGGGCCTTTACCATTGTCTGGATTCATCTTCAGCTTCTGAATATAGGCAGTTACATCGGCAATAGCCTGTTCATCACCAATGGACTCAGGTAAAGCAAATGGATACATGGTTGGGTTATCACGGTTTAATGCACGGATATCAGCCAATTGCTTAATCAGTACCTTACGATGCTGACCAGCTAACTGAGGGAAAGTACCATCTTTAGTACCCCAGCCTTCAGGCAGGTGACAGGCTGAACAGACTTCATAGACATCCAGGCCGTTTTCCAGATCCGGAGTCAGGTGTAATGCAGCATCCTGTTCACCACCACCTTTATTCCAGCCCAGACTTTTTGCATGTTCATCAGACAATTCTTCAGTGGCTAAAGCGGCACTGCTAATTGCAATAACTGATGTAAATGCCAGCATACTTATTGCTGATTTTAATTTCATTTCAGGTAAACTCCCTTAAAATATTAAACAAACACTTGGAACCATAATTTTCAAGATTTAGGCATAATGCCATACCAAATATTAATTGGCCTTGATAAACATCAAAACAATACAAATAACCAAGAAAATTAATCAGGAATAGACACAATATTTACAGGGTAATTATTGGCACTATTCCTGATATGGGCTCAAGGTGTTACTGGGTAGAGAGCCATTCAGCAATTGCTTTCTTTTCTTCATCAGTAGTCATGTGAGTAATACCCTTCATGGCCGCCGTCATACCATTATTGCGCTTACCGGACTGAATATCCTTAATCTGGTTATACAGGTATTCTGCATTGTTTCCAGCCAGTTTAGGATAAGTTGGCATAATAGGAGACTTACCATCCTTACCATGACAGGCGGAACAACCACCTTTGGTCGCGTCCAGGTACAATGCCTGACCATCCAGAGCCAATGCACTGGAAGCAAAACCAATACCACCTGCACATAAAGCAGCCGCTACAGCAATTTTAGATAATTTTTTCATAATATTTCCTGTTAATTCTATTAAATAATGATTCATTAAACGCAGGACTGGAAAATATTTTTCTGCCCTGAATCAAGCCTACATGAATATACCTGAATGTTGGCTGAATGATATGACCTGAATCAACCATGTTCAGTGCCTAACATCACACAAGATACCACATAAAAGCTCAAATTGTATCAATAATTTTGGTTTATATTATAAACCAAAGAGGGGGAACAAATGTTCCCCCTCTTCTGGACTTTCCATGGTTAAGAGTTATTTTTTAATAACTTTTGCACCATGTTCTTCCAGATAGGTTTTAGCTCTCAGACCAATGTCTGCGGCTTTAACCTGATACTGCCAGTGCTGACCAGCCCAGAGTGTCGCATTCTGCCAGTCACTCTTAGCAGCTGCAGCTTCAGCTTTCTTCTTAGCTTCATCCGCAAAACCTAACTGGTCTGTTGCATCTTCAACCAGAGCAACCACTTCAGGGAAGTCTTTATAATTAGTGCTGGTGATGTAACCAACCACTGAATTAATGACTGCCTGAGTATCGTTATTGGTTTTAACCTGTTTTTCATAGTCTGCTTTAGTATAAGCCTGACCTTCCTTAACGCTACCCGCTTTCGCCTTGTAGCCCTTAGGTTTAACTAACAGGTAACCTTCCATTTCCAGGTGCAGTGCTGAACAGAATTCAGTACAGTAGTATGGGAAGACACCTTCTTTTTCTGCCTTGAAAGTCGCACTAACTGTTGCGCCAGGTTCCAGAGACAGGTTCACATTGTGAGCAAAGATAGCGAAACCGTGAGTTTCATCTTCTGCACGTTCCAGGTTAGTCAGATGCAGTTCGATAGTATCACCGACTTCTGCTTCGATGGTTTCTGGAGTAATGTGTGAACGGATGGTGGTACCGTTAACGACTACACGACAGTTGCCATTAGCATCACAGGTACGAGTAGTTTTTTCACGGCCCGCACGGGTCTTGAACTTGGAACGCTTGTCTGTACGAGTATTCCAGCCGGACTTGTAGCGAACAGCAGGTTTAAGCTTGTCTGCCTTGATAGCTACAACATAGTGGGGTTCACCCAGAGGAACTGGCATATCATACAGTAACTGCATTTTATCACCGGAGATATCAATCAGCTGATGGTTCTGAGGATGCAGAGGACCAACAGGGTTGAAACGGTCAATAGCCAGCTTGTTCAGGGCAACCAGGTATTTACCATCTGGTGAAACAGAATCACCTTCCATTGTTACCAGGTGACCAATGTTATAGTGGATGGAAATCTTATCCAGTACCTTGCCTTCACAATAGTTCCATTTGGCAACCATGGAATCAACATACAGAGAAGTATAAACTACACAGGACCTGGAGTCATATTGAGTATGCAGAGGCCCAAGACCTAATTCAACCTGCTTGTGAATCGCATCTTTCATACCAATAATGGGAATGCCGTAAGCATCTTTGCCTTCAAATTTCTTGTTATCAATTGCTTTTTTGATTTTAGCAAAAGAATACACAGAAGCATGGCTGTCAAGTTTACCGGAAACAATGATGTATTTACCGTCTGGAGAAACATCAACACCGTGAGGACTCTTAGGCTCAGGAACCAGGAACAGGGCATTGTTCTTGACCATAACATCTATAGGCAGAACACTGTGACCGTTAATTTTAACGGCTTTACCGGCTTTAACCAGTTGTTCCGCTTTTTTCCAGTTCACTACGTGCAGGAAGTCAGTATCTTTCTGAGAACAGCCCGCTTCATACGGTGGACGCCCCTTTTCAATACCGCCGACATAACGTTCGGAACAGAAGGAGTTAGTGAAAGACCAGCCGTCACTGGCTTTTTTACCAAAATCAGATAAATCCTGGCTGTATGGAGGTGCCATAACAGTAAAGGAATTTGCTGGGTCTAAACGACCTTTTTTATTATCAAATTTCCAGTAAGTCATACCACCACGGTATTTATCATTAAACTCTTCCAAAGGCACATAGTTGTTTTCAAAAGGTGCCGGGTACTGTGCAGCTTCGATGACATAGTCTGTATTAGGAGAAACAAACGCACCGCCATGAGAAGATTTGAATACCGGATTGACAACAATCTGCTTGGTTGCAAAATCATGTAAATCAATTAAAGCAATACGAGGATTGGCTTTATCATTAATAAACAGGTACTTACCATTATAGTCGCCATTAGTTTCAGAAAGAGCCGGATGGTGGGTATCACCATAGGTGATATTACCGTTTATCTGACCCTGCTTCAGAACAGCCTTTGATTCATCATCAAAACCATAACCCTGCCATGGCTCCGGTGTAAATACACCAATGTATTTTAAAATACGCATGGAAGGAATACCGTAGACTATAACCTGTCCACTTTGACCACCGGAGCTGAATGCCAGATATTCATCACGGCCACCGGTCGGTGTATAAGTTTTTGCTGCGGCCAGCAGATCCTTCTGAGTCAGTCCCCTGGCTTTCATTACATCTTCAAGGGAAGACGCAGAAGCAGTGGAGATTGCCCCAAAGGCAATACTGACACCAGCCAGCAACGAGACTACGCTCTTGCTTACTTTTTTCATGTTTTGCACCCTTTTTTCTTGTTTAAAATTGTTCTTACTTATGCACATCTTGAGTAAGAATATGACATATACTAGCACACCGGTCGTCATATACAATGATTGGTGTGGCATATGACACACTTTGCATAGAAAGGAATATAAAGTGATATTCATCTCATAACATTGATCTAAGTCAACCTACCTGTTTTGTTACAAAAAGAAACATATTTGGTTAAAAAATAGTCAGTTATATAAGCCTTCTATTACTCACGAATAGCTTCATACAGATTTCCACTGTTATTCTTTTAGGTTTATAATTCCCGAAATGATTAATCTATTAATGCATTCTCTGGAACAGGCCCTACAGCAGGTACTGGATACTGATTTTCCGGCTGGCCGCTACCTGACCATTGAAACCAGGCTGGACAATCACTTTCCTGTTTCACCCGTAGAGGATCTGGAACATTTTTTTGTAAACAAACCGGATGATCAGACCTGCCTTCTGGGACTGGGAGAAATGATGAGTATCAGGGCTTCCGGTACTCAGCGTCTGGAAAGCTTAAAAAATCAGTTTGAGCAATTACTGGAAAACTGGCATTATCCTGCAGCATCTGCTCCGCTGGCCTTTATTGCTTTTGCCTTTGATGAAAACGATCCCATGAGTGGTGACTGGCAGAATTTACCCAATGCCCTGCTGCAGTTCCCGCGTATACTGATAAAAACCACACCTGCCGGCAAATTCCTGCAGTTTAATATGCCCTTCCATTCTGCCGGACAGGAAAACCCGCTCAGAGATGAATTAAAGAGTATAAAATCACTATTAAGCCAATACCTGTCATCTCAGTCAACTGCTCAGTCCAATACATTTCCATTAAACCCTGAACACAGAACATCAACAAACAGCAAAATCTGTAAAGACAATAACGCCGGAAGCAGTAATAGGCAGGCATGGCAAAAGCTGAGCCAGGAAGCTCTGGATGAAATTCAGAAAGGTCATTTTGATAAACTGGTCACCAGTCGTCAACAATGGGTCAGACTGGAACATAAGGTTTCTCTAGCCAAACTGACGGATAAACTAAGCCGTTACTATCCTGCCTGTACAATTTTGTCTTTTTCTGGCAAAAAAACCAAACTGATCTGCGCCTCCCCGGAACAACTTATCCATCTGCAGGATTCTGTTATTAAAAGCGAAGCCATTGGCGGAACTATTTTAAAAAGCCCGCAGCAGGATGACAATCCACCTCGCCTGTTACCGACTGATCAGGATAATCCAGAATACCACAAACTGCTTAAAGAACACCGTTTTATTGCCCAGGACATTTACCAGCGCCTTGATCCTCTCTGTCATAGTCTGAAAATGCCCTGTTCACCTTATTTAATGAAACTGCATAATATGTATCATCTGGAAACCCCTGTAGAGGGGATATTACAGGAACAATACGATATATTTGATACTATCAGAACTCTGCACCCTACTCCCGCCATTGCCGGTTTCCCGGCACTGCAGGCTCAACAGTGGTTATTAGCCCATGAAGGCTATCAAAGAGGCTGGTATTCCGGGGCCTTCGGCTGGATTGATGCCCGGATGAATGGTGAACTTTCCGTAATGTTAAGATGCGCCCTGCTCAATAGTGAACAGGCCCATTTATATGCCGGGGCCGGACTGATCAGGGAATCAGACCCGGATGTTGAATGGCAGGAAACCGAATTAAAAATGCAGACCATTCTGGAGATGTTATAAATTGCCAGCACAGACCGGTACCTTAAACTACCAGTGGGCCTTCAGTCTCATCCACTATCTTAACCGGCACAATATCAGTCAGGCTGTTATATCACCGGGTTCACGCTCTACGCCTCTCGCTCTGGCCTGTGAAAAACATCCGGCCATTAAGACCTGGATCGACATTGATGAACGCAGTGCCGGTTTTTTTGCCCTGGGCCTGTCTCAGGCCAGCCAGCATCCGGTACTGCTGATCTGCACCTCCGGTACTGCGGTAGCCAACTGGCTGCCTGCTGTTATTGAAGCCAGTTACTCCTATACACCGCTGTTCCTGCTCTCTGCAGACCGACCGGATGAACTACAGAATTGCGGCGCTAACCAGACCATTAATCAATCGTTCCTGTTCGGTTCCAATGTACGGGAATTTATTCCCCTGGAACATCCGCAACAGAGGTCTCTGGACAATGGCTATCTTAAACAAACCATTGATCATGCTTATAGTAGAAGCCTGTCTGCTAAACCGGGGCCGGTACATATTAATATTCCTTTAAGAGAGCCCTTACTGCCCCTGGAAATAAATGCCAAACAATTAAATAATATTATTGAACAACTGGGTCTTGAAATTTTAACGTCAGAACAGCCCACTCATCCTGATACTTCAGAACCTCGGCCACTCAACCAGAGCAGACTGCAAACTATTCAGACACTGCTCAACAACCAACCCGGTTTAATAATCTGCGGCCGGTTAACATCTAAAGAGCTAAAGGATTTACAGCCTGTTCTGTCCTCCCTGGCAGACAAACTTAACTGCCCGGTACTGATTGATCCACTCTCCGGATTACGACTGACGGAAAATTGCAGCCGGCTGCTGCTGATAAATTATGATACTTTTCTGGATAAAGCTGATTTTAACGGACAGGCACCTCAATGGATTATTCACCTGGGTCAGTTTCCCCTGTCTAAAAAACTGCAGCAATACCTGCAACAGCAACACTGTCAGCGGATCATTGTCAGTTCCTATGGCGATTGTCTCGATCCTCTGCATACTCATAAGCTTCTGGTCAATACTCTGCCCAAAATATTTTGTCAGGTTTTACTGCCTTTAGTCACCCGGAATCCAGACAGCCGCTGGCTCACACAATGGCAGGATGCAGAACATCAGGCAGGAAATAGAATTAACCGTTCCTTAAACAATGAAAAACTGTTTGAAGGCCATGTCATTAATACTCTGCTGCAGGCCATTCCGGCACAGTCATTAATTTTTAGCGGTAATTCCATGGCTATTCGGGATTTTGATACCTTTATCAACCATACCAATAGCGGTGATAAAAACCTTAAGCTCTATGCTAACCGGGGGGCCAGCGGTATTGATGGTAATATTTCCACTTTTGCAGGACTGCTGGCTGCTCAACCCGATCACTATGGTGTAGCAGTGCTGGGCGATCTCAGCTTTTTTCATGATATGAACGGTCTGCTTATGCTAAGACAACTGCAGAAACAGGGCTATAATGGAACCGTTATCCTGCTCAATAACCACGGCGGGGGTATTTTTAATTATCTGCCACCCAGTCAACTCAATGAATTTGAAAAATTATGGCAAACGGATACCGGGCTGGAATTCAGACATTGTGCTGACTTATACCAGCTCAATTATATCCGTATCACTCAGGTATCTGAATTAGAGCAACTGACAAAAACCTTCAGGCAAAACGGATTCACTCTTGTAGAAGTTATTATCGATGCTCAAACTAGTGTAAAATGCCACAGGCAAATTTAAAGCATCATAAACCGGATAACAAATATGAGCTGGAATACCGTTAGCGACTATAATTTTACCGATATACTCTACGAGCACGGCACAGGTGATAGCATTGGTATTGCAAAAATTACCATTAACCGGCCTCAGGTGCGCAATGCTTTTCGGCCTGAAACCGTCAGTGAGATGATTGAAGCTTTTCATCATGCCCATTACGACAATAGTATCGGGGTTATTATTTTAACCGGTGCCGGCGACCTGGCCTTCTGTTCCGGCGGTGATCAGAAAATCCGCGGTGAGGACGGCGGCTATAAAGATCAACAGGGTATTAACCATCTCAATGTGCTGGAACTGCAGCGGCAGATCCGCACCCTGCCCAAACCCGTTGTGGCCATGGTGGCCGGTTACGCCATAGGCGGCGGCCATGTACTGCATTTAATCTGTGATTTAACCATTGCTGCCGATAATGCCCGTTTTGGTCAGACCGGCCCAAAGGTCGGCAGTTTTGATGCCGGTCTGGGTGCCGGTATTATGGCGCGTACCATCGGCCTGAAAAAAGCCAAAGAGATCTGGTTTCTGTGTCGTCAATACGATGCCCAGGCGGCACTGGACATGGGACTGGTTAATACGGTAGTGCCTCTTAAAAAACTGGAACAGGAAACCCTTAGCTGGTGCCGCGAAATGCTGCAGCATTCTCCTACTGCCCTGCGCGTGCTTAAATCCGCATTTAATGCCGATACCGACGGTCTGGCCGGTATTCAGGAACTGGCTGGCAATACTACGGCTCTGTTTTATATGACCGAAGAAGGTCAGGAAGGACGCAATGCCTTTGTGGAAAAACGCCCGCCTGATTTCAGCCGTTTTAAACGCCGCCCCTGATCCATACCATGCCAGGTAAACTAACCATATGGTGGCTGGCCATACGTCCCAAAACCCTGTCCATATCGGTAACACCGGTATTACTGGGTTCAGCCCTGGCCTGGCATGATCAACAACAGTTTTCCATAAGCACTTTTTTACTGACCCTGCTGTCTGCTTTATGTATTCAGGCTGGCACCAACCTTTATAATGATGCCGCCGACTTTGAAAAAGGCGCAGATACTCATCAGCGGCTTGGCCCCAGACGTGCTGCACAGCAGGGCTGGCTAAGCGCCAGACAGATTAAGTCCGGTGCACTGCTGAGTTTTATAATCGCCTTTAGCAGCGGCATCTACCTTGCCTGGATTGGCGGCTGGCCGATTATTCTGCTGGGCTTAATTTCCATACTCTGCGGTTATGCCTATACGGCCGGTCCAAAGCCCATTGCCTATTCGCCTTTTGGCGAA